>DATFSI010000131.1:0-5748 GCA_035262705.1 Candidatus Acidiferrum sp. | reverse complement strand
CCAGGATTTCTCGCGTTCCGGGAATCAGTTGCAGGCCCCCACGGGCCATGATACTTTCCCCTGCACGCATTGCATCCGAACGGCGTGTCTCTGATTCTAATGCCGTGGGGGAAGTTCGAAGTGACACGCTTCCCATGTTTCCAGGGGCAGTCTGGCGAAGCGTTGGGCCATCCTAGAACTCGGGTCCATCCACAGGACGTTCCCTGGTCGAAATTTCTGGGGGGTAAGAATGTTCGAACCGTTGAGTGTTTCCATTCGCCGTTGGCTTTTGCGATTCCTGGTGTCCGGCGGCGCCGCATTCGTTGCTGCCGCTCTAGTTTGCGGTCAGCAACCCGCCGGAGCCGGCGGTTCGTCATCCGATTCCTCAAAGCCCGATTCGCCGAAGCCCAAACAAGAAGCCTCTGCAACCAACAAGGGAGGTTCCCGCTTCATCGGCTATGCTACCAGCGGGTCCATCATTTTTCCGGATATCGCTACCAGTCCCTTTCCGCTTTCCCCGGGTGGGAAATTCAAGGTTTTCGTGAACCAGTCGATCTCGCCGGCGTACCTTTTCGCTTCTGCCTTAAGCGCCGCGAAAAACCAGGCCACCAATTCTCCCAGCGCTCCCGGCCAAGGTTGGGATGCCTACGGCACGCGCTACGGCTACTCGATTGCCCGCGCGTCGTCGCAAGCCTTCTTCGGAAATTTCGTTTTTGCTTCCATTCTTCGCCAAGACCCGCGCTTTTTTCCGGAGAGCCACCCCAGCTTCGGTCGCGCCATCAAATATTCGGTGAAGCGCCTTTTTGTGACGCGCAGCGACAATGGCAACGACGTGTTTAATGCGTCGGCCTTTCTGGGCCCCCTGGCCGCCGAGGCGCTTTCCAATGCGTATTATCCTGTCCATGAGCAGACCGGTGCGCGAACCATGCAGCGCTATGCCAGTGATATCGGGTGGCATCTGGCTGGGAACATGTTCAAGGAATACTGGCCCACGGTATTTCGGGACGTCCACCTGAAAGCGCTCAAAGTCATACCGGACCCTAACCACTAGGCGAGACTCTGGGGTAGAGCGCCGCCGACCGGCTTCAATCAGGCAGGGCCGGATGAAGTTGCGAATATGCTTGAAGCTGGATTTTTTCATACGCCCTCCTCCCGGGTCTGAATCTCTCTCATTCGGCCATTTTCAATGGCAAACTCGGACTCGCCCCATTTCACGCGGTTGGAGGTGAATCCTGCCAGCCACAAGCAGAAATGGATAGCGTCGCGAAGTGGCACCAGCCACAGTTTTCGCGCCAAGGTCTCGTCCTTTATGCCCCACACGCCGGCTACCCACGCCATTAGCAAGCGCAACACGGCATAGGCAACAAGGTACGCGGCGGCAATCCATGTCGTTGGCGCCACAGCCGCCGCCAGAATCGCCAGCGGCAACCCATGCGTGAAGATCAAGCCGAAAAAAGAAGCCGGCCGCACCATGCGCACTGTGCGCGCCCAGCGTTCTTGATGCTCCCAGAAGCCCCTGCTGGTTTTCGCGGGATACATGGTCCACACGGTTTCCCGCGATAACAATACTTTGCCCCCCGCAGTGTGCACGCGATTCCCGATTTCGTAATCGTCGGCGAGGAAATCCGCCAGCGCTTCGTATCCACCGATTTTCGCCAGCCACGATTTCGTGGTGGCCACCGACGCGCCCAGCGCGAAGGTTACCTTTCCGGGCAGATTTGCCACTACTGCCCCGGGCAGAAAATCGCTGGCTGCGCCGATCGCCTCGAGTTCCGCCCAGAAGTTCTTTTCGGTCACGCCGCGATAAAAGCAGCTCACTACGCCCACGCCGGGGTCGGCAAACGGCGCCACCACCTCGCGCAGGTATTCAGGACCAGCGCGCACATCGCCGTCGCTTTGCACCAGATAGTCGTACCGCGCCTGCCTGGCCAGCAGCGCCAGGTTGTTGACTTTGCGGTTGGTTCCGACTTGCGGTGCTCCGGAGAAAATTTCGATCCGCCGCTTGGGGAATTCTTTCGCCAGCCGCTGAATCACAGGCACGGCCGGGTCGTCCATTTCGTTCACACAAAACAGAATTTCGTATTCCGGGTAGTCGAGCGTGCAGAAGCTGCGAAAATTCTCATAGGATGCGAAGTCCACCCCGCGCACGGGTTTCAGCAGGCTTACGGGCGGCGTGAACTCCGGCAGGTTGCGGGCACGCTTCTTACGGAAAAATCGCAGCGCGGCGAAAATGGCCACCAGATAATAAGCCAGCGGCGCGACCGCCAGCGCCAGCACAGCGGCCCGCCAGATGGGAAGATGGCTCATGAGTTGCAGCGGCCCGCGGAGATATCAGGAAGGATGGCCGGCATTTTTGCGCAGCACCATGCGCTCGCCTTGCAGTTCGAACTTGCTGCTGCGCCAGGCGATTTTCGTCCCCGAAAAACTCAGGCACCAGACTATAAAGCCTAACAAATCGCGCGTGGGATAAAGCCAAATGCGGCGCAGCAGGGGCCTGTCTCGCAACACGACCCAGCCAACCGCGAAAGCCTCAATCAAGCGGTTGATGATCGCCCAGGCCAGCAGGGCCGCGCCCAAAGCCCACTGCCCCAAAAGCCCGCCGGCCAGCAGCCCCAGAATTCCAAAGGGCATGGCGAAAATCAGCCCCATGCCCACATAGCCCTTGGGGCGGCAATAGCGCTCGGTAACCCGCCAGCGCAACTGGTTCTGCATCATTTTGCGAAACGTGCTTTGGTTAACAATGTGGTCGATGACGTGACTCGAGAGCACAACGATGTGCCCAGCTTTCGAAATCAAGTTGCCCAGAATAAAATCGTTCGCGGAATAATCGCAAAACTTTTCGTAGCCGCCGATCTCCTCGAGCGCTTCCTTGCGCAAGGCGATGGTCGGCCCCAGTCCGAACTTCATACCTTCGAGCAGGTTCGCCACTAGCACACCCGCTGGCTCCTCGACCGACATCAACATCGCCGTCTGATTGGACCAGAAATCGCCCACATTCTTACCGCGATAGAGACACGTGGTCATGGCGATGCCCGGCTTCAGCAGCGGCGTCACCACTTCGCGCAGGTAATTCTGCGCGACTTCCACGTCACTGTCCGATGCTACGATCACGCCATGTTTCGCTTCCTGAGCCAGGCGGTGAAGCGAATAGGTCTGAGGATTCGGCCACGGCGGCTCGCCATGCACAATAATGCGGCTGACCACGTGCGGATAGCGCGCGCTGACCTCGCGGACAATTTCGAGCGCCGCGTCATCCGCGTTGTCCGCGCCGAACAAAATCTCAAATCGGGGATAATCCTGTCGGAAAAAGCTCTCGATGTTTTCGCGAAGTTGCGGCTCCAGGCCGTGCACCGGCTTGATCACAGAAACCGCGGGCAAGTCCGCATCGGCGGCCGGCGGTTGCAGCAGCTTGCGTGAACCGCGGCGAAACTTCGCCACCGCCGCCAGCACCAACCCCAGATAAACCGTGGAGCTCAACGTGCCGATCAGGGCCACGGCCAGCAAAATGTAACCGAGAATCTCCAACGGCTATGCTCCCTGTCCCGCGTACAGCAGTTCCGCATCGCGGATCAGCGCCATCATCGATTCGCGCAGCGCCTCGCGCGAATTTCTTTTGTTTTTCCAGCCCAGTGCACGGATACGTTCCGTGTTCAGGCGGATTACCGCCACGTCGCCCTTCCAGCCGCGGGCGCCTCCGGTGAACTCGAACTTCACCGAACCGGATCGCAGGCCCACGCACTCCACGGCAAGCTCAGCGATCTCCTTCACGGTGATGTAATCGCCGGTCGCGACGTTGTAAGTCTGGAATTTCTGCGTGGTCCTCTCGTGTGCGGTCAGCACCGCGCCAATCACGTCTTCCACGTACACATACGATTTGCTCTGGCCGCCGTCGCCCAGAATCCGCAGCCGAGCGGGGTCCTTGCGCAGCGCGCGTACAAAGTCGAAGCCCACACCGTGCGTCTGCCGCGGCCCCACCACATTGCCGAAGCGAAAAACGCAGCCGGCCATCTCAAACATGTGGCAGTAGGAGCTGATCAGCCCTTCGCCGGCCAGCTTGCTGGCTCCGTAGGTGGAAATCGGCACCAACGGGCCATAGTCCTCACCTGCCTCCACCATGCCCAGTTCGCCGTAAACGCCACTGCCAGAGGCATACAACATGCGCTTCGCGGAGCTAAGCCGCATAGCCTCCAGCACGCGCTCGGTCAGGTAGGTGCCTTCGCGAAAGTCGATGTCCGGCTCGGTGGCTGCGCGCGCAATATCCGGATTCGATGCCAGGTGAATCACCACGTCGCTGCCGTCCATGGCACGCCGCAGCGAGTCCAGATCTTTCACGTCGCCCTTGCAAAACTTGAAGTTCGGATTGTGCAGGTGTTTCGCGAAATGCCATTCGCGGCCCGAGCTGAGGTTGTCATAGATCGTCACCGAATGCCCGGCGGCATCCGCCAACAGCACATCCGTGAAGTGCGACCCAACGAAGCCCGCCCCGCCCACAATGAAAAACCGCCCTGCCTTCATCCTCTTCTCCGTGCCCTCTGTGCTCTTCCTCTGTGTCCTCTGTGTTAAATCCGCTGCTAAATCCGGGTATGCAAGCTTCCGTCAACTCGCATGTTTACAAAGAAACTTTTCACGCGGGATATAAATCCATCATAGTCGAAGCCCTCCCCACCGTCGACCTCAAAACCCTACGAATTTCGTGCTCTCATGCTTTAATAGGAGTTCGCATTTTCCGGAGCAAAGTGCCATGCATGGGGTCACAAACCTGGCGCAGTCCGCGCGCGTCCTGATTACTGGAGGCAGCCGCGGCATCGGCCTGGAAATTGCCCGCGATCTGGCCGCATCCGGGCATCAACTTTGGCTGTGTGCCACCAGCGAAAAAACCCATGAAGCCGCGCGCGAACTGGGCCCGGTGCATCGCTCTTCCTGCGCGGACATCGCCGATCCGCACTCCATCGATTCCCTGTTCAACGAAATCCGCCGCGAATGGCGCGGTCTCGATGCCGTCATTCACGCCGCCGCCGAACTCGGCCAAGCCGGCGATTTCTGGCAACTCGATGCCGAACGATTCGCGCACACGCTACGCGTCAATTGCGCCGGCCCATTTTTTATCGCCAAAGCGTTCGTGCAGCTGCGGCTCGACGCACCGCCGCAAAACCCATCGCGCCGCGGCAAGATCGTCCTCTTTGCCGGCGGGGGCGCAGGCTATGGCTATCCGCGGTTTCTTCCCTACGGCACCGCGAAAGCAGCCGCGGTGCGCATGTGCGAAACGATGGCCATGGAGCTCGACGCAGCGCATACGCCCATCGATGTGAACATCATCGCGCCCGGTGCCAACGAAACCTCGATGCTGGCCGCCGTGCGCGCCGCAGGCGGAGAGGTACGCACTGTTGTCCCCTTTTCCAAGCCCATCGCGTTGTGCCGCTGGCTGCTCTCTTCCGATTCCGATGGTATCTCCGGTCGCTTTATTCACGTCAACGATCCGTATCTCACGCTTTCGCACGAATCGTTTCGCGCGGAGGCGCTAAAGCTGAGGCGCGTCGATCTATGAAAATTATCGTCGCCGGCGCCGGCCTGATTGGCGCGCAGCGCATCCAGGCCTTGACGAAGCTCGCCGCGGTCAAGGAAATCGTTGTTCTCGATCCGAAAGTGGCCGAAGGGACGAAACTCTCGGCCAAGGCCATTGCCGCAAGCGAGCGCTCCGCGTTCGGCGGCAAATACGATGCCGCGATCGTTGCCACGCCGCACGATACCGCCGTCGAATTGCTTCCCAAA
>DATFSI010000130.1:0-8300 GCA_035262705.1 Candidatus Acidiferrum sp. | reverse complement strand
GGCGTCAGCCACAGCGGCGAAATGATCATGAAGGCCGCCAGTGAATACACCTTCGCCGCGGGCGTGTGCATTGAACCGGCGAACCATGAATTCCTCACGGTCAATACTGGCCCCACCGCGCCGCGCAAAGACAACGAGATTCAGTACAACGACGTCGAGGTGGCGCGCAAAAATGCCAACAAAGTGGAGGCGATGGAACGCATCCAGCGTATCCACACGCCGATTCTGATTTTCGGCCGCCAAAGCGATCACCAGCAGGGCATCTTTAAGCTGACCTACGAATGGATGAAGGAGGCGGGCAAGGATGTGCAGTGGGCCAGCTTCGACCATCCCACGCACGGCTATGTCTTCACCATGAATGAACCTGATGGCTCCTATAAACCCGACGAGATTCAGCAAAAGACCTTCGATATCTTCATGGACTATTTCGACAAGCATCTGAAGCGCTAGACTTGCCCTAGCGAAGTCCGGCGTCATGCCGTGCGATGTTGGCCTGGAGGTGTGCTGTGAACGTGGGATTCATCGGCTTCGGGGACATGGGGCGGGCGATTGTGCCGCGTCTGCTTGCGGCAGGCCACCAGGTAACCGGCTGGAATCGCAGTAAGGAAAAGGGTGAACCGCTCTTCAAGCTGGGAATGCTCTGGGCAAATTCCCCGCGCGAACTGGCCTCCGGCTCCGAAATCGTTATTTCCATAGTCACCGACTCCGACGCGGTGAAAAACATTGCCCTCGGCGAAAACGGAATCCTTCATGGATTGCGCAAAGACGCGACCTATCTCGACATGAGCACCATCGACCCCGAAGCCAGCCGTGCCGTTGGTGCCGAATTTCGCAAGGCCGGCCTGATTATGCTCGATGCCCCGATTTCCGGCACCACGCTGACCATCGGCCAGGGCAAGGCTTCGCTCATGGTAGGCGGCGATAAAGCCGCTTTCGAACGCGTGCAACCCGTGCTGCTGGCCATCGGGCCGAAGGTGACCTACATCGGCGCGCAGGGCCTGGCGGTGCAACTCAAAGTCGCGTTGAACATGACGCTCGTCATCGAAGTCATCGGCTTTTGCGAAGGCGTGGCGTTGGCCGAGAAGGGCGGCGTACCACGGGAAGTGGCCGTGGACGCGATGCTCAAAAGCGTGGTCGCCTCACCCGTTATCAGCTACCGTGCACCGCTCATCTTGGAAGGGCACATCGACGACGCCACCTACGGCAACGTCAACCTCCAGCAAAAAGACATGCTGCTGGCCTTGAATCTGGGCCGGAAAATGGGCGTTCCGGTTCCGCTGGGCGCCGCCGCCAACGAAATGCTCACCGCCTGCCGCGGACTTGGCTTGGAACACCACGATTTTGTAGCCGTATATGAGGTCTACCGCCGGCTAGGAGGCATGTCCCAATGAAGCCCTATCGCACAAATTTGCGCGACGTCCCGCGTGTCGGAGGTCTGAAGCAGGAAGAGGGCTGGATCAATATGCAGGTGCAGTTTCTAGTTGACCAGAAAACCGCCGGCTCCGACAAATTGCTCATCGGCTGGACCGTTCTCCCTCCCGGCGCTCGCCATGACAAGCATCGTCATCCGAATTGCGAAGAGTTCTTCATCGTGATTCAGGGCAGCGGCTACATCTACACCGATACCGGCCGCGAGCCTTCCGGCAAAGGCGACGTGATTTTCACTCCCCGCGGCCACTGGCACGGCTTCGACAACACCGGCAACGAAGACGTCGTGCTCGTCTGGGGATGGAGCGGCGCGGGGTCGCTCGAAGCCGCGGGTTACGAAATACCTCCGGAGGGCTACTGAGCAAGATTGGATTTGCGATGATCCCTGCCTGCGATGACCCGCGAATTATAAACGGCATGAAGCAGCAGCTCTGCTGGCGCCGCGAGCTTATAGCGGCAGGCGAGAAGCCGCTTGGCTGGAAACTGGCTTTTGGCGGGCCAGCGGCGATGCAACGTCTGCAAATCAACGCGCCTCTGGTTGGGTTTTTGATGCAGCATGCCGTTGTCGCCTCAGGATCCGCCATCCCCTTTGCAGGATGGAATAGACCCGCTGCGGAACCCGAACTTGCGGTCTACATGGAAAAGGATTTGCAGCGTGGAGCGGACCGGGAAGCCATCAGGGCTGCCATCGCAGGGCTGGGCGCGGCCATTGAATTGGCCGACGTCGACCATCCTTCCGAGGATGTTGAAGGCACCCTGGCGCGCAACATTTATCAGCGTCATTTGATTCTCGGCGCTTGCGACGCATCACACGCGGGTGGGGGGCTATCCGGATTGAACGCACGCGTGCTCCGCAACGGCAGGGAAATGGCCAACACTTCCAATTTGGAGGCCTTGACGGGCGAACTGATTACCATCGTCGGCCATGTGGCCGATCTGCTTTCCTCTTTCGGTGAACCTCTTTGTGCGGGCCAGATCATCATTGCCGGTTCGATCACGCCACCGATTTGGGTGCAGGCGGGAGAGAGCCTTGTGTTTCACTTAGAGCCGCAGCCGCCGATTTCCGTAACTTTCACCGGTTGAGCATCTCTCATGAGCGCCGCCGCTCAAATTGGGTTGAGTTGCATACGAAAGGTGCCGTGCATATAGTTCGTGTGGAATCTGTTTCTCAGGGGGCCGGAAGTCATGAAGATCGCGAAACCTATCTCCGTGGCAAAACAGTTTGTGATCCTGGGAGCCGCGATTCTTTGCATGGCGCAGATGGTCGCCGCGCAAGGCAAAAGCGGCACATGGTCGGGCGTGCTCGTCACCAGTGCCTGTAATGCCGATGAGGCTTTCAACGAATCGCCCGAGTGCTTCAAAAACGTGCCCGGCGCAAAAATCGCTCTTTACGACGACACCAACCGCCTCATGTATAGCCTCGAACCGCAGGACAAAGTGACTGGCCGCCTCGGCGACACCGTCACCGTTCGCGGCTCCCTCGAAGAAAACACTATTCAAGTCTCTTCCACGGCACCCATGTCCATTGGCCTTGCCGTCGGCCAGCAAGCTCCTGATTTTTCAGCACGCGACGAATTCGGCAACGTCCAGACGCTCGAAACCCTGAAGGGCGCGAACGGGACCGTGCTTCTCTTCTTCCGTTCCGCGGATTGGTGACCCTTTTGCAAGGGGCAGCTGGTTCAGCTGCAGAGCGCGGTGCCGCGATTTGAGAAGCAGGGGCTCAGGTTGGCCGCCATCAGCTACGATTCCGAGGAAATTCTGAAATTTTTCGCCGGCCGCCATAACATCACCTATCCGCTCCTCTCCGATCCGGACTCGAAAATCATCAAGGAATACGGTGTCTTCAACCACGAAGCTACCGGTATGCAAAAAGGCTTTGCGCGGCCCGGATATTTCTTCATCGATCCCCACGGCGTCATCAAGGAGCGATTCTTCGAGGCCAAATACCGCGAACGCCTGACCGGTAACAGCATTCTGGCAAAGCTCTTCCCCGAACTCGGCCAGGAAGTCACCGACACACTGGAGGCGCCGCACCTCAACCTCGCCCTTGAACAATCCGACCGCACCGGTGTGCCCGGAACGCGGATTACCGTCGTTGCCGAGCTTCGCCTGCCCGCCGACGTACATGTCTATGCTCCGGGCACACAGGGCTACAAGCCCGTGAAGCTCGTGCTCGATCCCATACCAGACGTGGAGCTAAGCCCCGCGGCCTATCCCGTGTCTCAGACTTTGTATCTGCCCGCCATCAAGGAAAAAGTCCCCGTCTACGAAGGCACCTTCCGCATCAGCCAGGATGTCAAGGTCAGCTCCAGCGCACAATTCTGGGGCTCGCTGGGCAAGGACGGCAAAACGATCGCCATCACCGGCAAGTTGGAATATCAGGCCTGCGACAAAACCACCTGCTACGTGCCGACTTCCGTTCCGGTCAAATGGCAAGTGCACGTCTTTCCGCTCGACCGCACACGTGCGCCCATCGAAATCCGCCACAAATAAGCCAATCAAGCTGAATACTCTGATGGATCAAAATGGTGTGGCGAATCGCCGATGAGACACTCTCGGGCTGAATGCTTAACGTATGGACCGGCACTCTGCGCGCGTCTGTACGGGCAGTTACGCCGAGCAGCGAGGATCAAGACCCACCGCTGGTCGTGCCGCGGAGGCGCAAGCGTCGGCTAGGTCCACTTCAACTGTCATTCGACCAACGGTCAAAAACTGGCAGGGATTGCCGCGAAAGCCTGTTTGCTAACCTGGGAAAACTAACAGTGGAGCGCTTTACTTACCGAGACTATTAAGTACTGTAGCGCATCCCACCGCAGGCTATTCCGTGCTGCAGATATTGAGATCACCATGATTACTTAAAGACAAGGCTTGTCTGTTTTCGTGTTGAGAATAACGGTGAGTACAGTTATAGATGCCTTATTCCAAAACCCTCTACTACACGATCCAGGGAGTGCAATGGGGGCCTACGAAGGCGGCAAAGCTTTTGAGCAGCACTTGAACACAAAATTAAGGCTTTGCAAAAATGGACCTTGTGGAAGTGGGTGGATGCCATGCCGAGCCACAAGCTGTTGCGTCGTACGTCTGTCTTGATCGCGTTGCTGTGCACAGTGGTCCTGACCAGTCTGGGAATTTGGCTGGCGTTTTCCCTGTTGCAACCGACGCCTCCACGTTCGGTAGCCATGGCTACGGATCCCGACGGCAGTTTCAATGCTGAGGTTGGAAAACGCTATCGTGAGATTCTTGCACGATCCGGAATAGAACTCAGGTTGGTCCCGACAGCCGGAGCAGTTGAAAGTCTGGCGCGGCTGAAGGACCCCAAAGCCGGCATCAGCATGGCCATTATTCCCGGGGGTATTACCACACAAAGAGACTCGCCACACTTGGTCTCTCTCGGCACACTATTCTACGAGCCGCTCTGGTTCTTCTCGAGTGGCCACCTTATCGAAAAGCATGAGGAACTCGGCGGCCTGCGTATTTCGATTGGGCCCGAGGGCAGTGCCAGCCGAGCCCTGTCGACCGAATTCTTGGCCCGCGTGGGCATCATAAATCAGAAGTCTGCAAAGCTGCTTTCCTTGGCACCGAACGAGTCCGCGCTAAAGCTGCTTAGTGGAGAGATAGACGCTGCGGTGCTGCTGGATGCTTGGGAGACCCCTGGTGTTCAGAAGCTTCTGACAGCGCAGGGGGTCAACCTAGCGGATATTCGCAGGGCTGACGCTTTCGTTGCCCTGTATCCATATCTGAACAAATTGGTGTTACCAGCAGGGGTCGCTGACATGGCCACAAACCGCCCACCAACCGACATTGTCCTTGTTGCCCCCAAGGCCAGTTTGGTTGTTCGCAATGATCTGCATCCCGCCATCCAGTACCTGTTGCTCGATGCAGCTTCACAGATCCATTCCGGGCCTGGGGTATTTCGGACAGCAGGTCAGTTCCCTGCTTCCGAGTCGATTGATCTGCCTCTTAGTGGTTATGCGCGTCAATTCTACAAAACGGGATCACCTTTTCTGCAGCGTAACTTGCCTTTCTGGCTAGCGGTCCTAATACAGCAGTCTTTGGTGCTGCTCATTCCTATCGCGGGTGTTCTTTATCCTCTGCTGAGAATTTCGCCAAAGGTATTTGTCTGGTTTCAAAAGCGTAGGGTGTTTAAATTCTATTCTGAATTGAAACAGCTCGAAGAGGAACTTGCCTCCACCGGTTCGCGAAAAAACGTCAAAGACTACATCGAGCGATTGGACATATTGGAAGACCGTGCAGGCCGATTGTGGGTGCCGCCGTCTCTTAGACCTGTTCTTTACGATTTACGGTCTCACATCAGTTTGGTGCGCGACCAGTGTCAGAAGTGAAAACTGCGGACTAATCAAGAAGTTCTCGCTAGACCGTGTATCTGACAGCTCCATCATTCGACGGGACGCGCAATCCAAGCGCCACTAAGTTGCTTACCGTCAGCTTTTGGAAACGGGTGATTGTGTCTGCCGGCCCCTAGATGATGGAAGCCCGTGTGACGACAGAGCGGGGGCTCCTTGTGTACTTGTACTCTCTCCACATGGTTTCTGGTCGCGGTCACAGTTCTAAATGGGCAGGCACGTAAGTGATTGTGGTGACGCATCCGAATTGGGCATAGGGAACCTCAGTGACAGGAACCATCGTCGCTGAATTGCCTGCTCGCGGCCATAGCTCCCAGGGACCGACCGCAATTAATAATGCGCTGGTTTAATTCGTCATTCTGGAGCGCATCTGGTGCGATATAAGTCAGGCTAGCTCGCATGCTGATGTATTTATCGTTGAGTTTGCCCATGTTTAAGTAGACATTGTTCAAAAGCTGGTAGGCATTGCGGTCGTCCGTTGTGGTGGCGGCAACGGACGCTAGGCGAAGATTCGTGGTGGCTTGGGCGCGATAGGGCTGCAGCAAACCCTCAGAAAGCGGTATACCCGATTGGATCGCAGTCTGTAGGGCGGTGTGCCATTCGCGAAGAGTGGATGCATCTTCTATCGCGGCGCTCAAAAAGTCCCGCGAAAATCCTGGATTAGAGGGGGCAGCCTGGCTTGGAGCAGGCGCCGCAACTGTGGGCGCTGTTGTTGGAGATGGTGCGTGATTCGGAGAACTGCCAGGAAGGCTGAGGGCAACGACTGCACCAGAAGAGCTGATCGAACCATTGAGGGCTTTCGCGAGCGCCTCCAGGCCAGCGTAAGGATGACCGCCCACGAAAATAACGGGAACGTCCGTGGACTGCCCATTGACGATGAGCGTGTGTCGGTCAGCCGCTCTCAGAGAAAGCACGACGACAAGAACGACGAAAAGCAGTGCGGCTCTCGCCGGCAGAGTAGAGAGTCTTTTGAGCATCACAGGTCTCCTACGATTGGGACATCCCGACTTGTCCGAGAGCACGGCGCAACCGCCCGCCCGCACAAAACGGAATAGCTCCGAACGATCAACCGACCTTTTGCCCGATGACGTCGCCGGACACCACAATCTCCACACGGCGATTCTTCTGTCTCCCGGCAGCCGTGCTGTTATCCGCAACGGGAGAAGATTTGCCGAATCCTTGCGAGGTAACTCTGCTTTCCTCCAACCCTTGTTGAGCCAGATACGTTCGCACAGTTTCCGCACGCTTTTCGGAGAGTTTTTGGTTGAAATCGTCTCCGCCCACGTTGTCTGTATATCCTTCCACGGCAAGGTTCAAGCCGGAGTGCGCGAGGACAATTCCCGACAGCTTCGCCAGCTTCTCCCGCGCTTCCGGTTTCAAGTCGTACTTCCCAAAATCGAAAAGCACATCGCCCATATTGACCACTAGCCCTCGTGGAGTATCGCGGGTTTCCAGAATGCGGTTGAATTGATCCAGCAGTTGCGCACGCAGATCGGCCGCCGCTTTGCGTGAACGTTCCGCGTCGGTGCGGGCCCGTTCCGCGTCGGCGCGGGCCGCTTCTTCTTTTGCCCTCAGAGCATCCTGCTCGGCCTTGGCCTTCACCGCAGCGACCTCGGCTTCGGCCTTCATCTGAGCTTCTTTGGCGGCTGTGAGTTCAGCCTGTCGCTTGGCCTCCGCCGCGGCCTTCGCCTCTGCTTCTGCTCTAGCTTTCGCGGCCGCGGCCTCGCGCTCTGCTGCAATGCGTTCTTCGTTCTGCCGTTGTGCCGCCAGTGCCCGCGCATCTTCCGCGAACTGAATCGTCTGCCTCGCTTTGGAAATCGTGTCTTTCTTGTCTGTATTGCTCGCGAGGGCGTTCTCCGTCATCTGCAGACTCGCTGTGGCCTTGGTAAATATTTCCGGAGCATCCTTTTCGGCCTCGCGAGACTTGGCGATTTCCACGGCGTTGCGCGCTTCATACACTTGCAGAGGCACGCGCTCCAGATCCGGTGTCAATGCCAACGGGTTCCCCAACTTTTCATACTGCGCGCGTTTCATAAGTTTGAAATCGTTGACTGGAAATATTTGCCCCTTCGTGCCTTTCCGCGTGTCATTTTCCAAGATAACCATCTCGCTAGGGAGACGTACGGCAAAATAGGGTTCAGCCGTCACAATCAATGCAAACGTCTGGGCCGGCGTCGTAACTTTGAACTTTGCCTCCCCGTCTTTATCAATAACGATCTCTCCGGTATTCCCCGTGCGCCCATCTGGCGTCACAGCCCATAGGACGTATGTCAGGAATTCTGCACCAAGAGCTGAGGGTTGTTTCATGCCGGAAAGTGAAACCTCGATACTGGTTGCGCCGGTCTTGGCTTCCACTTTTGCCTCACCGCTGGCTGTGGACATCAAAGCTGTGCCGATCAGATCGATCTTTGTGCTTCCGCCACCTACTTTGTAGCCGATGGCTTTCACCGACTTTGTGGTCACATTGGATTCCGGCACCTCTCCTTGCGTTTGCGCTACTGCCAGGCC
>DATFSI010000129.1:0-8377 GCA_035262705.1 Candidatus Acidiferrum sp. | reverse complement strand
GCGTGCCGCGTGGCCTTCAATGCTGTGCTGATGCATCTGCGCCGGAAAAGACTCGTCGAGGTTCATCCGGAAAGCGATCCCGGTTCCGAGACGCGGCCGGACGCTTACGCGGAACTTGGTCCACAAGACACTTCCATGTATCGCGCGATTGACCGCTTGAATCTGAAGCGCGCCATTCGCCGGTTGCCCGAGGGATACAAACGGATCTTCATGCTCCACGACGTGATGGGCTACCGGCATCACGAGATCGCGGAGATCGTCGGTTGCTCGATTGGATGTTCGAAATCCCAGATACACAAAGCGCGAAAGCGACTGCAACAGCTTTTGTGCGGTGAACAAGCTTAAGGAGTAAATCGTGATGTATAGAATTGTTTTTCGTGTTTCATCCTTTCTTTTGACAGCGTTCCTGTTGTTCGCGGCGCGCGGCTCCGCGCAAAGCGTTGCGTACCGCCAGAGCAATCTGACCTCCGATGTGACCACGCCCGGATTCGCCAATCACATCAATACATCGCTGCGGAATTCCTGGGGCATAACCGCGTTGCCGGGATTGTCCTTTCTTACTGCCAACCCCGCGAACGGCCGCGTCGTCTTTGAGGATCCCACCGGCCTCAACACTGGACCCGCCGCGTTCGCAGTTCCGAGCCCGGCCGGGAGCGGTCCGGGCGCGCCAATGGGAGTTGTTTCCGATCCCAACGCGTTCTTTGGGCGGCTGGATGCCGCCCATTCTCTGACGGAGACAGTGCTGCTTGTGACTTCCGATGGCGGAATCTACCGCTGGGGGGTGAACCCCGACGGGAGTATTCCGACGCAGGCCAACCTGATGGTGGACCGCTCGGCCTCTGGCGCGGTGTATACCGGCGCGGCAATTCTGAAGGCGGATTGTTGCGCGGCCGTTCTGGCGGTCGCCAACTTCCATAGCGGGGTGATCGAAACGTACGACACGAACTTTGTCCCGCTGGGATCGCTAGAGGATTCCGGTTTGCCGCCGGGCTTTTCGCCGTTCGCTCTTCAGGTGATCGGCAACCAGTTGTTTGTTGCCTCCGCCACGCAAGACGCGGAGAAGCGTTCGCCGGTGTTCGGAGCGGGCAACGGCATCGTGAGCGTTTTTGATCTGCAGGGCCATTTTGTGCGGCGGTTCGCCACAGCGGGTCCTTTGAACGCGCCGTGGGGAATGGCGCAGGCAGGTGCCAGCTTCGGGCCCTTCAGCAACGACATTCTGATCGGCAACGTGGGCGATGGCACGGTCAACGCGTTTGATCCGGCCAGTGGAAATTTCGCCGGGCAGCTCAAAGACGGCGACGGCAACGTACTCTCTAACTCCAATCTGCACGGCTTGCTGTTTGGTTCCGCTGCCTTTGGCGATCCGAATACGTTGTATTTCGCAGCCGGAATCAACGATGGGCGGGACGGGCTGTTCGGAGCGATTACCGCCGGGCTGGTGAGTACAACCAGAATCTCCGCGCAATCGGCGCAGATTGGTAATCCGACGAACATCAGCGTCACGGTCTCCGCGGGACCCGGCAACCAAGGCACGCCGACGGGTTCGGTGACGATTGAGGACGGCGATACCCTTCTCGCGACTCCAGCACTGGTTAACGGCGTGGCTTCGTTCAGCGCACTGCTTTCGACTCAAGGCAGCCACGCGATCAAAGCGCTTTATTCAGGCGACGCCACTTTTCTCGGGAGCAGCGCCCAGATGGAAGTGCCAGTAACGGGCTTCCCCACGACATTGACGCTTGCCGCCCAAGCCAACGTGGACCCCGGATCGGTTGTCACGTTGACGGCGACGATAAGTTCACCCGACGGGGTGCCGTCGGGTGAAATTACATTTCTTGAAGGAGGCACTTCGCTAGGTACAGCCGCGCTGGATTTGAACGGCGTGGCCGTGCTGCGGCTCAACACGTTGGCCGTTGGAGCCCACTCCCTCACCGCCTCGTATCCCGGCGACAGCAAATTTGCGCCCAGCAGCTCGGCGGCGGTGACCGTGCAGGTGGCGAATCCGGATTTCTCCCTGAGTCCCGCGTCCGCAAGCGCAAACGTTGCTGCTGGCCAGTCGACGCAATTCACGCTGACGGTGACGCCGGTGAACGGCTTTGCGAACCGCGTCGGGTTTTCATGCTCGGCGGCCACCAGGGTCACTTGCACATTCAATCCTTCGTCGGTCAAACCCGCGAACGGGACGCCTGTAAGCACGAACTTGACGGTGACGACGTCAGCGGGTGCCGCAAATTTCGGGCTTCTGCCGCGGGACTGGATTGACCCACGTGCACTGATTGCTTTGCTTCTGTTGTGCGTTTTGCTTCAGCAATTCTCAAAGCTGGAAAGAAAGCGCGCTTCGCTGCTGACAGCAACGGCCGCGCTGGCGCTTGCGGTGACGGCGGCGGCTGGTTGCGGCGGATATGGCGGTGGCAGCGGCACACCATCCAGCCGGCGCATGGTAACGATCACGGTCACCGCACAATCCGCCAGCGTTTCGCGCACCTCCACGCTGAACGTTACGGTGCAATAGCATGGATTACGCACGCGCCATCACCTCGTTCCTTTCCGCGACGTGGGCTTGCGGGCAAGCCGTGTATTGGTTTTGCCTGCGGGATCGTACGGAGTTATTAAACATGCAATTCTGGGAGGCATTCCGGCTCCGGTTTTCGTTCGATTTTGCGGAAGAGGAACTATGAGAATCCTCGGGCTATCAGGAAGTCTGGGCAAAGCTTCCGCGAGTACGAGGCTACTTAAAGCCTCAGCAAAGGTGGCGCCCGGAAATGTCACGATCGTAGCGTATGAGGGCCTGGGCAGCCTGCCCCATTTCAATCCCGACCTGGATAGAGAACCGTCGCCACCCGCAGTGGCCGAGTTCCGCTCCGAATTGAATTGTTCGGCGGGGGTGGTTATTTCGATCATGGAATACGTGAACGGAGTTCCTGGAGTTTTGAAAAACGCGCTGGACTGGGTAGCCGGCAGCGGAGAGTTCTATGGAAAGCCCGTAGCGCTTTTTTATCCCCCGTCGGCGAATTTCGCGCAAGTGTCGCTATTGGAAACTCTTGCCGGATTGACTGCAAGGCTGATTCCCGAAGCGTTTCTCCTCGTGCCAAACCATCAGATGGGCCCCAGGGAAGTTTACACCGGCCTGGAATATGATCTTCTGACACGAATGCAAACCGCGCTGGCGGAGTTTGCGAAAGTCATAGACGCGTCGTTCGCCGAATTGCCATCGTGAGTAATCCCGGGGGAACATGAAACGTTCATTGGCTCTCTCTATTCGGACTTTACTGTTGCGGCGTTTGCCGCCGCATATCTTTTCTGTGGCGCGGTGGCGGCCGCGCAAACCCCCGCGTATGACTTCAACGATTCTCATTTCCACCTGACCAATAATATTCAGGAAGGGCCGGACATCCGCGATTTCCTGAGCATGATGAGCGACAAGGCCGGCCGCGTGGCGGTTTTCGGCGTTCCCTTGTAGCAGGAATGGTCCTACCGGGTGGACGGGGAGCGCGCTCCGACCTATTACCTGCATTCGGACGCCCCGTTGTACTACTACTCCTTCACCGATGCGTGGATCGCGATGGCATACAAATCGCTGACGAAGGAACAGCAGGCGCGATTCGATCCGATGATCACCGGCTTCAATCCGGCGGACATGCGCAAAATCGCAATGCAGGCTAATAAAGCCGGCCCAATGCAAGAAGAAAGAAAATATAAACAAGCGAGTCAATTGAAGTGGCTGGGGCGGAACGATTCGAACACCCCGAAATTCTAAGCCTCATCGCTTGAAGGCGTTACCACCCGCTACTTCAATCTAATTGTTAGAAAGTGTTAGAAATCTGCGGACCTGGCAGTCACCACATTCTATGCGGTAAAGCTGTGTTGGCCGAGGGCAAGACGACCTGCCCACGCTGCAAGTCTACGGAGCATTCCTTCATTCCACGTGCCCCCTGCCCAGAATGATGTTTCGCAATTTACATTCCCACCTTGGGATTGACGTCCTAGACATCGAGCGATACATTTAGCCAGAGCTTTTGCCTTCCAAAGTACAGGTCTGACCCACAACTTTACCAGCGAGGTTCACCCGTGAGGAGAATCCGCACATTAGTCAAGAATGTTCTCGCGGTGTTCCTGTTTGCGACGATCCTCTATCCTTCTGCGACCGGGCAGACTCCCCCGGCCCCCGACAAGGAAGCTAAACCTCTCGAGTTTCAGGAGGAGGTTATCGGCGAAATAGCGCCAGGCAATGAATACAAGAAAGGCGTGGTTGGGGACCAGCACCTGGCGTGGGTCGAAGGGCATTCCGGCTCTGTGATCGTCAAATTGGACGGCAAACAGCAGGGCCAATCGTATAAAGATGTCGCGGATTTGGACTTCAATGACGACGAATCACGCTTTGTGTTTTTTGGACAGCGATCCTCGTCGGCTTGGGTTCTTGTCGTGGATGGCAGGGAGAATGTATCGGAACACTGGTCCAGATCTTCCCTGGCTTTCCAACCCAACGGAAATTCCTATGCCTTCGGTGCTTGCCAGGAAAAAAAGAGATGCCAGCTGGTGGTGGATGGTAGAGAAACAGGAGCAGTCTATCAGGACATTTCTTTTGCCCGGTACAGCCGAGATGGCAAACGGCTCGCCTATCTCGGAAAGAAGGAGAAGAAGTGGATCGCCGTTGTGGATGGAAAAGAGCTCGGTTCTGAAATGGATGATTTCTGGGGTTCGCACTGGGGCTTTACCCGCGACGGCAAACATTTTTTTGTGGCCGGCCGAATCAAGAACGATTGGATGTATTTCATCGACGGACAAGGGGGGCGGACATTTGACGTACTCAGTCCGCTAACTTTCTCGCCCGACGGCCAACATTATGCCTACGCGGGAGCTGCGGCAAAAACCGGTCTCAAAAAGCAGAAAGTCACTGGATCCATCATTTTGGACGGGAAATCAATCGTGAGTTTTGAGGGAAAAGGAATGAGCGGCATGCTGGCGCAGGGCTTAGGCAATTATATGGAGACCCTGGCCGAAGGCGTGAGAGACTTTTCTCCTGATTTCCACGGGGTTTCCAGCCCGGAGTTCAACTCCAACGGGAGCCTTGTCTATGCGGCGCGACGCGAGAAGGGTGATGTGGCGGTGTTTGTGGGCCCCGACGCTGGCCCTGGATTCGACGACATTCTGAGCGCGGTGATCTTCTCGGAAGACGCTGATCATTTTGCATACATTGCAAGGCGTGAAAAGAGTTTTGTCGAGGTTCGCGATAATGTTCCCGGTCGGGCCTTTAGCCTCACGCGTCATGAAGCATCCGGCGTTCCGTGGATCGCCATGGATGCCCGGGCAGCTCATTTAGCCTTTGAAATCGTCAGCGGCGGAGGCCAATTCAAGGCAGGCCGGACGAATCGCGCCTTGCGTAGTGTGGTTCTCGATGGCCAGTCGGGCCCAGAGTACGATTCGTTTGGTATACGTAAATTCCACTTCACCAAGGATGCGAAGCATTACCATTATGAGGTGGTTGGGGCAAAGGGATATCGCGACCTGGTTAACGTGGATGGTCATGAAAGTCGGCTCTTTGACTTTGTGGTGGGTACCCGATTCGATTCCGATGGAAACAAGGTGAGGTTCATAGCTCGAGACGGGCAAAAGATTTTGGGTGTCACAGCCACTCTGGAACACTCTACCTGGAAGGTGGAAAAAGCACAGCTGTCGTCTCCAAAGTCATCTGGCGCACCACAGCGCCAAGCACGATTTGCTTTTTTGTGAATCGTCGCGGACGGCCGCTGTGCGCGGACAAACTGCGAAAGAAGCAGCTGTACCCGTTGCTGGAAAAACTCGGAATCGAGAAAGGCGGGTTCCATTCCATGCGGCACGGTGCAGCGAGTGCTTTGCTTGCGGACGGGGCTTCACCAGCTTTGGTGCAACGTCAATTGCGCCACAGCGACCCGCGCTTCCCGTTGGCAGTGTAGGCGCATGTTCTAGGCGACCAGCAACGCACGGCGGTCCAGAATCGCTCGGCAAGACTCGTGAATTAGCCTTCAATTGTTAGAAAGTCTTGTTTTGTTGGAAAAACGAGAAATAAACACCGGAGAATCAGTTAGATTGGCTGGGGCGGAAGGATTCGAACCTTCACCGTCCTCATTAACAGTGAGGTGTCCTACCAGTTGGACCACGCCCCAGCGGAGTTGTGAGACTGCTCGCGGCAAAACCGAAGCAGGTAGGCTTCGCCGCAAGGCGCGCGACGAAAGACATAAAGAAGGATAGCACGCAGGTTGCCATCAGCAAACCTGGAATGGATAAGGGTTGCCAATAAGGAATGCTTATCGCATGACCGTGGGTCAACTCATTTGAAAAAGAGCAGTGCCGTTCGCTCCTCCAAGTTTGACCTGGGTTTTTCTCTCGAAATCTTTGAAATTGTAAATATTTTTGTAATTTTCGGACCATGAATTGCGCGGCGGCCATTTTGCTTTGCAGGTTGCAATCGGGAGGAATTTGGTGGAAACTATTCGCTCGCATCGTGAGTGGGACTCGCGCTGGCTGGCATAAGTGGCTACATTCCTCCTGTGATGTTGGTGCCCTGGGAGAGCCTGTACCCTCGGGCGCAAATTTGACATGGCCCAGATTTTTCACCGCAGTTTCAATTTCATCTCGCGGCTTAGTTTGTCCGGACTCGTATTCCTTGCCGGACTCGGGTTGACCGGAATGCTGGTCGTGGCGAGGTCGCCGTATATTACCAACCAGCGTGTAACGCGCGTGCAACCCGTTCAATTCAGCCACAAACACCACGTAGGAGACGACGGAATCGACTGCCGGTACTGTCATACCAGCGTGGAGACGTCTGCTTACGCGGGAATTCCACCGACGAAAACCTGCATGAATTGCCATTCCGTGCTCTTTAATAATGTCGAATACCTGGAGCCGCTGCGCGAAAGCTACCGAACCGAACAATCGATTGAGTGGGTGAAGGTGCACCGGCTGGCGGATTACGTGTACTTCAACCACAGCATTCACATCAACAAAGGAATTGGTTGTTCCTCATGCCACGGTGCGGTGAATGAGATGCCATTAATTTTTCAGGCGTCACCTTTGACCATGCAATGGTGCCTGGATTGTCATCGCAATCCGCAGGTGAATCTGCGGCCGAAAGAAGAAATCTTCAATATCAACTGGAAGGCCCCGGCCAACCAGGAAGAAGTTGGGAAGCAACTTGCCGCGGATTACAAATTGCGAAGCACGGCTGAGTTGACCAGTTGCTCGACGTGTCACCGCTAACGGACGATATGAGCGATCAGGCAAACGACAAGGAGTTTCGCATCGTACAGCCCGCACAAGACCGCCGGGCAGAGCGCGGTCATAAACACGACGACGAAGACGAGCCAGAAGACCTTACAGTCCGCGAGAGCAAGCTGGATCTTGCCGCGGTTCGTGAAAAGCTGCGGGAAAAAAGCGGCAAACAATACTGGCGGACGTTGGAGGAGTTGGCGGACCATCCGCATTTTACTGATTTACTGCACCGGGAGTTTCCGCGACATGCCGCCGAGTGGGACGACGCGGTGGATCGCCGCGACTTTCTGAAATTGATGGGTGCTTCGCTGGCCCTGGCGGGACTGGCGGGCTGCGGATTGCCGGACCAAACGCACATTGTCCCGTATGTGAAACAGCCGGATGGCGTGGTTCTGGGGCGGCCAAACTTTTTTGCGACGGCGATGCCGTTTGGCGCGGATGCGGTCGGCGTATTGGTGGAGAGTCACGAAGGACGACCGACGAAAATCGAAGGCAATCCGGATCATCCGTCGAGTCTGGGCGCAACCAGCGCGATCGTGCAGGCCTCGATCCTGAATCTTTACGATCCGGATCGCGCGCAAACAACTTTGTACACCGGTGAGATCCGATCGTGGTCGGCGTTTTTGGATGCTGCGCCTGCCATGACCGCGAACGTGAAAGCCACGAACGGAGCGGGCTTCCGCATTTTGACCGGTACGGTAACTTCTCCCACGCTGGCCTGGCAGATCAAAAAGTTGCTGACGCAATACCCCCAGGCGAAGTGGCATCAATGGGAACCGGCCGTGTGTGACGGCGCGAAAGAAGGTAGCAAACTCGCGTTTGGCCGCTACGTGAACACGGTGTATGTGCCAGGCAAAGCAAATGTGATTTTGTCGCTCGATGCAGATTTTCTGGCCAGTGGCCCGGGGCACATCGCGTATGCAAGACAGTTCGCGCGGCGACGCAAGCTCGAAGGGACGAATGATTCGTTGAATCGCTTGTACGTCGTCGAGCCGACGCCGAGCGTCACCGGTTCAAATGCGGACCATCGCTTGCCTCTGCGTGCCAGCGACATGGAATTGTTCGCGCGGGCGCTGGCCGGTAAATTGGGAATTGGTCCGGCAGTTGCACTCCAAGGTGACGCTGAAAAATG
>DATFSI010000128.1:0-7737 GCA_035262705.1 Candidatus Acidiferrum sp. | reverse complement strand
AACTCGTAGAGTTGCCCGGGTTGCGCCCGCAACACCCGCCCCACATGATGCGCGGCCTCCTCCCGCATCACCGCCCGCCCACCCTCAAACCTCTCCACAAAAAATCGTCGCCTCATGGCGCCTATCTTCCCATGAATCGGTAGCGCCGGCATCCTGCCGGCCACCTAGGGGCGGCTGTACGCCGCCTCTTTCTGTGGCACGCACTCCAGCCTGTGCGCTGTTCACTTCAAGCAAAAGATTAAATATGAGGATTCGGCATGGTAGGAAGCTGCTCATGCCGCCTTGGTGCTCGTGGCGAGGGCATTGTCCTGGGCGCGCGTTAGCCAGTCTAGCAATTTCAATTTGTGAGGAAGTTGTCTTCGAGAAACAACAATTCAGCAACCCTAAGGTTGCGAAACAACCCTACCCAAAAATATCCTTCACCTTATCAAACAACGACGAATTCCGATCCGCCGGCTTGTTGTCCACCTTCAACGTCGCGTCCAACTGTTCCATAATCTTCCGTTGTTCCTTCGTCAACTTGGTCGGTGTCAGCACCCGCACGTGATAGTACAAATCTCCCCGTCCACCCCCATGGGGATCTGGCAAACCCTTGCCCTTAATCCGAAACACCGCACCGCTCTGCGTGCCTTCGGGCACCTTCAACCGCTCTTCGCCGTTCAACCCCGGCACCTGCAATTCCGTCCCCAGCGACGCCTGCGCGATGCTGAGCGGAATCGTGCAATACAAATCCGCCCCGCGCCGCTCAAAAAACGCGTGCTCCTTTACTTCCAGCACCACGTAAAGGTCGCCCGCGGGCCCTCCATTCGGCCCAGGCTCTCCCTCGCCCGCCACGCGCAGCCGCGTTCCCGTGTCCACGCCCGGCGGAATGCGCAATTCAATCGTGCGTTCGCGGTCGATGCGCCCCTGGCCTTTGCAATCCGGGCAACGGTCTTTCACGATTTGCCCCGCGCCCTGGCAAGACGGACATGTTCGGTTAATGGTGAAAAATCCCTGCTGGTAAACGATCTGCCCGCGGCCGCCGCAAGCCTGGCACGCCACCACTCCCGTGCCCTTCTTCGCGCCCGTTCCATTGCACGACTCGCAGTACTCCTGTCGCGGCACGCGAATCTTCGTCGTAATTCCGCCGGCCGCCTCTTCAAACGTCAGGGTCATGTCATAGCGCAGGTCCGCCCCGCGTTGGACGCGCCGTCCTCCGGCACGCCTCCGGCCGCCGCCCCCGCCAAACAAATCTTCAAAGCCGAAAAAGTCCCCAAAAATGTCGTGGAAATCTTGGAATACCGTCCCGTTGAAGTCCGGTTGCCCAGCGGCGCCCGCCAGCCCTTCATGCCCGTACGTGTCGTAAATCTGACGCTTCTGCACGTCGCTCAGGATGCTGTACGCTTCGGTGCACTCGCGGAACTTGTGCTCCGCCTCGGGCTTGTTTTCCGGATTGCGATCGGGATGCCACTTCAGCGCGGCCTTGCGGTAGGCGGACTTGATCTCCTCGACCGATGCCGTCTTGGTCACTCCCAGCACCTCGTAATAATCGCGGTGATGCGCTTTCGACATTCCCCTACCTCATCCCTTCTCTTCGCAAGGTGGCGGAGATCCCCTGGGCCCTCTCGCCTGCTTCATTGCCTTGTTTCGCATTAATTCACTGCATGGTTGGATGCGCCACCCGTATGAACTGCTACGCGCACCATCGCCGGACGCAGCACCCGCCCGTGAAACATATACGCCGGTTGGAACACTTCCAGAATGGTGCCGTCCACATGCTCGGTCGTCTCCGTGCGGTCCACTGCCTGATGCACATGCGGATCGAACGGTTTCAACAGCGGCTCCACGCGCTCCACGCCCAGCCGCCCCAGTTGATCCAGCATTTGCTTGTAAATCAGCTCGAATCCTTTGCGGTAGCCCGCGTACTCATCATCCTTATGCGCCGCCAGCGCTTGCTCGAAGCTGTCCACGATCGGAATCAACGACTCCACAACGCGCGCCGTGGCCCGCTTCCAATCCTCCGTGCGCTCTTTCTCGATGCGCTTCCGGTAATTGTCGAAGTCCGCCTGACGCCGCAGCAGCGTCTGCCGCAAATCATCCATCTCCGCCGACAGCTTCTTCAGCTGAGCGTCCTCGTGCGCGCCCTCTTCCGCCCGCGTCTCTTCCGGATGGTCCGTGCCTTCTCCGCTGGTTACCTTCACCTTGATCTCGTCCGCGCTCATAACCTTACCTTCCCCAATTATTCAATCTTCTGCAGCGCCTCGCTGAACAACTGCGCCACATACGCCACTGCCGTCATCGCACGTTCATAATCAATCCGCGTCGGCCCCAGCACTCCCAGCGATCCCTGTACCAGGTCTTGCCCCGAATACGGTGCGCTGATCAACGCCAAATTCTGTCCGCCCTGCGAAATCTCTTTAATCCCAATCTGCACGAACACCGGCTCCGGCGTATCAATGCACGCATTCAGTACCGACACCAGCCGGTGCTTCTCCTCGATTGCCGCCAGCAATTCCTTCAAATGGCTTTGGTCCGCGAACTCCGGCGCGCCCACAATCTGCGCCGTTCCCTCCACATAAACGCGCTGCCCTTCGGACTCACCCAGAATCGCCGGGTCGCAAAGCGTCAGCGCGCTTTGCGCCAGCGTTTCGTAGCGCTCGCGCTCGGTCGCCAACTTTTGCAGCAGGTCGCTCCGAATCGCGTCCAGCTTCCATCCGACGTAGTTGCGGTTCAGAAATTCCGCCGTAGCGTCCAGTTCCTGCTGCGTGAACTTGCGGCTTGCCCGCAACACTTTGTCTCGCGTATGCCCGCCCGGAGAAATCAGCACCACCACGACGCGCCCATCCGGCAGCAGCCACATCCGCGCATGCTCGAGCACCGCGCTGCGCAGCGGCGGCGCCACGATAATTCCCACGCCCCGCGAAACCTCCGCCAGCACATGCCCCGCACGTTCCGTGATCTCCGCCGCGGAACTCGCTCCCCTCATTTGCCTGTCAATCCAGTTGCGGTCCTCCACGCTCAGCGTGGCCTGCGAAGCGATCTCCTGCGCAAAAAACCGATAGGCTGCGGCCGTTGGCACCCGTCCCGCCGATGTGTGCGGCTGGTATAAGTACCCGCCGTCCTCGAGGTCCGCCATGATGTTCCGGATCGTCGCCGTGCTCAGCGACTCTGCGAACCGTTTGGAAATGGCCCGGGAAGAGACGGGCTCTCCCGTCTCGATGTACGTGCGCACCAAGTCAGCCAGAATCTGTCGGTTACGCCGCTCTTGTAGTGCCGGGTTGCGCATGTCAGCACTCATCGAATGGTGCTAGTTCCATTTTAAAATCGCTGTCAAGCCGCGTCAAAGCAGATTTCGCCGAGCGCGCCACCTTGAAGCCATTGTCTACTCCCGACTCTCGCGTTCCTTTTGGAGCACGATCGAATCCTCACCCAATGGAACCACAACAAGTTTGTCGCCGGCTTCTGCTGCCAGGGCTTTGCCGGTCTCCCGTGGTATGACCATCTGAATTCTTAGAAGAAAGGGTTACCTCGCCCATGCCTTGCATCTAGCAAAAAGCAAAATGCCACTCCGTCAGTTGTTATCAATCTGCGCCCGCTGCAGCTTATCCGAATAATCCACATACACGGACTTCCATTCCGTGAAGAAATCAATCGCTGCGACCGCCGCCTCGCGGTGCCCGTTACCCGTCTGCTTCGTTCCCCCGAATGGCAAATGCGTCTCCGCCCCAGTCGTCGGCGCGTTGATATACACGATCCCCGTGTAAAGGTCCCGCATCGCTTGAAACGCCCGGTTTACATCCCTCGTGTAAATCGAAGCCGAAAGCCCGTAGGGCACGCCGTTTGCCACCTCAATCCCCTGCTCGAATCCGTCAATCGGGATCAAGGAAACCACCGGCCCGAAAATCTCCTCCTGCGCCACGCGCATCTTCGCATGGCAATCCCCAAACACCGTCGGTTCGTGGAACCATCCCTTGGCCCGCTCCCCGCTCGCTAGCCGACGTCCCCCCGTCAGCAGCTTCGCTCCTTCCTTTACGCCAATCTCGACGTACGACGTCACCGTCTGCAATTGCTGCTCATTGATGCACGGCCCCATCTCGGCCGCCGGATCCAATCCATTCCCCACCTTCAGTTTCGCCGCGCGCTCCACAAACCGCTTCACAAACTCCCCATACACTTTCTTATGTACGCCAATCCTGCTCGCCGCTGTACACCGCTGTCCCGTCGTTCCGAATCCGCCCCAGATCGCTCCGTCTACCGCCAGGTCCAGATTAGCGTCTTCCATCACCAGAATGATATTTTTCCCGCCCATCTCCAGGCTGTAGTGCTTGAAGCTCGGCGCGCACGCCTGCGCAATGATGCGTCCCGTCGCCGTCGATCCCGTAAAGCTCATCACCGGCACATCCACGTGTCCCGTCAACGCCGCGCCCGCCTCCGGGCCATCCCCACCCACCAGATTCACCACGCCCGCCGGCAATCCCGCCTCTGCCAGCGTCTCTACCAGGTGATACGTCGAAAGCGGCGTGTCCTCCGCCGGCTTGATCACCATCGTGTTCCCGCACACCAGCGCCGGCATCATTTTCCACGACGGTATGGCCATCGGAAAATTCCAAGGCGTTATCAACCCGCAAACGCCAATCGGCTGCCGCACGCTCATTGCGAACTTGTTCGGCAACTCTGACGGCGTCGTCTGCCCGAACAGCCGCCTTCCTTCTCCCGCCATGTAGTACGTCATATCAACCGCTTCTTGCACGTCGCCGCGCGTCTCCGCCAGCACCTTGCCCATTTCGCGCGTCATATCCCGTGAAAACTCTTCCTTGCGCTTCACCAGCAACTCCGCCGCGCGAAACAATATCTCCGCCCGTTTCGGCGCCGGCGTCAGCCGCCATGACTGGTACGCCTTGTTCGCCGCCTCTACCGCCGCATCCACATCCTCTACGGACGAGGCCGGGAACACCCCGATCACCTCGTCCGTGTTCGCCGGATTCCGGTTCTCCAGCGTCTTCCCATGTTTCGGCGCCACCCACTCGCCGCCAATGAAATTCTTGTACCCCCGCGTCGCTGCCGCCGTCGCCATGCTTCCTCCCAATCCAAATCGAGTCTAGCTACGCGCGCCGTACCCCGTCAAACCAACAGCGCAATGGAGGGGTGGCTTTAGGCCGTCTCCGGTAGGACAGACTTCAGCCGGTGACCCTGGTGCACAAAAAAGGCGGCCGCTTCTGGGCCGCCTTCCCATTTTCTATTTTCCATCTTCTATTTTCGAAATCAGACCTGCCCCATGCCGCCGTCCACGTTTAGTTCCACTCCCGTCACGTAGGACGCGTCTTTCGAGGCCAGGAACGCCACCGCGCCCGCCACCTCTTCCGGCTTGCCGAATCTCTTCATCGGTACCTTGTTCAGTACCGTCGTCGCGAACTGGTCCAGCGCCTCCTTCGGCAACCCTGTCCGTTCAAAAATCGGCGTCTCAATCGGGCCCGGCGCTACCGCGTTCACGCGAATGTTCCGTTCCACCAGAGCGCTGGCAAACGACCGCGTCAACGATCGCATCGCCGCTTTCGTCGCCGCATACACCGACCCCGTCGGCAGTCCTTGATGGCTCACCACGCTCGTATTCAGGATGATCGACGCGCCGTCATTCAAGTGCGGCAGCGCCTTCTGAATCGTGAAATACGCGCCCTTCGCGTTGATGTCGAACTGCTCGTCGTAGTGCGCTTCGGTCACCGCGTCCACAGGCAGGAATTTCGCCACGCCCGCGTTGGCAAACAACACATCTATCTTTCCCAGCTTCTTCTCGACCGCCTCGAACGCCTTCTGGATGTCCGTGGCCTTCGACACATCCGACTGAATGGCCAGCACATCGCTCCCCAGTTCTTTCACCGCCGCGTCCAGCGTCTTCTGGCTGCGCCCGGTAATGGCCACCTGCGCGCCCTCTTCCTTCAGCCGCTTGGCCGTGGCCAGCCCGATACCGCTGTTTCCGCCCGTCACCAGGGCGATTTTGCCTTCTAACCGTTTCATGGTTCCCTCCCGTCGAAGCGCTACCCGGTGGCTTCCCACCGGGCCTAGTTTCTCTGCAACTCCGATACTTAGATGAACGTCTAACTATGTGGTTACAAGATTCTGATAGAATCACGCCAACTGCCTCGCTTGTTGCTGTATCCTTCGGGAGGGCACGGCTTTATCCGTACCTGTCGACCTGCTTGTTCTGGGGCTAGCCCTGGGGCGACAGTTTGCATCCATCAAATCGGAGGGCCCCGACATGAACCTGGCCCAGGTCGAAAAAATCGCCAAGGCCCTCGCCGACCGCACCCGGCTTGAAATCTACGAGCACATCGCGCGTCATCCGCGGGTCAGCTGCGGACAATTGGTCGAACTCCGCGGTGTCACACGAGCGACGGTCTCCCACCACCTGAAAATCCTCTCCGAAGCCGGCCTTATCGCCTGCCGCCGCAAGGGCCAGTTCATCCTCAATACCGCCGAACCGCGAATCCTCACCGCCTTTACCAAAGCAGTGAAAGGCCTCTCAAAACGCTCCGCGTAGGATCCGGGCCTCCATCAGGTCTGTGGACTAGCCGATCGTTAGATCGGCTCTTCCCGGTTCTTTTTTTGTTATTTTCTTGGGAATTATCCAGGCAACTTCAACCAGGCAGGAACTACTCCGGCTCGTTCTCGTTTTTCACTTCATCCCGCTGCACCTTCGACGACAGCAGCCGGTTCGCCGTATTCGGCGGCGCCGTGGGCGCTCCCAGCCCTGCCGTGCCCGATCCCAACCCCAGCTTCTGCAGCGTCAATGCGTCGTACTTCCCGCTGGGCGTCAATCCGTTGGCGGCCTGGAACTTTCTTATCGCTTCTGTCGAGTCGTCATCCCATTTCCCGCTCGGCTCGCCCGCGTAAAATCCCTTTGTCGCCAACGCCGCCTGAATCTCGTTGATGCGCTCCGTCGTAGGAGCCTCCTGGCCCTTCACGCGCTTGCTCTTGCGGCTGGCACCCTTTCTCGTTTTTGTTGTCGTTACGGCCTTGCCGGAAGTCGAATGCGTCTTCGCCGTCATTGATCCCGATGTGCTCTTGCTCACGGCCGTCGTGTGGGCGCTTTTGTGCGCCGTGCCGTTCTGAACAGCGGCGGCCACAGCCGCGGGCAGCACCACGCCACCCGCGGCCAGAGCCACGAAGATGCCAAGCCTTCTTCCGCTGTTTAGCAAGTTTCTCATCGCTGGGCGAAGCTGCCTGCCTTATTGTTTGGCTTCCACCGGCACCACGCCCGGCAGAAACATGGTCATCACACGGTCGCCGTTGCGGCGGAGCACTTTGAACACAACGTTCTCCCCCGCCTTCAACCGGCCGACCGCCTTGCGATAGTCATCCACCGACGTCACCGTCTGTTCGTTCACCTGGGAAATCACGTCTCCCGGGCCGAACCCAATGTCATCCGCGAAACTCGCCGGCTCGACTTCGCTCACAATCACGCCCTTCTGCCCTTCCACGCCCACGCGCTGCGCGCGCTCCGGGGTCAGGCTCTCGACGTGCAGCCCGAACTCGGCGGGAGCATTATCGTTCTGGTTGTTGTTCACGCGGCCCTGCATATTCGGAAACACGCGCGTACGATCCTCAACAGTTGCCGAGGTTTCCTTCTTTTCCTTGTCGCGGTAATAGGTGATCCGCACCTTGCTGCCGATGGGAGCCGAAGCGATCGGGTTCACCAGGTCGTTTCCGGTCTTCACCGCAGTTCCGTTCACCGAGGAGATCACGTCGCCACCCTTCAGTCCG
>DATFSI010000127.1:0-5192 GCA_035262705.1 Candidatus Acidiferrum sp. | reverse complement strand
CGGACGCCCGGTCGCTCATCGGCCAGACCTTATTTCAGTACCGCATTTTGGAAAAAATTGGCGGCGGCGGTATGGGTGTGGTCTACAAGGGGCACGACCTGAAACTCGAGCGCGACGTCGCCCTGAAATTTCTGCCCGCTGAACTTGCCCTCAACTCCCGCGAAAAAGAGAATCTCTTGCGCGAAGCCCGCGCCGCCTCTTCCCTCGATCATCCGAACATCGGCTCGATTTACGGTTTGGAAGAGACGGAAGACCACCAGCTCTTCATCGTCATGGCGTACTACCCGGGAGAAACACTCGCTTCGGTCATCTCCCGCGGCCTTTCCACCTTGCCCCAATCGCTTGACCTGCTGATCCAAACCGCGCGCGGTCTGGCCGCCGCCCACACCCGCAACATCGTTCATCGCGATATCAAGCCCACCAACATCATCATCACCAACGACGGCATCGCGAAGATCGTCGATTTCGGCCTGGCCCGGGTGGTGGCGTCTTCCACAATGACGCAGAGTATACAGACCTCCGGCACGCTACCCTTTATGGCCCCGGAACAAGTGCTTGGCGAATCCATCAGCCCGCGGTGTGACGTCTGGGCGCTGGGCGTGATTCTCGTTCAACTCCTTACCGGCGAGCATCCCTTTTACCGCGACAACACTGCCGCCATGACTTTCGCCATTCTCAATCAACCTCCGGCAGCGCTTGACGATCTGCCGCCCGCCATTCGGCCGATCGCGTACAAAGCGCTGGCCAAACAACCCGAGCATCGCTATACATCCGCGAAGGAGATACTCGCGGATCTAGAAGCCGTGCGGCAACAGATCACTTCTCCGCAGGTGGCCGCGGGAATGGAAGCGGAAACATTGACCAATGGGATTCCCGCGGATGAGCTGAGGAAAATTGTCAGCCACGCCTCCACGCCTCGTTGGGCTTCCTCGACCTCGCAAGCCCCCGCGTCCCGGCGCGGCCTGTACATCGCTTTTGCCGTGGCTGTTCTGCTGATGCTGGCGCTCCTGCTCCCGCAAGTCCGCGAGCGACTTTCCGCGTTGCTGACCACAAGCCGGGAAAATCATATTGCGGTGCTTCCCTTCGACAATCTCGGGAGCGATTCCTCCGACGACGCTCTAGCCCAGGGTCTCGTGGAATCCATGACCAGCGAACTATCCAACCTCAGCACGGTGCAGCAATCGCTTTGGGTGGTTCCCGCCAGCGTGGTGCGTTCGCGGAAAATCAGCGATCCCTCGGCCGCGGCCCGCGAACTTGGAGCCACACTGGTAGTTAAGGGCAGCGTCCTGCGTTCAGGGCAAGCGGTGCATCTCACCGTTGATTTAATCGATGCAAAAAATCTCCGCCAGGTAGGTTCCGTCTCTCTTGACGACCGGGCGGGCGACATCGCGTCGCTGCAGAACGCAGCGGTCTCCCGGCTGGCCCGGCTGATGAACATCAAGGTTTCCGCGGACAATCTTCGCGCGACGGGCGGCACCGCCGCGCCCGCGGCTTACGAGTCTTACCTCGAGGCTCTGGGCCTCATGCAGCGTTACGACAAGCCCGGAAATCTCGACAAAGCCATCGGCGCGCTCAACGCCGCGGTGCAGACCGATCCGCGATTCGCACTGGGGTATGCGCAGCTTGGGGAAGCCTATCGCCTGAAATACCAGCTCGAGGTCAATCCCAAGTGGCTCACGGAAGCCAAAGCGAATTGCCAGAAGGCTCTGGAACTGGACGACCGCCTTCCGCCGGTTTATGTAACCCTGGGCCGCATGCACGAAACGGCGGGAGAACACGACCTTGCCGCCCAAGAGTTTCAACGGGCACTGGCTCTCGATCAGCGCAATTCGAGTGCTCTCTCGGGTCTCGCGCACTCCCATGAAACCGCCGGGAGGATCGCGGAAGCCGAAGCCACCTACAAGCAAGCCGCCGCTCTGCGGCCGGATGACTGGGACGGCTACGACGAACTGGCTCTTTTCTACGATCGCCAGAACAAATATCCGCAAGCCATCGAAAACCTGAAACACGCCATTCAACTGACTCCCGACAACGCGCAGGCCTATTCCAACCTTGCCGCGGTGTACCTCGACACGGGTGATCCGAAGCTCCTACCCGACGCCGAGCAGGCATTGAAGAAATCCATCGAGCTCAATCCGTCTTATCCCGCCTACGCGAATCTCGGCTCCCTCTATTACGACATGAAGAGGTATGCCGAAGCGGCGGCTACCTACGAAAGGGCGCTTCAGTTGAACTCGGAAAATTATCTGGTGTGGGAATGGCTGATGAATTCCTACCAATGGCTGGGCCAGAAAGAAAAAGCCACCGCCGCTCGCGAGCGGTCCTTGACCTTGGCATTGCGCCAGGCGCAGCTCACGCCGCGCGATCCTGCTCCCCAGGCCGCACTCGCCTTGCATTACGTCAAGAAGGGGAACCCCGATAAGGCGCGCAACTGCCTTGAAACCGCTTTGGCCCTCGCCCCCAACGACCCCGAGATTCTGGAAAGCGCCGGGGGAACCTACGAACTCCTCGGCGACCGCGACCGGGCCCTTCAATACGTCGAAAAGGCCTTGCAAAAGGGCTATCCCCTGGAAAAAGTGAAGAACGACCCGGATTTACAGGGTATGATTGCGGACCCACGTTTCCACAGTGGAAACTAGTCCAGCATTTTTGAGGAGAAGTCCCATGCCCCCACGAAAAGGAAAGAAACACGCCGCCAAGAGCAAAACGAAAAAGAGGGCCGCCAAACCAAAGCTTGCGGCCGCCCGCGCGCTTGACGATCCCACCCTTAGCATCTCTTCCACTGGCACGGTTGACCCGCCGGGGTACGTCAGAATTAACCCCGGGGGTGTCGTAAAATTTAAGGTCACTTTTCCGACTGGCGCCAACATCTGCTATATCCCGTTCGGCCAAATTATGTTCGGCACGGAAGCACAGCCCGTAATGGGAGCGGTCGGTACCATCAAAGTCGGTTCTGGCAACTAGACCCACTAACCCTAATTTCCGTCTATATGTGGCCACTGCGCGCCGATGCGCACAGGTGCGATCGTACGCGTTTAGGCCATTGCGAACCGTTATTTCTTGCGGCGCAAATCCAGTAACTCAAAGGCGTCTTTGCCACTACTGGTGAATTGAAAGGTGATGCTGATGTGGTCTGGCGCCAGAAGGTGTAGTTCGAGGCCAGTTACGTGGCCTGCGTCCGGCGAGCGCAGGTTGGAAATGTCGACGAACGAAAACTGGATGTCGCTGTTGTCGGCGCCGAAGGAAGTGGCCTTAAGCCTCGGCTGATTCTGAGCGGCGCAATAGTGCGTCACCCGGAGATCTCCTGCGTCCAGGTGATAAACGCTAGTCATGCCGTTGCTCAGGTCTTCCACCAGGGCGGAACCGTTCCCGGTGAGGTAATAATGGGCGGTGACTGCGCTGGCGGATTTCCCAGTCCAGGCCACCGTTCCTTCCCAGTCGCCGCTGAGGGTGCGGAGTTTTTCGAAAGCTCCGGCCGCGCTTTCCTGCGGGCGGGAAAGCAAGGGCCCAGCAAGTCCTAGGCATGCCAGGAGCAAAGAAAGCGCCTTTTCCTTCAGGAAAGCCACCTTTCCGCCAGCGAGGCCTGGCGAAAACGATGTGTCGCTATACCCGCTCGGACGCGCGGGAGGTGCTGCGGGTTAGCGGCCGAATAAGGACGCGCAGGAAATCCCGAACCATGGGAATTCCCTGCGCCGGTTTTCTTACGCTGGCAATGAGGAGTCTGACTCAAGGGTTCTGGCCGGAAAAGGACTGGCAGGAAACGTTGGGGTGCCAGTTGACAAAGGTACCGTTGGGATTCTCCTTCCATGCCCAAATGCGACGGGTGTAGAAGGCGGGGAGGCCGAAGCGATTAGGGCTTTCGAAGTAATGGAAAAGCTGCCCCATTAGCGAGGGTTCCCTGGATGGGCCTTATCCCAGGCGGCAGCAAGAATGAGAAAGTGCGCGCCGATCAAGCGCAGACCGCCACCCGGCAGGGGCTCGTAAGATGGCGATCTGGGGACGCGTGGGATCGATTTCACCGGTTGGGGTGAGCGGCGGCGCCTGCACGAAAACCGACTTTATAGAGTGGAGTCCCATGGCGCCGGCGTCGGGGCCGGTCAACGCATCCGAATTGAAGCTCGTATCCTTCATTTTCGGCAAGGAAATGTCCTGGAATCGCTCCGTCGAGGCCCGGACGATGCGCAGAAGAAGTTCACTTTGCGCAGGCGCCTGCTGGCGCTGCGTAGGGGTTGCCGGCGAATGGACGTTCTGCGCGAAGGCGCCGCTAGTGGAAGCGCTCCAAAGACCGAACACCGCTGCGCAAGCTATAACTAGTTCCGCGATTGCAATCCATATGGCTTTGGTCATCTTACTTTTCCTTTCCTGGTCGCATCAGATATGGGCGCTCGATGTTCTCTTGCATTTAGCATCCGGAGCCATCTGCAAGTCCTTCTAAAACGTTGGCTTTTTTGTTATTTTTTTCTGAATTACATGCCGCAGTTGACGACGCGCTACCAATTTGGCCCTTTCCAGCTTGATGCCGGCGAGCACCGGCTGCTGCGGGATGGAGTGGAAGTGCCTCTGCAGCTGAAGGTTTTCGAAACCTTGTGCGTGCTTGTAGAGAACGCCGGACGCCTGCTCAAGAAGGAAGAGCTGTTGAGAAAGGTGTGGCCGAACACCGCGGTGGAAGAAAACAACCTGAACAAGAACGTGTCGATGCTGCGGAAAGCGCTGGGCAAGCGCGGAGCCGGCGAAACGTACATCGAAACCGTGCCGAGAGTGGGCTACCGATTCGCCGCGCCGGTCGAGAACATTCCTTCAGAAACAGCTGTGCCAAGTGCAGCGGTGGGGGGTTTCGCCGAGCCGCTGCCACGCCAGGAAATCCGCTATTCTGTTACGAAGGATGGCGCGCGGCTGGCATGGGCCAGCATTGGACTAGGGCCGCCCTTGATGAAGGCCTCCAATTGGCTTACCCATCTGGATTTCGAGTGGGAGAGCCCGATTTGGCGGCACTGGTGGACCGAATTAAGCAAGCACCATCGAGTGATCCGCTATGACGAGCGCGGTAACGGCATGTCGCAACGCGACGTTTCCGATGTGAGCTTCGATACCTGGGTACGCGATCTGGAAACGGTGGCAGACGCGGCGGAGCTCGACCGCTTTTCCCTGATTGGAATCTCCCGAGGAGGCCCCATCGCGATCGCTTATGCGGT
>DATFSI010000126.1:0-4071 GCA_035262705.1 Candidatus Acidiferrum sp. | reverse complement strand
GATTTTGGCGAAGGAGCTTGCGCCCAAGGTGCGCGTGAACGCCATCGTGCCGGGGACGATCACCATGCCGGGTGATCCCCCGGAATGGCAACGGAATTTTATCCGGCGAGCGCCTTTGCAGCGGACGGGGACGCCGGAGGATATTGCGGACGCGGTGCTGTTTTTGGTGGGGGCGAAGTTTGTGACCGGCCACGTGCTCGTCGTGGATGGGGGACGGACGCTGGGGGACACGGTGACTCCGTGAAAAAGGTAGCGGCGAGTGAAGAGCAGGAAGAAGCAACGAGATAATTGCTTTGCACCTCGGACTGTCAAGTTTTTTGCACGATCTCAGGGCTAGCCCTGGGCTGCCATCTTTCGCCCCTACGCCGCTCGAATCCCCTAACACTCGCAAAGTGGTACGACACCGGACACATCCTGAAGCCCGGTGTTACCTGGTGGGCCGCCTGTAGGGCCGTCGATATGGGGAATGGGCAAACAAATCAGTGCGAGGACGGAGGAATAGGTGCGGCGGATGGCGAAGGGGAGGCGGCGGGACTGGCGGTGAAGGATACACGGTTGAGAGGAAGATCGCCGTCGACCAGGGCCGTGTAGGTTGTGTCCGCAAGAAGAGAGGCGTCTTTGCCCGAAGAGAGAGCCACGACGGAATCCGAAGCGGTCGAAGGCGCGCCGGAAGCTTCCTGATAGCAGCGGACGGGAGCCTGCTGGTTGTTGGCCAGCTGCACGGAGGTAAGGTTGAAAGCGATGCGGCCGTTGTGACCGAAGCGGCGCTTGGATTCGGAGACAGCTACAACCGCGGTGACTTTGGAGCTTTTGGAGATCACGGTGACGCCGTCAACCAGGACGGGGTCCAAGACCTCGAGTTCGACGGGATCGTTGACGCGGGCGGTGGCGGAAGAGAGAGTTTTCAGTAGCTTGAGGCGGATAGGTGTTTTGTTGGAAAGGACGAAGGCGGAAAGAGGCGTCTTTGTTGGGGCTGGAGCGGGAGCCGGCGCGCTGTCATAGGCGATACGTTCACGAGCGGGCGCGGTCTGCGCGGAAGCGGCGGAGGCGGCGCGATCCTTGAGAATTGCGGCACTGGCCATGGGCACAAATCCGGATTCGCCTTTGGCGGTGCGGACGGCCAAATAGGTTTCATCACGGCCAATTACCTGAACGATTTCTCCGCACTGCAGCGTGGCGCGGACGTCGAGACTGATGACGGAGCTGTAGAGGTAAACGTAGCCGTCGTTGCGTGGGCATTCAATGCGCGCGGTGTTTTGCGCGGAGGCGAGCGAAGGAAGGAAAAGAGCAAAAAGGGCGAGAGTGAAACGGAGAGAGAGCTTCATCGGCACCTGCCAGGTTCCATGGGATGAACGTGCACAACTTCTATTGCAGCGAAAAAACAAGAGAGTGACAACAGGAGAGTGGTTGGTACTGCGCATAATAAACAACACCCGTAGGTCGCCATGCAGAGAAAAGGGTCCACACCATCCGATCGTAAGAACCCCACTCGTACAAACCGAGGGTGGGCACCCTCAAGACCTTTTGCTTGTGGGCGTTAGATCACGACCAAAGAAGTAAAGAAATCAAAGAGCGAATGGAAGTCATCGGAAAAATGTGGCGGGCGGGGTGCCACGCGCGGGCGCTGGGTGTATTCTAGGTAGACGCAAAAATTTGCAATGAAGGAACCGGGCTCAGTGACCCCCGGCGAGAACAGGAGAAAGGCCATCGCTCTCATGGACCCGGAAACAGCTGCACCCCGCCAAATGGAAGACGTCGAGATTCAGGAGTGGCTCGAGTCGCTCGACTCAGTGCTCGAATCGAGCGGCGCCGACGTGGCCCGCGAAATTCTGGAACGACTGCGCGCCCATGCCACGGTCAACGGCATCGACCTGCCGTTTACGGCCAATACGCCTTATGCGAACACCGTCCCGGCGCGACTGGAGCCGCTATTTCCCGGGGACCAGCAACTCGAACGGCGCATTAAGTCATTAATCCGCTGGAACGCGCTGGCGATGGTGGTGCGCGCCAATAAGGTGGAGCACAACATTGGCGGGCATATTTCGACGTACGCCTCCGCGGCCACGCTGTATGAAGTGGGCTTCAACCACTTTTTTCGCGCGCGCACCGAAAGTTTTGAAGGAGACACGGTTTATTTTCAGGGGCATGCGGCGCCTGGGGTTTACGCGCGAGCCTTTCTCGAAGGACGCATCAGCAGCGAGCAATTGGAAAATTTCCGCCGCGAATTGAAGCCCGGCGGCGGGCTTTCGTCGTATCCGCACCCGTGGCTGATGCCAGAGTTCTGGGAGTTCCCAACGGTGTCGATGGGTTTGAGCCCGCTGATGGCGATTTACCAGGCGCGCTACAACCGCTATCTGGAAAACCGCGGGCTGAAGCCGGTAACGGATGCCAAGGTGTGGGCGTTCCTGGGCGACGGCGAAACGGATGAGCCGGAATCGTTGGGCGCCATCACGCTGGCTTCGCGCGAAAAGCTAGACAATCTCATTTTCGTTATCAACTGCAACCTACAACGCCTGGACGGCCCGGTGCGCGGAAACGGGCAGATTATTCAAGAGCTGGAGTCTGCCTTCCGCGGCGCGCGATGGAACGTCATCAAGGTTTTGTGGGGCAGCGAATGGGACCCCATCCTGGAGCGCGACACCGAAGGACTGCTGGTGAAGCGCATGGGGGAGATGGTGGACGGCGAGTACCAGAAGCTCGTCGTTTCGAGCGGCGACTATGTGCGGCAGTTTTTCTTTGGCAGCGATCCCCGCCTGCTAAAGCTGGTGGAACCGCTGCCGGACGAGGCGTTGCGGCGCCTGCGGCTGGGCGGTCACGACCCGCGGAAGGTGTATGCGGCGTACAAGGCGGCGGTGGAGCATAAGGGCGGGCCCACGGTGATTTTGGCGCGCACAATCAAGGGATACGGGCTGGGCGAGGCGGGAGAAGGAAAGAACGTCACGCACCAGCAGAAAAAACTCAACGAGGAAGAGTTGCGGGAGTTTCGTTCACGCTTCGGGATCCCCATGGGGGATGACGAAATCGCGAAGATTCCGTTTTATCGCCCGGCGGAAGACAGCGAAGAGATCCGTTATCTGCGGGCACGGCGCGCGGCGCTCGGTGGGTACGTGCCCACACGCAAGGCGCGGTCTATGGCGCTCTCCGGAGGACACACAGAGCTCTTCAAGGAATTCCTGGAGGGCAGCGAAGGGCGTGAGGTTTCGACCACGATGGCGTTCATGGCCATGCTGAGGAAGATGTTGAAGGATGCCGAAATCGGCAAGCTGGTGGTGCCGATTGTGCCAGACGAAGCGCGGACGTTTGGTATGGAATCATTGTTCCGCACCGTGGGCATTTACTCGAGCGTAGGGCAGAAGTACGAACCAGTGGACGTGAACACGTTGCTTTATTACAAGGAAGCGAAAGACGGGCAAATTCTCGAAGAGGGAATTACGGAAGCGGGTTCGATGGCCTCGTTCATCGCGGCGGGTTCGGCGTATGCGACACACGGCATTAACACGATTCCGTTTTTCATTTACTACTCGATGTTTGGTTTGCAGCGTATCGCGGACTTCATCTGGGCGGCGGCGGATATGAGGACGCGCGGGTTCCTGCTGGGTGGCACGTCCGGGCGCACCACCCTTTCCGGTGAAGGCTTGCAGCACCAGGACGGCAACAGCCACGTGTTGGCCCTTCCGGTGCCGAACCTGCTGGCCTACGACCCGGCGTATGCGTATGAGATCGCCGTGATCATCGAGGATGGAATCCGACGGATGTATGTCAATGGCGAGAGCATCTTCTACTACATCACGGTGATGAACGAGCCCTATGTGATGCCACCCATGCCGAGCAACGTGAAGGAAGGCATTTTGAAGGGCATGTACAAATACAAGGGGGCGACGAACAAGAAGGCCAAGCTGCGTGCGCAACTGCTCGGTAGCGGGGCGATTCTGAACGAAGTGCTGCAGGCGCAGGAAATTCTGGAGAAGAATTACGGCGTGGCAGCAGACGTCTGGAGCGTAACGAGCTACAAATGCCTGTACACGGACGGCATCGAGACGGAACGCTGGAACCGTTTGCATCCGGACGAGG
>DATFSI010000125.1:0-16337 GCA_035262705.1 Candidatus Acidiferrum sp. | reverse complement strand
AAAGCAACCAGCGAAACCACGGACGCCTACGACAGCATCGAATGGCTCATCCACAATGTGCCCAATAACAATGGAAAAGTCGGAATGTACGGGGTCTCCTACGACGGTCTCACCACTGCTCTAGCCCTGCTGCATCCCCATCCCGCGCTGAAAGCGATGAGCGAACAGGCCTCGCCTGTCGATCAGTGGATGAACGACGATGACCATCGCTACGGCGCGCTGCGCGAAAGCTACGATTTCGAATATGCGGTGCTGGAGCAAGCCGACAAAAACAAGAACACCAATTTTGTTTTCGAGACTTACGACACCTACGAGTGGTATCTCAATCTCGGGCCGCTCTCCAACATCAACGACAAATATCTGCATGGTTCCATCCCCTACTGGAACCTCAGCGTGGAGCATCCCGACTATGACGATTTCTGGAAGAAAGAAGCTTGGGTGCGGCAACTGCACGCCTCGACCGTGCCCAATTTGAACGTCGCCGGATTCTGGGATCAGGAAGATCCCTGGGGACCCTGGCAGATTTTTCGGCATGCCGCGGAACACGATCCCGATCACACCAATTTCATCGTTGCCGGGCCGTGGTTTCACGGGCAGTGGCAGGGTGCGAAGGCGGACAGCATCGGCCTGATCGGCTTTGGCGGGCACAATACCTCGGTGGAGTTCCGCGAGAATCTGGAAGCTCCTTTTTTCCGCTATTACCTGCACGCCAAAGGAGAAAAGCCAACGTGGCAGGCCACCACATTTCAGAGCGGCTCAAATACCTGGAAAACGTACGCCGCCTGGCCGCCCAAGGAAGCCAAGGTCACCAATCTCTATTTGCACGCGGATGGCACGCTTTCGTTTTCGCCGCCAGACAAATCCGGCAAGCAGCCTGACTATCGCGAGTACGTTTCCGATCCCGCGAATCCTGTGCCGTACCGCCAGCGGCCGATTTCGCCTACGTATCCCGCGGGTGACTGGAGACGCTGGGAAGTAGCCGACCAGCGTTTTGTGGACCACCGCCCGGATGTGCTGTCGTTTGTCAGCGCGCCGTTGGAGGCGGATCTCGTGGTGACCGGTCCGCTGGCGGCGAAGCTTTATGCGTCTACGTCAGGCACCGATAGCGATTTCATCGTCAAGCTGATTGACGTGTATCCGGAGAATGCGCAGAAAAATCCGTGGGACCCGGAAGAGGGGCCGAAGCCCGGGCAATATGCGCAGTCGCTGAACGGCTACCAGTTGCCCATCGCCATGGAGGTGCGGCGCGGCCGCTATCTGCAGAGCTTCGAGCATCCCGAGGCGCTTACACCCAACAAACCGCTCGAATGGAATGTGCCGTTGCGAGACCACGACCACGTATTTCTCAAGGACCACCGCATCATGGTGCAGATCCAGTCCACGTGGTTTCCGGTGATCGACCGCAACCCGCAAAGGTTTGTGCCAAGTATTTACAAGGCGGCGGCGTTGGATTACGTTGCGGCAACCCAGCGCGTGTATTGCTCACCGTCCCTGGCGTCGCACATCGAATTACCAATCGTGAAGTGAACCGCTCCAGAAATGCATTCTGGGAGGGCAAGGCTAGCCGTGGCGTGAAGGTTTCCAAAACTCAGGGGCTTTTAGCCCCTGAGGAGATTGTTAAACCGCATCCAGCGCCTGCTCAAAATCGGCCAGCAAATCGCGCCAGTGCTCGATCCCAACAGATACCCGCACCAACCCGTCCGTCACCCCGGCGAGTCTCGATTCCTCTTCCGTGTAGCCCGAATGCGTGGTCGTTTTCGGGTGGCACGCCAGAGTCTCCACTCCGCCCAGCGAAACCGCGTTGCGACCGAGCTTCAAATTCCGCAGGAACTCGAATGCCCCGTGTTTCCCGCCCTTCAATTCAATGGAAAACATCGCGCCCGGAAAATCGCACTGCGCCCGATAAATCAAGCTTTGCTCCGGGTCCCGGAAAAGCGTCGGATAGATCACGCGCGCCGCTTTCGGATGCGCCGCCAGCTGTTCCGCGATGCGCTGGGCATTTTTGCTGGCGCGGTTCATGCGCAGGATTACCGTGGGCAGCCGCCCGTCCAGCAGCCAGCATTCATCCGGCTGCAGAATATTGCCAAACAAATGCCGCTGCAGGCGAATCTGCTGAACCAATTCAGGATCCTTTGCCAGCACCATTCCGGCCAGCAAATCACTGAACCCCGAAAGATATTTGGTCGCCGAATAGAGCACCAGGTCGGCGCCCAGCATCAGCGGGTGCTGAAACGCTGGACCCAGCATGGTGTTGTCGACCATCACCAACGGCCGCCGGCCGTCCGAGCGCCACTTGACGCCGGCCACTGTTTGGCTCACGCGCCGCAAATCCGTCATCACCAGCGTAGGATTTGCCGGCGTCTCTACCAGCACCGCGCCCAGGTTCTCAGCCGAGTGCACCGCCTCGTCCAGTTGCTTGCCCTGGCCTGCGGGCACTGCCACCGTGCGCACGCCCCATCCCGGCAGGTAATCCCTTAAAAAATGCTGCGTGCCGCCGTAAATCGGCACCGTGTAGACCACCGTCTGCCCTGGCTGCAAGAACGTCAGCAGGGAAGTGACGATGGCCGCCATCCCGGAATTGAAAACCACCGCCGCCTCGGCTCCCGGCTCCAGCGGAATCGTCTGCGCTTCCAGAATCTCCGCGTTGGGATGATTCAGCCGCGCGTAAATTAGTTCTACTTTTTCATCCGTTTCAGCGGCCGCACGGCAGTTCGCGATATCAAACGCGCGCTGCGCTGCTTCGGGACTCGAAAAGACATATGTCGAGCTTCGAAACACCGCTGGCCGCGCTGACCCCACCGACAAGCTCGGGTCGAATCCCCGCGTCAAAATTTTCGTTGTCGCCCGCAGTCCCTGCGTTTTCCGCTCGGTATCTTCCGTCATCGCCATAAGCCACCCTGCCCCGAGTATATCCCCAACGTTGCGAGCCATTGCGCCTGGTTTTTCAAGCGGCTAGTACTTGTAACGAGCATCATCCGCACGGGGCCCATTAGTCACTGCAGTTTTCAGCCAATTCTGCTAAAAAAACGCTCATGACGGAGGTGCGAAATGCTTAACCCTTCAAACGCCAGACTACTGGCGATCTTCTGCGTGGTATTGGCCACTATCGCGCTCCTCCTGGCTGTCAGCTTTAATGCTGCGCAGGAAAAGAACGTCAAGACCGTGCCCATCAAGTTCACGGACCCCTCGTCCGCGAAGGAGATGTACACCGAATATTGCGCCGTTTGTCACGGCACGGAAGCCAAGGGCAACGGCCCCGCCGCTTCCGAGTTCAAATATGCCCCGACCGACCTGACCACTCTGGCCAGGAAAAACAACGGGAAATTCCCTGAAGACCAGGTTTATGCCACGCTAAAATTCTCCAACGCTCCCGCGCATGGCACCCTGCAGATGCCTATCTGGGTAGACCTGTTCCACTCGGTCGATACGCAGTCCAGCGGCATCCCACAGTTGCGCATGCGCAACTTGGTTGAATACATCCGCGGCATCCAGGCCAAGTAGCTTAAAGTGTGGGCCGATTTCCAGGCCTAAGTTAAGTAGTGAGGGTTTGCCCTAGTAAATGATGGGCATTTTCGAAAAATCCGCTTCCGCCTCGTCGTGAGTGACGCGCAGCACTAGTAGTGTGCGATCGTCGTGCGGAGTACGGCCCGGACCGGTGTGCTCATCGGTGGCTTTCACAATTCGTTGCGCCACCTTGTAGCCGGGATCGTTCGGCATCACCGTCGAGAGCAGCGCTTTCAGCCGGTCCGCGCCGAACTCTTCCTGCTCCTTGTTCATGGATTCGTGGATGCCGTCAGAGGCGAATACCACGAAGTCGCCCGGTGAAAGCGATAACCGCACCTCGTCGTACTCCGCGTCGGGTAGCAGGCCCAGCGGCATCCCGCCCACGTTGAGCTCCGTCACCTGGCCATCTTTCACCAACAACGGCAACGTTCCGCCGGCGTTTGCGATGGTTAGTTCGCGCAGCGCCGCGTCGTAAATCGCAAACTGCATGGCGATGAATCGCGCATCCAGGCGCGCGGCCAGCAATCGTCCATTGAGCTCGGCCAGCATCTCTGCCGGCGATGCCTCATTGCCGTGCACGAGTTCCCGCAAAATTCCGATGGCCAGCGAGCCAAACAGCGCCGCCGCCGTGCCCTTTCCCGAAACGTCTCCAATCGCGATGGCCAGGCGTCCCACGCCGTAGGGCAGCAGGTCGTAAAAATCTCCGCCGAGCTCGCGCGCCGGCACGTACGCCGTCGCCAGGTCCAGCCCGGGTATCTCCTTGGCCCCGCTCGGCAGCAACTGCCTCTGGATTTCCTTTGCCGTTTCCAGGTCGTTCAGCAGCCGCGCCTGGTTCTGTCGCGCCTCTTCAAACAGCCGCGAATTTTCCAGCGCCACCGCGATATACGACCCCAGAATGTTCAGCAGCCGCTCATGCTCCGCGCTGAATGCATGAGGCGCGGTGCTTTCCAGGTCCAGCACGCCCACCAGGCGGTCCTGTAGCAGCAGCGGTACCACCAGCTCCGACCGCACTTCCACCGTATCTCCGCAGGAGACGTATCGCGGGTCCAGCCGTACATCCACTACGCGAATGGTTCGCCGTTCCGCCGCCGCGGTCCCTGTGATCCCCTGGTGCAGCGGCATTTGATAGCGCGTCGGCAGTGAATCGTCGTAGCGCTGCGCAAAGACACTTTCCAGCATCTGTTCGGATTCGTTCCACAGCAGTACCGAAAATACGTGATAGTTCACCAGCTTCTTCACGCGTTCCGCGATGCGCCGCAGCAGCTCTTCGCGGTCCAGAATTGCCGTCAGCTCATGGCTGATTTCATACAACAGCGCGATACTTTGCGCCTGCTCCGGCGGCGCAAACAGCGCCGGGGGAGCAGGGTCCGCGTCTCCGAGCAGCGAAAAGGGAACGAGTTTTGGCGCTTTTGGTTCCATGACGTATGACTAAGTCTTTAGATGATAAGTGCCTTCATTGGTTTCACGAAGAGAAAAATAAGGTTCCGGAAATACGCAACCAGACAATATGGCATTTTCGAGGAAATATCTGCAGTTTTCGCGCGTACTACTTGCGTAGGAGCACGCCCAGACCAGCCACGCAAATAAAGCCCAGCAGGACCAGAAACCCGCTCGCCGGCTCCGGCGTGGATACAATCGGCGGGACCGGCGGCGGTCCCGTAAGCCCCGGCGTTCCCGGACGACCGCCCGGAAAGATCGGCGGGAAAAACGGTGGAAACGGCCCTCCGGGAGGTGCCACCGGCGGCCCAAAACTTTTTGGCGCCACCGCGACTCGTGCAACCGGCTCTCCCCCGAAAAATCCCGCAGGCACGAGATCGGGCACGAACACCGGCGTGCTCATGGTCCCATCCACCGGCTCTTTCGCGGACACCGGCGTTTTCGGCGAATCCGAGACGCGATTCCCGCAGCGCCCGCGGGCTACGTTCTTTCCATCCGTCACTACCGTCTCTCCCGCGCGCAGCGTCACCTTGTGCTTTGTCCAGAAAATCTGCTCCCCAACCCGGTAGGACACGTATGCCTGGTGGTCCTTTTTCAGGCGAACTATATGCGCAGCGGCCAACTGAAATCCCGCATAGTGCTGCGCCACGAGCCCGTCGCGCTGCGCGGCCTCCGCAAGCTCCTGCCCTGAGCGGATGCCTCCGGGAATGACGGAATACGGAAACACCGCCCGGCCTGAACTTGCATCGGTATAGATTGCAGCGGAAGGTTCGTAAGAGAGGGTGCCGGGCAAGCTGTCAAAGGCGGCGGAAATATTCGTGGAGAAAGAATCACGCGCGTCGGCCGAGCGGCTCCATAGCGGCGATAGGAACCACCAGTACGAAAGTGCCAGAAATACCGCAACTACGCCCAGCGCCGGAAGGACTTCGCGAAGTTTGTTCACCTTCCTAGTTTCTTGACCCCGCGCTACGTTCATTCCGACCCCAATAGGGGATGAGCAAGCACTATGCCAAAAAAATGCCACGGGTCCAGCACGAAAACAGCGAAATTGCCGTCAATCCGTGCACACTTGTGGGAAACTCCGTCCGCGCTGCGCGAAAGGCGCACATCCCGTTCTCAAAGTATGGGAAAACTTTTGCCCATCAGTCCGTGGCACAGGCACTCCCGCCTGTGCAGTCGAGCGACGAACGCAACTCCGGCAAGACCACCACCTTTGCTTGCTGTTCTGTCGATTCGTGTAGTGGCCGATCTTTAGATCGGGCAGTCGGAGAGCGCCCCTATTTCACTTCCCAGACGTCGCCGCCTCGCAGTAGCTTGTTCAAATCGCCGGCGCCTTTTTGCTGGATAATTTGGTTCACCTGCTCGTTCACCACGTCCTCATACCGTGGCAGGTCATCCCACGCTCGGAATAGTCCGATGGGTGTCGGGAAGCCCGGACGGCCTTCCATGTGCGAAAGCAGGAACGCGTAGGAAGCCCGCGGGTGATGCGAGTTGTGCATGATCAAATCGGCTTCCGTGATGCCGTTGCCGAGCGTGACCACTTCAATGTCCCCGTCCGGCTTCCGGCGGATGCCTTTGTTGCGGTTCTTTCCGAATATCAACGGCTTGTTGTGCTCCAGCTGAATCACGTGTTCGCTGCGCGCATCTTTCTCCGTCAGGCTGGTCCACGCGCCGTCGTTGAAAATGTTGCAGTTCTGCAGGATTTCCACGAACGCCGATCCCTTATGCGCCGCCGCGGCCTTCAGCGTCTCCTTCAAGTGCGCCTGAAAAATATCCACCGAGCGCGCCACAAACGTGGCCTCCGCCCCAATCGCCAACGATACTGGATTAAACGGCCGGTCGGGCGAACCATACGGCGTGGATTTGGTCACCTTATGAAATTCCGACGTCGGCGAATATTGCCCCTTGGTCAGGCCGTAGATGCGGTTGTTGAACAGCAGCACCTTGATGCCCACGTTGCGCCGTAGCATGTGGATCGTATGGTTCCCGCCAATCGCCAGCGCGTCTCCGTCGCCCGTCGCCATCCATACTTCCAGTTCCGGGTGCGCAATCTTGATTCCCGTCGCCACCGCCGGAGCGCGCCCGTGAATCGAGTGAAACCCGAACGTGTTCATGTAGTAGGGAAATCGGCTCGAGCAGCCGATGCCCGACACCACCACGAAATTCTCGCGCTTCACCCCAAGTTCCGGGAACACGGACTGCACTGCAGCTAGGATCGCGTAGTCCCCGCAGCCTGGGCACCAGCGCACTTCCTGGTCGGTCTGAAAGTCCTTTCGCGTCAGCGGCGGCAGAGCAGTTGTCGTCATCGCGGTCTCCTAGAGCCCCATCACTTCTTCGAATTTCTGTTCCAGTTCGTTTTGCTTGAACGGCCGTCCCTGAATCTTGTTCAGGCCCACCGCGTCCACCAGGTACTTGGCGCGCAGCATCCACAGCAGTTGCCCCATGTTCAGCTCCGGCACCAGCACCTTCCTATAACGCTTCAGAACGTCGCCGACGTTCCCCGGCAACGGATTCAGGTGCCGCAGATGCAAGTGCCCGATCTTCCGGCCCTTTTCGCGCTGCGCCTTCACCGCGCCCGCCACTGAGCCGAACGTCGAGCCCCAGGACACGACCAGCAAATCCCCTTCGGGATCTCCCACCGGCATCACGTTCGGAATGTCCTGGCGGATCGCTTCCACCTTCGCGGCGCGCATGCGTACCATCTTTTCGTGGTTCAGCGGTTCGTAGTTGACGTTTCCGGTCGTCTCCTGCTTCTCGATGCCGCCGATGCGGTGTTCCAGCCCGGGCGTGCCGGGAATCGCCCACGGCCGTGCCAGCGTCTCCGGGTCGCGCCTGTACGGTTGGAACCCTTCGGGATTCTTCTCAAACTTCACAGGGGCCGCCGGAATCTCTTCTGCTGTCGGAATCCTCCACGGCTCCGCGCCGTTTGCCAGATACCCGTCGGAGAGCAAAATCACCGGCACCATGTACTTCAGGGCGATGCGGCTGGCCTCCAGCGCCACCCAAAAACAATCGCCGGGTGTCGAAGCCGCCAGCACCGGAATCGGTGCCTCGGAATTTCGCCCGAACATCGCTTGCAACAAATCCGCCTGTTCGGTCTTCGTCGGCAATCCCGTCGACGGTCCGCCGCGCTGGATATCGCACACCACGATCGGCAGCTCCGTCATCACGGCCAGGCCTATCGCTTCGGTCTTCAGCGCCATTCCCGGCCCGGAGGTCGTCGTAATCGCCAGCGAACCGGAATATGCCGCCCCGATCGCGCTGGTGATGGCCGCGATTTCATCCTCAGCCTGGAACGTCAGCACGCCGAACGACTTGTATTTCGAAAGCTCGTGCAGAATGTCCGAAGCCGGGGTGATGGGATAGCTTCCCAAGAACAGCTTCAAGCCCGACTTCTGCGCGGCGGCCACAAATCCCATGGCCAGCGCCTGGTTGCCGCTCAGGTTGCGATAGGTCCCCGGAGTCAATTGCGCCGGCGGAATCTCATAGCTGATCTGAAACGCTTCCGTCGCCTCGCAATACGAATACCCGGCGCGCATCGCCAGTTTGTTGGCTTCCGCCAGCAGCGGGTTCTTGCTGAACTTGTCGTCGATCCACCGGATCGTCGGGTCCATCGAGCGGTTGTACAGCCAGTAGCACATGCCTAGCGCGAAGAAGTTCTTGCAGCGGTCCATGCTCTTCGCGTCCAGGCCCAGGCTTGCCAGCGCCGCGCGCGTCAGCTTTTGCAACTCCACCGGAAACACGCGGAATTTGTCCAGCGAATTGTCTTCCAGCGGATTCGAAGTTACATGCGCCTTGCGCAGGTCCGTTTCCTCGAAGCTGTCCGAATTCACGATCAGGATGCCGTTGGCCTTCAGGTCCCCAATGTTCACCTTCAGCGCCGCCGGATTCATGGCCACCAGCGCGTCCACGGAATCCCCGGGCGTAAACACTTCGCCGGACGAGAAGTTCAGTTGGAAGCCGCTGACCCCGGGTACGGTGCCCGCAGGGGCGCGAATTTCCGCCGGATAGTCCGGGAAAGTCGCGATATCGTTACCGTATAAAGCGACGGTATTCGTGAACTGGCTGCCGGTAATCTGCATGCCGTCGCCGGAGTCGCCGGCGAACCGGATCACCGCCTGCTCGATCACTTCGCGCTTCGTTTTTCCGGAAGGTATATCCATCAATGTAGACATGGTCGCCCTGTAACCCCCGTGTTGCCCACCCTGTGCGAGGAGCGAGGTCCCTGATCGGCTGGCGGTATGGAAGGTTGTCCGCGGGAGCGGAGGCCCCACCGCCGGGAGCCGACCCTAAAAGAATAGCACACCGGTCACTTCCCGATGTGATGCTCATCACCCTCCGTGGCACAGGTTTAGCCTGCGTGCGTCCAGCGCGAAGCCACAACCATTGAACTTGAGGCTTACGCTGAGACGCGGGCCTTCTCTTCCTCTTTTACTTTTCGCTTGGTGCCGCGCTCTGCTTGCCCGGAGCAAAGTCGAAAGGCGGTTTTCAGGGTGGGTTTTCTCTTCTGTTTTGGCCGGGGCAGGGAATTATCCCGTGCGATTCTGTTCGCTAGAGGCGTCCGCCGTGGGCTCAAACTGCCTCTTCACGCTCTGTAGCCGGAAGAAAAAAATCCACCAGACGCCGATCGGTAGCGTCGCAATCACCAGCGAAATCGCCAGCAACTGCTTGAAGGATTCCGCTTCGCTAACAAAGCGTTCCGGAATAAAAAAAGTCTCGAACGGCCGGAGCGCGATCATCGACAGGCTGAAAAAAAGGGCCAGCACCGCCCACCCCAGGGCTGCCCGCCTAGCCCACGGTTTCAGCTGAAAAAGCCCGACGCCCGTCCCCATCGCCGAAAAAATCAGAAACGAAGGTACTGTCGCGACGAACAGGGCTGCGAACGGGTGCTGTTCATAGAGGCGCCTTCCTTGTTCGTCGGGTGGCGCATTCAGAATAGTCAGCAGCAAATTCACCCACAGCAGCAGGGCGATCGCGCTTCCCAGCAGCGCCAGCGCCGCCGCACAGGTTACGCCCGCGGAACGTCGCGTGTATGTCCAAGCGGATTCGCTCATGTCCTTAATTTAGAGAAACACATCCGCGAAATCATGAGAAGGGTACGCAGGTGGGCAGTTTGTGCAAAATGCTACTTGACGTTCGCTTTCTTTTCGCCTAGAGTAGGGAAGGTTTTTCGGGTTTCGCTTGGCGGAAACTGGCGATGGCCGCCGCATAGACTGTGCGGCGCATGGTGGAGGAATCTCATGGCCCTCACTAAACGGCAAAAAGAAGTTCTCGATTACCTGGTTTCCTTCGAAACGCGGCACGGCTATGCCCCCAGCTTCGAGGAAATTGGCAAGGGCTTGAAGCTCACTTCGCTGGCCACCGTCCACAAGCACATCACTACGCTCGAGAAAAAAGGTTTCATTCGCCGCGGCTACAACCAGAGCCGTTCCATCGAAATTGTCCAGTTACCGAAGCCCCCGAAGGAACAGGTCATCGAACGCCGCGTGCAGGAGCTTCCTCTCGTCGGCCGCATCGCCGCGGGCCGTCCCCTCGAAGCCGTCGAGGAGCGCGAAACCATTTCTCTTGGTGATTTCGCGCGTGGCGGGAATTCCTTCGTCCTTCAGGTCAAAGGCAATTCCATGATCGAGGATCACATCATGGATGGCGACTTCGTCGTTTGCGAGCAGACACAGGTCGCCAACGCCGGCGACATCGTCGTCGCCCTCGTCGCCGGCGAGGAAGCCACCCTCAAGCGCTTCTATCGCGAAGGTCCTGGGAAAGTTCGCCTGCAGCCCGCCAATTCCGAAATGGCTCCCATCATGGTTCCCGCCGGAGACGTCAAGATCCAGGGCCGCGTCATCGGCGTACTCCGCAAATACTGAACTGACGTCTTGCCTTGGCAGGCGCGTGGCTTTTAGCCATGCTGTCAACATCGGACCCCGCTTGGCGATCTTGCGCAGTTTCCACTTCCGAAGTGCGAGGGTGTCGTGTCATCCTGAGGGCTGCGTTTTCAGCCCGATCGCAGATCCCGATTCTATCGGGATTCCACTCAACCGCTAATTGAGGCTCTTCTTGAACCGCGTGCCGCGTAGTCGCAGAATCTCGCTCCGTTCTCGTTTCCAGGCCGCTACCTTGGCCCTACTTCTACTTTTCCAGCTCCTTTTACCGCCCTCCAGCCACGCCTACGCCGTCCTCGCGCATCAAGCTTTGATTGACACTGTCTGGGAAACGCATCTCAAGCCTCTTTTGCTCGCCAAGTATCCGAACGCCACCGAACAGGAACTCAGTGCCGCGCAGGCCTACGCCTACGGTGGCTCCATCATCCAAGACATGGGCTACTACCCTCATGGCAGCCACTTTTTCAGCGACCTCGCCCACTACGTTCGCAGCGGCGACTTTGTTCTGGCCATGCTCCGCGATGCGCAAAATGTCTATCAGTATGCCTTCGCCCTCGGCGCGCTCTCTCATTTCGCCACCGACAACAAGGGACACAGCATCGGCACCAATCGCGCCGTCCCCGTCCTCTATCCGCCGCTTCGCAGAAAATTCGGCGACTTCGTCACCTATGAGGACGACACCCTCGCCCACGTCAAAACCGAATTCGGCTTCGACGTCCTGCAGGTCGCCCAGCAGCGCTACGCTCCCTCCAGTTACCACGACTTCATCGGCTTTGAGGTATCCCGCCCCCTGCTCGACCAGGCCTTCCAGGAAACCTATGGCATCGAACTGAATCGCGTCCTTGACGACGAGGAACTCGCACTCGACACCTACCGCCATGATGTCAGTAAACTCATCCCCGAAGCCGTGCGCATTGCCTGGTCGCTCAAGAAAAACGAAATCAAGGACGACGAACCGAGCGCCACTCGCCGCCGCTTCCTCTACAATTTGTCGCGCGCCGATTACGAAAAGGAATGGGGAACCAAATACGAACGCCCCAGCTTTAAGGAGCGTTTTTACGCCTTTCTCTACAGGATCCTCCCAAAGTTTGGCCTGCTCAGAGTTTTGCAGCTCAAAACCCCCACCCCGGAAACGGAAAAGATGTTTGAGGAAAGCTTCAACGCCTCCGTAAGCGAATACCGCCGCCTGCTTGACGCCGAGCGTGACGGCGCCTTGCGGGTTCCCAACCTCAATTTCGATGTGGGCCAGGAAACCTCCGGCGGGAAATATCGCCTCAACGACGACGCCCACGCCCAGCTCCTCCACAAACTCGCCGGCAACAATTTCGGCTGTGTCTCGCACGACCTGCGTGACGAAATCCTCGCTTTCTTCGCCAATACGGACGCTCCCTTCCATGTGAAAAAAGACAAACAAACCTGGGACCGCGTACAAAAGGAACTGGACCAGCTCAAATCCGCCAACCCGCCCCCGCCATCTTCCGATTAAATTCTCCGGAGGGCATGGTTTCCTGTCGCCGTTAATTCATAGCAAGAAACGGAGGCTTTAGCCTTTCGGCGGTGCCTGGCTCGGCATATTTCATTTGAAAAGCCGTGGACGAATCTCGTAGACTGCCCGCCGAGTTCAAAAGCCTCCGCTGAATCCAATGAATTCTCGCCGCCAATTCCTGGTCCGGACGGCAGCTTTGGCTGCCGGCGTCTCCGCCGAGGCGACCGGTGCAAAACGACCCATCCATCTCTGTTCCACGGAATCGATAAGCCTCTGCGGCGAATGGTTCTTCCGCACGGATCCAGAGGATTCCGGCACCAGGCACAACTGGTTCGCGGCAGACCCTCTGCTTGACGATTGGCTTCGCGTCATTGTTCCCCATACCTGGCAGGTTCAATCCTTGGCGGAGTACCATGGCGTTGCCTGGTATCGCCGCAATTTTAACGTTCCGGAACGTTGGACAAGCTCCGCCATTCGCATTGAGTTTGCGGCCGTGTACCACACCGCTACGGTCTGGATTAACGGCCAACTGTCTGGGGAGCACGCGCGCAAAGGGTACACCGCCTTTACCTTCGACATTTCACATCTCGTGCGCCATGGGCAGGCGAATTCTCTCGTGGTCCGCGTGGACAACTCCTTCAACGAGCACATGCTGCCTCGAGGGCACTCCAGCGACTTCCCGCACGATGGCGGCATTTTTCGTCCCGTGCAACTCCTCGTCAGCCCGGAAACGTTTGTGGAACGGCTCGACGTCGACGCCACGCCTAATCTGCTTCTTGGCAACGCCGAACTAGCCATCACCGCGCATTGCCGGAACGCCGGTTCTGAGACGTGGCATGGCCAGGCATTTTTTCGCGTCGTTGACGAAGACTCGGGTCTGGAGGTTCTTGCCAAGTCCGATGCGGGAAGATTTGCGATTTCCTCTGGCGTCGCGCACTCGTTGGTAGTTTCCGCGACTCTGCCCAATCCAAAACTCTGGCATTTTGACCATCCTCATCTTTATCGCCTCGAGTTTATTATCAGCGACGGCCAGGAAGCTCATTCCTTCACAGCGGAGTTTGGGGTGCGTCGGTTCGAAATCAAGGATGGTGCCATTCACCTTAACGGCGAACCTGTGCGCCTGTTCGGTGTCGAGCGCATGGCCGGCAGCAATCCCGAATTCGGCACGGCCGAGCCAGAAAGCTGGATCATTCACGACCACAACGACTTGAAACACCTGAATTGTGTGTTTACCCGCGTCCATTGGCCTCAGGACAGCCGGGTCCTCGATTACTGCGACCGTCACGGCATTCTTATCCAAAGTGAGATTCCCGCCTGGGGCTGGGACACTTTCAAGGGCATGGCCAATGAGCCCGACGCCGACATTCTCGCGAACGGCCTCGAGCAAATGCGTGAAATGATTGCTCGCGACCGCAATCACCCTTCCGTTGTGATCTGGGGACTTTGCAACGAAGTTGGCGGCCAGCATGCTCCCGCGTATCAATTCGCCAAACTCTTGCTCGCGGAAGCGAAAAAACTCGATCCTCATCGCCTCTGCTCTTATGCTTCGAACTCTCTGGAAAAGACTCCGGAGTTGGATGTTGCCGGACTAATGGATCTCATCGAAATGAACGAATACGTCGGGACCTGGTCCCCGGGCAATCTCGAAACCATTGGGAAGTACCTCGACGCGGTGCACGCCGCATTTCCCGGCAAGCCGGTCGTCATCTCGGAGTATGGCTATTGTGCCTGCGTCCCGGAGCGCCCCGAAAACGATGCCGCCCGCGTAGAGATTCTGCGCTCACACGACGCCATCTTCCGTTCCAGGGAGTTTGTCGCCGGAGCGATTTTCTTTTGCTACAACGACTACCGTTCGCAGGCCGGCTTCAGCGGTATGGGCGCGCTGCAGCAAAACGTTCACGGAGTCGTGGATGTCTTCGGCCGCAGAAAGCCTTCCTTCGATGCCCTTCGCGAAGAATCCAGCCCCATTCTTTCACTTTCCGTTGAAAATCACCTGAATTCTTTTCTAGTCACGGTGAAGACACGCAACAATCTACCCGCTTATATTCTTCGTGGCTATTGCTTGCGCGCTGTCTCTTACGATCAATACGGAATTCCTGTGGAACAACAGGAAATCGAGTTGCCCGATCTCCATCCCGGCACGGAGACCCGGCACGAGTTCCCCTTTCGCCGCCCAAATGCACCAACCCATGTTCTGTTCGATGTCCTGCGCCCCACCCGGTTCTCTGCCTGCTCTCTTTCCTGGAGGCTCTAACCTCCAGCCGGGGGTGTGGAGGAATCGTGCTGCTCCCCGGGCCCCGCGTGAATCCCTCCCTGGACTAAGGTAAACTGCATCTTTCCTGGTTCGAAATTCATCCTAGGAATAGGACAAACGCGCACTTGACTACGCCCCCGTCTACTCTCTTGCTGGTTGGAACTCCGGGCACAGACCGCGAAACCCTTCGCCGCGTTCTCGCTGAGGCCGGATATGCCGTCTCACTCGCTGACTCCAACGACGACGCCCTGCAAAAACTCCAGGGCCTTCAGCCTAAGCTTCTGGTTTTCTCCGGCACTGGCTCCTGCAATGAAGCTATCGCCGTCGCCAAGGCCCAAAATCCCGATACCCGTCTCCTTGTAATGTCTCCCGGCGGCCCCGCCGATCGCGCCCGCGCCCTTGACCTTGGCGCCGACGATGTCCTCTCCCTCCCTTGGGACGACGCCGAAGTCCTCGCGCGCATCCGCGCCCAGGTCCGCCAGCAGCACGCACTGAAAAATCTCGAAGACAAAACCCGCATTGCCGAAGAAAGCTTTGGCGTGGCGCAAACCGCTTTCCAGGCCCTCGCGGTCACTGAAAAAATGACCCGCGACGCTTTCTCCCTTGAGCGCATCCTCAAAATCGGCGTGCTCTCACTTCTCGGCATCGCTCTGGTCATCTCCGGAATCTTCTTCCTCTTCTCGCATCGCGCCGAAAAGGAAGCCAAGCGCGCCTACGGCGTCATTGCCCAGCTCGAACACAGTGCCCAAACTGAAGAGCAGCTGCTCGCTTCCGCCCGCAAACTCCGCGATGACCCGTCGACCAAGGACGTTCTCGCCCAGAAAGAACAGTTGCAGCAGCAGACCGAGGAGCTCAAGCAAAAAATCGCCACACAAAGCGGCCAGGGCTCCGACGAACTGCGCCGCCAGCTTGCCGAAACCACCAGTCGCCTTTCGAAAATCGAGGGCCAGTCCCAGGCGGCCGAAACCATCATTCGTTCTTTCGCTCCCAGTGTCGGCTTGCTGCACGTCGCTGTCGCCTTCAACGACAAAAACTCCGGCCGCCGCCTGCGTTATGGCGGGATGGACACCGACGGCTCTCCCCTCAAGGACAGCGACGGGAATCCCGTTTACACCACCGAAGGGCGCGGCCCCGAAGTGCGCGCCGATTTCTTCGGCACCGGCTTCATTGTCGGCGACGGCAAAATCCTCACCAACCATCACGTTGTGCAGCCATGGTGGCAGAATGAAGAGCTAGCCGGCGCCGCCCGCCAGGGCCTCGAGCCCGTTATTGCCGAGATGACTGCCTATTTTCCCAACGAGCTCGCCGGTATACCTGTCAACATCTCACAAATTTCCCAGGACGCCGACCTCGCCTTGGTCCACGGCGATCTCTCTGAACTCCATCGCCCCTCATTACGGCTCGATGCCGCTAAGGAAGCCGCCGTCAGCGGAGAATCGCTGATCAGCGTCGGTTATGCCACAGGCCTTGACGCTATCCTCGCCCGCGCCGGCGATAAGACCGTCGAAGAAATCGTCAAAGCCAGCGCCGGCGATCCCAAACTCGTTCTCGTCGAACTCTCGAAGCGCAAGCTCATCCGCCCGCTTGTCACGCAGGGCCACGTCGGCGATGTTTTGCCCGACAAAATCGTCTACGATGCGCAGACCACCTCCGGCGGTTCCGGCGGCCCGCTGCTCAACGGCCAGGGCGGCGTCATCGGCGTCACCTTCGCCATCGTCAAGGGCTTTGGCGGCTCTAACTTCGGCGTCCCCATCCGCTACGCCATCCCCCTCCTCAA
>DATFSI010000124.1:0-11364 GCA_035262705.1 Candidatus Acidiferrum sp. | reverse complement strand
GCGGAGGTGGGGGAGCCGCGAGCGAACCCGGAAAATGGCAATCCGCAACCTCGATGTTCAAAGGCGGGGTAATCGGCGGAACGCTGGGAGTTCCCGGTGGCGCTCTAAGCGCGGCGGGCGCCAGCGGCGGCTTTGCCGTCGCCGAAGACGACGTGCGCTCGATGATCGGGCTTTTTGCACAACTCGGCAAAGCGCGGAAGGATCCCGATTCCCGCATGGACGCGGCCGCGTTTCAATCCCGGCTGACCACGCTGCCAGTGCGCGCGCAGGTGACCCTGCAGCAGGCCCTGGCAGGCCTGGCGGCGCAAGCGCCCAACGACAAACCGGACAAGCCCATGCTGCTGAAACTCGCGGAGCACGTGGCCATCCGCTTCGCGCTGGACAGTTATGAGCGCGGCGAGTTACGCGTGAACGCTGTGAAACAGTTGCTGGATCGCATGAACGCGGAAATCGAGGCGCTGCGCAAAATCCTGGGCCAGCAGGAAGAAGCCATGGCCAGCGCGGGATTGCAGGTGCAGTCGTACACGGAACTCCTGGACCAGGAATTCTGGCTGCAAGTTCCCGAAGAGAATAAGAAGGAAGTGCTGACCTCCGACGAAGCGTGGTGCGTGCCGCCACGCAACGTGCGCGAATTTTTGGAAGAGATGCTGCGGCGCGGCGAATTAAAAACGGTCAATGAAATCCTCACACGATACGCAGCCTGCATCGGGCAGGAAGCGCAGGAAGCGCGGCGTACCACGGCCATCGGATTGTCGGACCTGGCGGAGTTTTACGGCAGCGGCGACGGCAGCCAGTTGATTGACGTAATCCAGCGGCTGGGAAATCGGCTTTCGATTGAGCGCGAAGTGGAATTGCAGACCCTGATCGGCGCAGCGTTCGTGCGCATGAGCCAGGAAGCCGGAGCGAAGCGCTTCTATCCCGCCATGCAACAGGCCATGGCCTCGCTCGACAGCGTAGAGGCCCTGCGGCCCGGCTCGACAAACAATCTGCGGCAGAGAATCGGCGCCGAAGAACGTATGCCGGAGTTTGTGGAAGATGCCATGCGCACGGGCCAGACGCCGGACGGCCTGCTGGACATCCTGGCGCTGATGCCCAAGTCTTCGCTCACCTACATCACCAACCGCTTCGCCAATTGCGGGTTCCGCGAGGACTGCGAGCTGTTGGGCGAGATGGTGCGCGGATTGGGCGAGGAAGCTGTGCACCGGTTGGTGGAAACGCTGCAGGCGGCGCCCGCCACGGAAGCGACCGAAGTCATCGGATTACTGAGCCAGATTTCGCCGGAGTCGGTCGAGCGCATCCTGCCGGTGCGTCTGGCGCAGTGGCCGCGGGCGTCGCATGACCGCACGGTGCGGCAGTTGTCATCGACCACGGCTGAACAGCGCGCCATGCTGCTGGCCACGATTTATGCCTCGCTGGACCCGCTGATCCGGCCGCTGGCGCTTGATGAAATGGGCATGAGCGGGCGCACGGAGTGCATTCCAGCGCTGCTCGACCTGATCCGCGACGACACCATACCGGGCTTCACTCGTATCAAGGCCATCGAGGCGGCGGGAAGATTGCGAGCCAGTGGAGCAAGCGCCACGCTGCAGCTGCTTTTGGAGTCCAAGCAAGTGTGGCGCTGGGCCTACCACACGGAATTGCGCATCGCCGCGGCGCAGGCACTGCAAAAAGTGGAGCCGAGCCTGGCCATCGAAAAAATCATGGCCAGCGGCCTGGACCGCAAGGAACTTGTGCTGGAGCCAACCGACCCGGAGCTGAATGCCTCCGTGATCCGGCAAAGGCGTTACGCTCGCTTGAAGCTGAGCAAGCACGTTCCGGCGGTAACCACCAATCTTCGCGAAAACATGCGTCTTTCCATCGCCGAAATGAATCTCGGCGGAGGCATCGGCGCGGCCGATCGTCACCTGGCGCCGGGCTCGCTGCTCACGCTAAAAATACCGCACGGTGTGCGCAACATTCGCGGGCAGGCGATTGTGCGCGGCGCGCGGCCGCAGGCCATGGCCTTCGAATTTGTGGACATGGAATTGGATGAGAGATTGCGGCTGAGGAAGTTGCTGCTGGAACTCGGCGGCCTGCCGCAATCCGCGAACGTGAATAACCGCTCGCGTCGCCAGAGCCGCGTGGCATTGACGAAGTAAATCTCGGACCAAGCCCGACCTTACCAGACAAATGAGAGACATCACCGAGTTGATGAATGCCTACCGAGAATGCTCGCGAAACTTGTGGAATGGATATTTCTCAAGGCGCGAAAATATCGGGGATTCTCTAGACTCGGTACAGTAGTTTCTAGTCAAGACGGTTTCCGTGCGCTGCTTGTGGCTGCCGAAAGTACCGCCTGGTAATAAATCACAGACAAGAACTATGCCGTCGAGGATGTGGCCCGTACTTGCGTGCAGGCGCGCCTCCTGTACAAACGGCGGAGTGACCTGCGAGTTACAGAGTAACGACCGTACCATTGTTCACCTACTTGCGGGGTTCTAGGGTACTAGCGAGAAGGTCCCGGTTGGTGAGTCTGCAACTCGCCGGCGGTGGAGCGACCTGAGCGGATGAAGACGGACCCCAAAACGGCGGCGGGCCGCGCTTTCGTACGCAGCCTGAACATCCTGCTGAAATTTGCGCGCCTGTATGGCTACGACCACGCGCGCGTCGCCGAGCAACTGAAGACCGCATGGGACGAGTTGCGCACAGCCATTCCCGAGGGCAGCGGCATGGACCTGCTGCTGGGTGCTTCTGGGGGCCAGTTGCTGTTGGACGGCGTGCCGCTCGAGGGGGTTCCCGCTGAGAAACAATTTTCGCAATTGCTTTCCGCCGCCGGACTCGCAAGCGTGCAATTCACGGCTCATATCACGCTCGAGGAACTCGCCAGGTTCGTCCATGCCTTCCCCACGGGAAAAGCAAAGCCATCGGAGCTTGCCCAGCAATTGAAAACGGCTATCGCGGGTGCGCGAGGCATCCGGGTGAATGAAGTGTGTTTCGTGGCCACGGATTCGCGGCTGAAAGAGGCGAATCTGGCAGCGCAAATCGCGGCGGCCTCGGTGGGCGACCAGCAGGAACAGTTCCGCAAGATGCTGAACGATCCCAAGAAATTGCTGGAACTGATAGCGGCAATCGAGGGATCGAAATCAGGAGAGAGCGGCGGGGCGGGGGCGGAGGCAGCGGGCGAAAGCCAGGCTCCCAGCGCGGACTCCCGAGCGGGCGGGGCGAACGATCAAAATGCCGAAAGTGGCGGCGGAGCAAGAGGCTTTGGTTTCCTGGGTGGGGTCAGCGGAAGCGGCTGGGGCACGGGGGCTGCAGGCACAGTGGGTGCAGTGGGGAAGGCCACGGGTAGTGGGGAACTGCGCGGAACGGAAAGGGAGTTTCTTGGCCTGCCGGACGAAGAATCGATTTTCCGGATTTTGCAGGCCATCACTACCTTTGGACGCATCGGGACGAGCGAAAATCCATCCGCCGCGACCGTGGAATTCCAGGATGAAATGTCGAAGATGCCCGGCAAGGCGCAAAGCACGCTGCGGGACGCGCTGGCGGGGCTCGCGGAACTGGGCAAAAACAAAAAGCTCGATGAAAGCGTTCTCATACAGCTCGCGGAACACCTGGCCATCCGCTTTGCGCTAGAGCAATTCGAACGCGGCAACGTGAAGGTCAACGCGGTGCGTCAACTGCTCGACCGCATGAACCAGGAGATCGACCAGCTCCGGAAGATTCTAGGACAGCAGGAAGACAAAATGGCCGAAGCTGGCATCCTCGCGGAAACACATCGCGAAATGCTGGACCGCGTGTTCTGGGAATCGGTTCCCGAAAGCGCCAAGCGCGAAGTGCTGCTTTCTGAAGAAGCCTGGTGCATTCCACCGAAGAACGTCGAATCGTACGTCAGCGGGCTCTTGAAGCATGGAGAGAAAGCGGATGCGATCAGCATACTGCGGAACTATGCCAGGTGCGCGGACAGCGAGGAACCAGACGCCCGGAAGCGCGCGGCAACCGGACTTCTGGAGATGGCCACACTGTATGCGGAGGCCGACCCGAAGCTGTTGCTGGAAGCGCTGCGGTGCATCGGGCTGCGGCTCAGCGTGGAGCAGGACCAAAATCTGCAATCGCTGGTGAGCGCGGCTTTCGTGCGGCTAAGCCAGGAAGCCGCCATACACCGGCACTTCCCGGCCATGGCACAGGCCCTGAATTCCCTGGAAGCCGTGGAGGCGCAGCGCCCGGGAACCGCAAAAAGCTTGCGAATGAAGATGGGCATCGAAGAGCGCGTGCCAGAGTTCGTGGAAGAGGCGCTGAAGGTGCGGGAAGTAGCTGCCGGGCTCACCGGCGTATTGAAGCACATCCCGCAAACGGCCATGGAACAACTGGCGACGCGTTTCAATCGCTGCCAGTTACGCAGTGATCTGGAGAACGTGGCCAGCCTGGCGCAGGACCTGGGCGAAGAGGCTCTTGGCTATCTGAGGGAAATAGTACGCGGCGGAGCAGTGGCGGAAGCGGTGGAAATGGTGGGCCTGCTGACCAGGCTGGATCCGCACGCGGCGGAGAGCTATCTGCCTGGGCGCTTGAAAGCGTTCCCGCGAACTGCGCAGGACCGCGTGGTGCGGCAGATCGCGGCCAGCGGGGCTCCGGAAAGATGCCGGTTACTGCTCGGGGTTTTGGACCACGTCGATCCTCTCGTGATGCCCCTGATAGTGGATGAAGTGGGCATGACCGGCGAACGCGAAACGCTGGGCCGTTTGTTGACTATCGCCGACGGCGATTTGCCGACGGGCGCGGCGCCGTTTTTGCGCGTCAAGGCCCTCGAAGCGCTCGGCAGATTGCAGGCTCCGGAATCGATTCCCACACTGCGGCGAATCGTGGACGCTCGCAAAGTGTTCGGGTGGGAGCATGCGCAGGAGTTGCGGATTGCGGCGTTTCAGGCGCTCTGCAAAATGGATGCGGAGTGGACCAAGGCGTTTCAGTCTCGTGGTGGATTCGAGAATATGGACCTGACGCTGGAGCCTCTCGAGATTTCGCGGCAATCCAAATTTGTGCGGCAGCGGCGGCACGCACGTATTCGCCTGCAGCGGAGCGTCACCGCAGTAAGCACCAACCTGAAACGGAATTGCCGCCTGGAGATCAAGACCGCCAGCCTGGCCGGCGGCCTGGCAGCAACCAACATGCATTTGGCGCCGGGGACCAAGGTGGAGTTGCGCATGCAAGTGGGTTTGCGAAACCTGCAGGCCACGGCACTCATGCGGGACTACCGGGCGCAGGGTATGTCTTTTGAAATCATAGATATGGGGTTGGATGAGAGGGCCCGTTTCCGCAAGCTGCTGGTGGAAAATCTCGGCAAGGGCGGAGTCGAACAGGCCTTTCTAGGAAGCTGATAGCTTAACGACTCCTACCAGTATACAAGCAGCAACTATTCACAAGTACCACACCAAAGTACTTTGGGGTTATTTACCCTCCTTTGTTTTCTTCCTACCCTTTTAACAAGAAGAAACCTGTGGCCCCAGTGCGCCCAATTGGGGCGAAATCGGCCCCTTTGAGGTTTTCGAGACTGTGCCCGTAGGCTCCCGAATCCGGCTCTTCGCGCTGCTGTGCGCGCTTGCCTTCGCCGGGCTGTGCGCCGGTGCAGAGGCAAAGCACGTCGACTTTCCCGACAACGCAAGATTCTCCGTGCGGCGTTTCCAGGACCAGCAGGGCCTGGGCGCGGCGACGGCAACGTGTGTGGCGCAAGACGCGCAGGGCTTCCTTTGGATTGGCACGCAAACCGGACTGTACCGTTTTGACGGGACGCGCGCGAAAAAAATGACCGAAGTGGAGAGCTTCATCGGTCACTACGTGGTGGACATGCTTATCGCTCCGGACGGCACGCCGTGGTTTGCCGGGACCCGAGGCGTGGCGTTCTACAAGGACGGGGAATTTCAGCCGCTGCGCATTCCGCCGAGTTCGCTGCCGCTGCTGAACGGGGTGCAGATTTTCGCCGTGGACAGCGAGGGCGTCGCTTATTTGCTTACCTACAAGCGCGGGATGCTGGTGGTGGATCCAAGAAATCCCGGAACCGCGGAAACCATCGCGCAGAATCTGAGCGATTGGGAAACGCCTGCGGGCATTGTCCGCGCTCCAGACGATTCCATCTGGTTTACGGCCGGGCAGAGACTCGTTCATTTCGACCGCAAGACACGAGGCTACGAGATTGATCCGGGAGTCCGCCTGCCCAACGAGCGCGTGGTAGCGCTGCTCGAGGACGGCGGCGGAACGCTGTGGCTCCGCACGGCGATGCATCTGGCGCGTGTGGACCGGAAAGCGCACCGCCTATTGATGGAAGAAGGAGTGCGCGCGGAAGCCAACGAGGAAGAGGGTAAGCCGTCACTCGACTGGCACGGCAAGCTGCTGGTCCCGAGCTCTTCGGGATTGTATTGGCAAAATGGAGGGCACTGGCAACTGCTGACCGTGAAGCAGGGCCTGGCGAGCAATCTGGTGCAATGCGCGACCGAGGACCGCGAAGGGACGCTGTGGATCGGCGGCTCAGGCACAGGCCTGGACCGCTTGCCGGGGGTGCGCGAGTGGTCGGGATGGACCACCGTCGAGGGATTGCCGGACAATGCCACCTGGGCTACCCTGCGCGACCACCGCGGCCGCCTGTGGGTTTCCACGGCGCATGGCATCGGCATCTGGGACGGCGGCGCGCACCGCTGGGAGCGCTTGCCCATCGGCAGCGAACAGCTTGGAAAACAGATCCGGCCGTTGCAATTGGCGCGCGACGGCTCCATCTGGTCGGTGACCATTACCGGCGCCGTGGTGGAGATCAATCCGGATACATTTGCCACGCGAACCTACGCGAACTATCGCGGCCGAACCTTTGTGAGCATTGCAGCGGCACCGGATGGCAGCATCTGGGCCACTACTCGTGCCCGCCTGGTACGGTTTATCCCCCAAGGTGGCGACGCCGTGATTCGCGAAATTCCGCTGCCGGTGATGGAAAGCGCGGAAATCGAGTATCTGACGTTTTCGCCCAAAGGCGTGCTATGGGCCACCGGACCCGGAACCCTGTACCGGTATGACGGAAAAAACTGGAGGGTGTTGAAAGGCCGCGACGGCTTGCAGGGTCTGACCATGACCAGTCTCGCCGCGCCGGGCGACGATGATGTGTGGGTTTCCTACAACGACGTCGTCGGGGTCACTCACGTGAAGATCGACGCGCACGGGAGGCCGAATCTGGAATCGCGGCCGTGGGACCGCACCGTGGTAGGCGCGGACGGCAAAGGCCGCGTGTGGTTCAACGGCACCGATGGAATCCTGATTCTGTGGCCCGACGGGCATCTCCAGGGCCTGAGCAGCGCGGACGGCCTGATCTGGGATGATTTGAGCCCATGGACCGGGGCGCGGCAGGAAGCGGACGGCAGCTTTCTGATAGCGACGTCGCGCGGGTTGTCGCGGTACAAACCTGCGGGAGAGAAAAGAAGCGAAGAGGCGCCGACGGTCGCCTTGACGACGGTGGCGTTGGACGGCACAGAACGCAACCTGAATGCGAAAGCCACGGCCGCTTCGGACGCGTCATTTGTGGCGCAATTTTCGCCGCTGGTGCTGGACAAGCCGGAAGAGGTGTCTTGCCGGTACCAGTTGCAGGGATTGACGCACCAGCCGACTGAGACGATGTCGCGCGAAGTGCAATACGGAGCGCTGCCGCCGGGGACCTACGAGTTCTGGGTGCAGTGTCGGCGCGGAGACAACGCGCAATATTCGGCGAAGACGAGTTACCGGTTCCGGGTGATGCCGAGCATCTGGCAATCGTCGTGGGCGCGCGGATTGTTCGCGCTGGCTCTGGTCGGCGGGGTTTGGGCGTTCGTTTCGCTTCGGACGAAAGCGCTGAACCGGCGCAAGCGAGAGCTGGAGCGCGCGGTGGCGGAACGCAACGCGGAACTGTTGCAAAAGAACAAGGAACTCGAGGAGATTTCCCTGACCGATCCCCTCACCGGAATTCGCAACCGGAGATATTTCTACGAGACCATCGGCAAGGACGTGGCCCAGGTCCTGCGCTCGCATCTGAAAATCGGCGACAAGAACTGCCCCACGAGGCAGGAATTGATCTTTGTACTCGTGGACATTGACCGCTTCAAGCGCGTGAACGATGAGATGGGCCACTCCGCCGGAGACCGCCTGCTGCAGGAAATGGCCAAACGCATTGGCGGCGTGATGCGCCAATCCGACGTTCTGGTGCGCTGGGGCGGGGAAGAATTCCTGCTGGTTTGCCGAACCACGGATCGCGAGAACGCGTCGCTGCTGTGCAACCGCGTGCTGGAGGCGGTGCGGGATTTGCCGTTCGACGTGGGGAACGGCGTGCAAGTGCACAAGACCTGCTCGATCGGCTGGGCGCCGTTCCCGTGGACGCATGACGACGTGGTGGGCATACTGTCCATGGAAAACGTACTGGAGTTGGCCGACAAAGCGCTGTATATGGCCAAGCGCGAGGGCCGCAACCGCAGCTATGGCTTGTTGCCGTCGGCCACGGCGATGGTTTCGGAGAAGGGCATCTCGATTGAGAATCTGCGCGACTGCCCGCCGGAGCTGGTGCAGATCGTTTAAGAACTAGGCGAAATAGCAACAAGCAAAGAGACAACCAAGCGAAGAGGCAATCGGGTAAAGAAGTAACGAAGTAAAGAAACCATGCCTTTAGGAACGCCGGGATGTGGCGGTCCGCCGCGTCCGCAAATTAGGTGTAAGAACGCGGCGTGACAGTTCGCGGGCGGGGGTGTTATTGTACGCGGCAATCTCTTGACCGCCGCTACTTCCAACCTGTTAAGCGCCGCGGAAGCCGCCATCCAGGCAAAAAGCGCGGAACTCCGGAAAGAACTTGGCCTGCGGGATTTGATCCTGGCGCAGATCCTGCTGGTGATTGTGCCGGACTTTTTCGGCACAGCGGTGAAGGCGGGGCCGGCGCACGTGGTGTTCTGGCTGCTGGCCATCGCGTTGTTTTTCCTTCCGCAGGCGATGGTGGTGGCGCATCTGAACCGGCTGATGCCCCTGGAGGGCGGCCTCTATGAGTGGGCGCGGCTGGCGTTCAACGACGGCGTAGGGTTTCTGGTGGCGTGGAACCTGTGGCTGTTCGCGACGCTGTACACGGCGGTGATTGGGCTGATCGCAACCGCGTTTCTCGCCTACGTGCTGGGACCGCGCGTGGCATGGCCGGAAACGAGCACACCGGCGATCGTGGCGGCGCTGGCGATCTTTTTGGCGTTACTCGCGGTGGTGGCGCGGCTTGGCTTGCGCGTGGGCAAGTGGGTAAACAACGCCGGGTCGCTATGCATCCTGCTGACGCTGGGCCTGTTGATTCTGATGCCGTTTGCGGCGGTGTGGCGCGGGACGCTCGAGGGGTATCACCCGCTGCCGTTGGTGATCCCGCCGCTGACTTTGTTCAACCTGAGCGTGTTCGGGAAAATGGCGTTTGGCGGGTTGGTGAGCTTGGAGTATGTGGCGATCTTCGCCGGAGAGTCGCGGGAGCCGGAGAAAATTTATACGAAGTCGATTCGCGTGGCGGCGCCGGTGATTGCGCTGCTCTACATTTTGGGAACCAGCGCGATCCTGGCGTTTGTCTCACCGGAGGCGATTGACGTGATCGGGCCGGTGCCGCAGGCGCTGAGCCGTGGAGCAGAAGCGTTTGGGTTGGCGAAATTTGTCGTGCCGGCGGCCATCGTGCTGCTGTTTTTGAACTACCTTTCGAGTTTCAACGTGAATTTTGCGGGAAACTCGCGGCTGCCTATGGTGGCGGGCTGGGATCGCCTGTTGCCGGAGTGGTTCACTCAGTTGCATCCAAAATACAAGACGCCGGAGAAATCGATCCTGTTTGTGGCCGGCGTGGCGTTTGCCGCGGGTGTGGCGGCGTTGCTGGGTGCGGGCGCGGAAGAGGCTTATGAACTCCTGCTGACATGGAGCTTCGCGTTTTACGGAATGGCATATCTGGCGATGTTTGCGATTCCGCTGCTGGGGCGGAAAGAGCTGGGAGTGCGGCCGGGGTGGTGGCTGAGGCTGGCGTCGGCGAGCGGGCTGGGGGTGACGTTGCTTTTTCTGGCGTTATCGGCGTTTCCGATTGTGAATGTGCGAAATCACGGATGGTATGAGTTGAAGACCGTCGTTGTGGTGGTGGTGGCGAATTTGCTGGGACTGGCGACGTACAAAATAAGAAAAAGAAGTAAGGAAGTAACGAAGTAACGAACCAAAATGGAAGAACATATTGGCGCGCATGACGGAAGCCACATAGAGCCTACAGGGAGCGGGCGGCGATAAGGGTGATGTCGTCGTGCTGTTCGTGGGGGCTGAACTTGCGGATTTCATCGACCACAGCGGTTAGCAGTTCGCAGGCCGAGAGCGAGCTGTGGCGGCGCAGGGCTTCGACGAGACGCTCCTCGCCGAATTCTTCCAGGGCATGATTGAAGGACTCGGTGACGCCGTCGGTGTAAAGCGCGAAGGTGTCTCCAGGTTTGAGCTGGCATTCGCCGATTTCGCAGTCCCAGTCAGGGAAGGCGCCGAGAATCGTGGCCGTGGCGTGGAGATATTCGAGAGAGGAATCGCTGCGAAGGATCAGCCCGCAGAGGTGGCCGCAGTTGGCGTAGCGAAGGCGGCGCGTGGCGTCGTCATATTCGGCGAAGAACAGTGTGGCAAAAGAGCCGTTGGGTGTGTTTTCACAAAAGAGCTGATTTACTGAGCGCAAAAGGCGTTGCGGATGATCGCTGGCCACCGCCACCTGGCTGCGGAGATTGGCTTGCAGATTGGCCATCAGCAGTGCGGCGGCGATGCCCTTTCCGGAAATGTCGCCGATGACCAGGCCAAGGCGGTTGTTGCCGAGATTCAGAAAGTCGTAGTAATCGCCGCCCACCTGGCGCGCCTGATGGCAGATGCCGGCGTAGTCGAGTGTGGCGAGGCGGGGAAGGCTTTGCGGGAAAAGGCGCGCCTGCACCTGCTTGGCGATTTCCATCTCCTGGGCGGCGCGCCGCTCATGTTCCTGGCGCTCATGCAGCGCGCGGCGCTGGGCTTCGACTTCGTGGGTGACCTCGTCGAAGCTGACCAGCGAAAAAATGTTGCCGTCGGGATCCTTGAAGCGGCTGAAGACGCCGCCCCAGATGGGCGCGGAGGCTTCCTCGGAAGATTCGTGCGCGTCGTGGACTTGTGTGCGCTGCGCGTGGTGCAAACGCTTAAGGCGGGGAGTCCCGGAAAACTCGACGCCGCGGGCGCGCCACTCGCGGAACTTGGCCATGACGTCTTCGGTGATGAAGGCGATGTGGGTGTGGCGGCCGATGAGCTTATAGTCGGCGGAATCGCGCGCCGGGACGGCTAGTGTCAGATTGGCCTGGCCGTCGGGCGGGGCAACCACCGCCCAGGTGCGGTCAGCACGCTTGGGGGATT
>DATFSI010000123.1:0-74468 GCA_035262705.1 Candidatus Acidiferrum sp. | reverse complement strand
GCGGAACGCGCTTTCAACGTTTCTTCTACCTCGGCCGGGGCATCCAAAGGGCTGGACTTTCCCGGCCCTAGGGGATGTGCTATAACCGGAGGGCCGTGAAAGCTACCGGGAAGCAGGAAATCGCCCTTGCGGCAGCAGGGGGCGTGGTGGTCGAAGCGTCTGGCAGGACACCAGAATCACAAGAATCTTCCGGCCAGCGGCAGGAAGATGCCTCCCGGTACTGTCCGCTCTGTTCGCAGCGTTTGGAATCGCGCCGGTGCAAGCTCATCTGCAACGTGTGCGGATACTATATGTCTTGCGCGGACTACTATTAAATCGCCGAGCGGTTGGGGACAAGCAATAAAGACCGCTTTGCGAAATACACCAAAAGCATATATGCTTTGCCGTTCCGGGCCAGGTTCGAGCCGGTTCGTGTACGGACGAGGAGGAGATCAACGTGGCATTGAAGATGACAAATCGTGAAGTGGACGGTGTAACCGTCGTGGCCATGGACGGCCGTATCGTGCTCGGCGAAGAATCCAACTCACTGCGCGAAAAAGTGAAAGGGCTGATCGCTGAGGGCAAAAAGAAACTGGTGCTGAACATGGACAACATCACGTTCATTGACAGCGCTGGCCTGGGCACGCTGGTTTCCGCGCATCACAGCGCGAAGGCGCAAGGAGCTTCCCTGCGCTTGTGCCATCTGGGAACGAAATTCACCGAGGTGCTGCAGATTACAAAGTTGATGACCATCTTCGACGTGTACAACACCGAAGCCGAAGCGGTCGCGAGTTTCTCGAAGTAAGAGCTGCAAGATGTAGCTGTAAGAGATGAAGTCAGTATCGGGCAGGCCGCGGCCTGCCCTTTTTCTTTTTTATTCCTCGATACGGTACATGGTGATGCCGCTGAGGAGTTTCGGGTAAAAGTCGGTAGACTTCTGCGGCATGACCTCGCCGGAAGTAGCCACCTCTACGACCACGTTCACGTCCACCGGATTGAGCAGGAAGGCGAGTTGCGCGCCGCGGTCCACGGCGTCGAGCGCGGCGGTGAATTCGCGCTCGTAAGAAAGGTTGGACTCCGCGGCCACGGCATGCGGAGTGACGCCGAGCGCGGGCTCGAGTATGCCCTGATGCAGCAGCACCACGTCTAGCTGCCGCTGCAGGCGCGAAAGTCCTGGAAGGATTTGTGCCAGGTCGGCCTCCGGCCGCAAGTTCAGCAGATAGAAGGCGCGCGAGCCGGGGTTCGCCGCCGGGTACACCCCGATGGCACGTTGCGCAATGGCTTGCAGAAGGCGGGCATGAAATTTCTCCTGCGCCGCGGCGCGCTCTGTACCGTCAGCAAAGGGAAAAACGTCCGTGGCAAACCAGGGCTCCAGGTAGCGCCGCACCGCGCTCCAGGAAAAATCGCGCAGGTTGCTGACTACGCGGTGCGTAGGCAGGATGGTGAGCCCTTCGCTCTGCGTGTTGACGAAGGTCATCATCGAGCGCTCATAGAAAGCGTCGGGCAGTGGCCTTCCCGCTCGCGTGCGGCACTCGTTGCGGTAGTTCAGTGAGGTCTCATAGCGGTGGTGGCCATCGGCAATGACGAGTTTCTGATCGGCCATGGCTTTCTGGATGGTGGCGATCCGGCCGCCATCCGTGATTGCCCACAAACGATGAACCACGCCGTATTCATCGGCCATTTCCGTAACCGGTTTTTCCGACTGTTCCACTTCGGTGAGGATGGCGTCGATGCGCTTGGCCGGATCGCAATACAACATGAAGAGTTGGCCGGTGTGCGTACGGGTGTGACGCAGAAGTTCCAAGCGATCGGCCTTGGGGCCGGAGAGGGTGTGCTCATGGCGGAAAACAATCGCGTCGGAATAATCCTCCAGATGCCCTGCCCCGATGAAGCCACGGCGCGTGCGGCGTTCAGACGTTCCGGGGACGGTGTATTCCTGGGAATACGCGTAGAAGGCGGGAGCGGCATCCTGCACAACGACGTGCTGGGCAATCCAGCCATTCAACGCCGCCGCGGCACGAGTATAGACATTGTTGTGGGGAGAATCGTTCGGATACGCGCGGCCCTTCTCCAGGGTTATCAGGTTGTGGGGATCTCGGGAGTAGTACCTTTCCTGCTGGGCGGGCGAAATTTTGTCGTAGGGTTGCGTAAGGACGCGGTCGAAGGGAGCGGTTCCGGGGTTATAACGATAGGCGCGAAACGGGTAAACGCGGGCCATGGGGTCTCCAAGACAAATTTTGCGGACCGTGCAGCCCTATAGTTTACGCGAATTCACACCCACAGTCCCAGACGCCGGGCTCAGACCCCTCGGCGCAACTCCCTAGTCCTGTTCGCCGATGGTCTGGGCGTAGGTCTTGCCGTAGGGATAGAAGAGTTCCTTGCGGCCCTGCTTCCACGCCGCTTTCATTTCCGGCGTGGTGATATCCCAGTCCGGCCTGCACTTTTCAGTGATGGCACGCAGGTCCTGACGAAGTTCCTCGTTCGTTGGCCGGCCGAAGAACCAGTAGCCGTTGTAGATCTTATATATGACCAGTCCCGGCTCGAGGACAATCGTGTGGGGAATCATGGGATGGTGATGAGGATCCGTGTACTCGGCGATGTCGAGATCCTTTTGGACGATACGCGCCGGGTCGGAGAGAAAAGGCCAGTGGGCACCGACACCACTGCGGTATTCGTTGGTTTCCGTTATGTTGTCCGTGCTAATGGTGACCAGACGGCAATAACCGACTTCGAGTTCGCTGTGGAGCTGCACCAGTCGTTCGGACTGGCGGCGATCCTTGGGGCAGAAACCTCCGCGGCTGAGGACAAGAACCATGGGATGTTGGCCCTGGAGTTCGGAGAGCTTCCGGTGCTTCCCAGTATGGTCGGAGAGTTCGTAATCCGGAAAGACGGCGCCAGGAACGATGTCAGCTCGCATGGAGAAACGCCTCCGCAGATTTGGATGCGCGCCGCCAGATTACGGCTCATCCAATAAGCCCCAACACTAGCGAGGCCAACCTGGTTTCAGGCACCCCAAGCTTTTCATTTATTCCTCCGGCTAAAGACGCAGCTAACCAAATCACGGAATTTTAGATGTCGATTACGACGTCGTCCCTAGGCCGTGCGCAACAAATCAGCAAATTCCCGGCGGCCGGAGGGTCCAGCGGTTGGGGATCATAGTCCACCGACCCGGAAATCAAACCGGACTCGCAGCTATGGCAAACTCCGGTCCGGCAAGACCAACGCACCGGGACATCACAGGCTTCGGCAAGTTCCAGGAGACTCTGGAATTTCCTGTCCCAGGAAACGGTAAGTCCGGCGCGGGCAAAGGAAACTCTTGGACCTTGACCCGTGGAATCAGCAAGCGCATGCGGACGTCGGGGCACATCCTTCATGCCCGGCGTCATTGCGTTGCCGGAACCGAAAACCTCCTTGTGGATGCGTTCGTGAGCCACACCCCAACGGCCGAGTCCCGCGGTCAAATCTTCGAGAAACGCCAAAGGACCACACAAATAGAAATCGGCGTTGCGTGGCACACCGAGCTTTTCGATAACCGCGGCCGACAGGCGGCCCTCGGCATCGAAATCGATACCTAATCGGTCAGTCGCATCGGGCCGGCTGTACTGGATGTGGCTCCGGGCGTGTGGCAGTTTAGCCAGGAGATCGCGCACTTCCTGGGCGAAGGTGTGATCCAGGCGGTTGCGCGTTCCATGAATCCACCAGACCGGGCGCGCCGATGCCTGGACGGCAAGCGTGTGAAGCATCGCCATCACGGGAGTGATGCCGACCCCCGCGCTCAATAGGACTACAGGAAGTTCGGCATGCGTCAGTGTGAAGGCCCCGCGGGGCTCGCTGACATCCAGAATGTCTCCCGTATGAAGCTGTGTGTCCACGTAGGTGCCAGCGATCCCGTGCGGCTCGAGCTTAATCGTGATGCGGTAACGATGTGGGTCGGGAAGATTGGAGAGCGAGTAGCTGCGCAAGACCGGAGGAGCATCGGCCTTAGGACGGAATCGCAGAACCACGAACTGTCCGGGTGAAGGGACGGTCAAACGACGGCCGTCCGCCGGCTCGAGCAGCAAGGAAACCACGCGAGAGGCTTCGCGATCCATTCTGGCCACTTTCAGAGACCGGAATCCAGGAATGGCCGTGGCCAGTTGTTCTGGTGAAGCCAAACCAGCATTACCTGTGTATGTGCCTGGCTCGGCCATTTGCCGGAGAATAGCCGCAAAGGAAGATTTCCAGCCCGGGCTGAGCGCCGAGATGCGCAAGGCCCGCTCAAGTTCTTTTTTGGCTGGCCCAGGAAGATAGAGCAGCGCATCGGCCGCGGTGACCGTCAGGCGTTCAGGACCCTCCGCAACCTTGGCGATTTCGTCGCCGGCAGACACTTCGCCTTCTTCCAAGACACGAAAATAGAAACCCGGGCGGTGATGCGCCACCAGCAGCGCCGCCATCCTGGGTTCTTCCATTCGGATGCCGACGCGATAGCAAGTGACACGCGGCTGCGTCACCTCGAAGAGCGCTCCGCCGATCCGATAGCGGTCACCGATACAGACTTCATCGTCAGCCAAGCCCTCGACCGTGAAGTTTTCGCCGAATTGTCCGTAGGTAAAATCGCCTCGCTTTAGTTCCCGCTGCCAGTAGCGGTAAGAATCCATCTGGTAGACAAAAACGGCACGATGTTCCCCACCGTGACCATGCAGATCTCCCTGCACGTCACCTTCGATATTGAGCCGCCGCACCAGTCGGCGGCCCTCGACAGGTTCCTTCCACACAGACGTGTAGACCGTCTTGCCACGCCAGGTGATCTCGCGAGGCTGACCAACATTGACTGACAACAGTCGCGCCAATTGGGCCTCTTTGCCGCTTGCCTTCTTCGATGTGAAACCTACGTCTTCGCCGCATCCCGCCGGTCGGCTTCAGCTTCCGAGTTCACCCACGTAGTGGCCCAGCCGGTTCTCCACATCGCCAGGCTTGTGGAAACCGCGGTCCATCAACTTCTTGATGCGTTCCTGGGCCGCGGTCCTGCCAAGAGATTGGATGAAGGCGCCCCATTCCGGGGAAATTTCTGCATCGGGCGGGAGGCTTGCCACGTTCACCAGTTGCTTGGTATCCGCGATGGCTTGTTTATCAAAGGAGGCGATTCGCCTGGCGAGCCGATCCACGAAACCGTCCAACTCCGCATCCGGCAGGGAGCGATTCACGTAGCCATACAATTCGGCCAGGTCGCCGTTAATATCATCGGCGCCCAGCAGAACTTCCAGCGCTCTTCCCCGCCCGATCAAACGAGGCAAGCGAGCCATGGGGCCGCCGCCGGGCACCAGGCCCGCACCCACCTCCCATTGCGAGAGAATCGCCTTTTCCCTGCTGGCAAAACGCATATCGCTGGCGAGAGCAACTTCACTGCCGACGCCGGTGGCGCGGCCGCGAATCAGCGCAATCGAAACAACCGGAGCACGGCTGATGCGCACGAGCATGTCAGGCAGGGGCTGCAGGCCGGTGCGACCCAAGGGAAACTTCGCAGAATCTTCGGGCCTTGCCAGGAAATCGTAGTGGGTCAGGAAAAATCCTTCGACGGCGCTGTCGAACACCACGACCTTGAGACGACCGTCGGTTTCGATTGCAGAGACTACTTCCTCAAACTGCGGGATGTTCGTGGGCCCAAAGATATTCAACGGGGGAATATCAAAGGTGACCCTCCAACAGGTCTCGGTATGCCGAAACAGGCGGATTTTGCCTGCGTTGGAATTGATTGTCATCTTGCCCTCCTGCGCTTTTGCGAAGCTTCAGATGCTTTGGCAGGGGCTGAGGTTCAACGCCGGATTGAGAATTAACGAGCGGAGCCGACAAAACCGACAGAGCAAAAGGTGGCGGTTTCATCGGCAGCGGTGTCCAGAGGCACACCAGGAACGCGAGAACGCAGAAGGTTATGGGCGGAGCGGGTCCGTTCTGGTGTCGGTACTTTTCTAAAATGTCTCAAGACAAAAAAAATCGCAGGCTCACGCCGCTTAAAATAGGTCTTAAGGTCACATCAACAGATTGGCTGGGTGAAGCAGGCGCTCACATGGTCAGCACGACACGGAACTGCGCATGGCCGCTCATCATGCGCGCATAGGCTTCGGCGGCCTTTTCCAGTGGATAGGTTTCGATCATGGGGCGCACGCCAGTCAACTCAGCGAAGCGCAGCGTGTCCTCGGCGTCTGTCGGGATTCCCGAGGCCCAACCGCGCAGCGTTTTGCTGCCCATGATGAGCTGCACCGGTGAAACCTCAATCGGATCCATCGAGGCGCCCACGACGACAAACTTTCCGTTAGGTCCCAGGCCGTTAAACAGCTCGGACATCGCTTTCGAACTGGGCGCGGTCGCCAGGATTAACTGCGCGCCGCCGAGCTTCTGTAATTCTTCTGCCGCGTTCGCCGTCGCGTCGTCAATGTACACGTGGGCACCCAACTTCTTCGCGAGCGTTGCGTTTTCGGGGCCGCGTCCGATAGCCGCGACCTTGTAACCGAACTTAACCGCGAACTGGGCTCCCAGGTGGCCCAGGCCACCGACGCCCTGAACAGCGACCAGGTCGCCGGGCAGCACCGCGTTGCGGCGCAGCGCGTTGTATGTGGTGATTCCCGCGCAGAGCAACGGGGCCGCTTCGACATCCTTCAGACCGTCTGGGATCGAAGTGAGCGCCTCGACTGGAGCCAGCATGTATTCCTGATATCCCCCGTCATAGCTGATACCGGCAATCTTCATATTCTCGCAGTTGCCGAAGTCCCCGCGACGGCAGGAAAGACAAGTGCCATCGTGACCTCCGTGCCAGCCCACGCCAACGCGTTGTCCCTTGGCCCATCCGGTAACGCCGGGGCCGAGTTCATCGACCACGCCCGCAACCTCATGCCCGGGAACGCGCGGATACTGAATGCCAGGCCATGCGCCTTCCTTCGTGAACATGTCGCTGTGGCAGACACCACAGGCCTGCACCTTGATGCGCACCTCTCTCGGCCCAACCTTGGGAATTTCGCGCTCCACAATCTCGAAATCGGCTCCCGGCCGGGGAACCACCGCCACCTTCATCGGTCCGATTGCGACTTTGCTCGTTGCCATTGCTCCCTCCTTCGACTTCACACCGGCGCAGGGAGTTGGATGCCTGGTTCGCAGAAACGATGCGAGGCGTTAGCCGGCTCAGAGCTTCCCTGAGGGGCTACCATTTGCCGGCGTGCACCCCGCCATCGACGTGCAGGATTTCGCCGGTGGTGAATGTGGCGTCGGTCAGGAACAAGATGGCATCCACCACTTCCTGGACTGTTCCCAACCTGTCGATCGGGTGCAGTCCCTTCAGAAACTTATGGGTCTCCGCTGGGTGCATCGGGGTATCAATGACTCCCGGCGCCACCGTATTAACGCGGATGCCCTGTTTGGCGTACTCGATGGCAAGTGCCCGGGTCACGGCGTGCAGACCGCCCTTCACCAACATCTGCACGGCCGCGTTTGCCCCGGCAATGGGCTGGTCAACGGTGGCGGCGGAAACATTGACGATGCTGCCCGTGTTTTGCTTCAACATCTGCTTTACGGAAAGCTGGGTGACATAGAGAAATCCCGCCAGGATGGTAGAAACCAAAGAATTAAATTCTTCCGTCGTGTACTCGGTGAAGGGGTTGGGGATAAAAATGCCGGCGTTGTTAATCAGGACGTCGATCCGGCCAAACCGCGACACCGCAGTCTCCACAATCTTTGCTGCCGTTTGCGGATGGCCAATATCTCCATTCACGAGCGCGAGGTTGGGGGAGGCAGGAAAGGGATTCGTTTTTGAAATGTTCCGCGAGTTGGCAACGACGTTGTAACCACGTTTCAAGAACGCTTCGACAACGCCTGCCCCAATGCCTTTCGACGCTCCGGTAACGATTGCCGTTTTTTTTGTATCAGCCATGGACATATCCCTACGGAACTATCCGATGCGCGACAAAACCTTTTGGCTCTATTTTTTAATTGGCAGTACTGGTGCTCCGCACGACGAGTAAGTCGCCAGCTTATCCCCTGCCAGATCGAGGCCATCCAAAGTGCGCGCCCATCAACAAGGCAGAACCGCAGGTCGCGTATTAGAATAGGTCCATGACCGATAGAAATTTCGCCGTTGTCCGTGCCTTCCTGTTCGACCTGGATGGCACACTGATCGATTCGAAGCTGGACCTGGTAAATTCCGTCAATTTCATGCTCAAGGAGATGAAGCGAAACAGTTTGCCGCTCCAGACCGTGGCAAGCTATATCGGGCACGGAGCTCCGCAGCTGGTGGCGGATACGCTGGGACCTGCGGCCACCGATGAGGACCGAAAAGCCGGATTGGACATATTTCTGGCGCATTACGAAAAGCACAGCCTCGACGCCACGCGCGCCTATCCCGGCGTGGCGGAAGGGCTGGAGGCGCTGCAGGAGCATGCCATGGCCGTGCTGACCAACAAGCCCGTCAGGATGAGCCTGGAAATACTCGAAGGCCTGGGGCTGCGAAAATATTTCCGCCACGTTTGCGGTGGCGACAGCTTTCTCGCGAAAAAGCCGGATCCCGCTGGAGCGCAACTCATCCTGCGCGACCTGGGAGCAAAGCCGGCAGAGGCGGCCATGATCGGCGATTCCGACGTGGATGTGCACACCGCTCGCAACGCCGGGATGCTCGCCGTCCATGTCAACTACGGCTTCGGCCAGCACGCCCGTCACGCACATCCCGCCGATTTGTATGTGGACAGCCTGCAGGAAATCGCCGCACTCGCCTTGGCTCCCCGCTGATTCCGTTTTCCTCATTGCCCTTTCAGGCTGTTCTTGCCATTCGGCGCTCTGGTTTGGCAGACTCAGCCAGTGCTTCTTGGCCTCTTCCCCGAGCTGAACGCACCCGGCGGCATTCAACGCGCCAGCCGCCATCTGGCATTCGTGATGAGCGAGTACGCCGCTTCCCACAAGATGGAGTACCGTTTCCTGAGCCTCAATGACTCGCAGGAACTCCACCGCATGCGGATTTCCGATCGCGAATTTGTGTTCACCGGCGCGGACCGCGGCAAACTGCGCTTTGCGGTGAACGCCCTCCGCGCGGCGCGGCGTCACGCAAAGCTGGCACTAGCGGCGCATCCGAATCTTGCTCCCCTGTTGCGACCGATGCGTACCTTCACGCGGGGAATGAAAAGCATTGTTTGTACGCATGGCATCGAAGTGTGGGAACCTCTGCCGGCCAGGCGGCGCAACGCTCTACAGCGGGCCTCGCTGGTCCTCGCTCCGAGTTGCGCGACACGGGATCATCTGATTTCGGTACAAGGGATCTCGGCCGAGCGCATTCGTGTGTTGCCTTGGGCGCTCGATCCGGACTTTGAAACCAGGGCCGCCGCGGGACCGCATTCCCCGCTCCCCGCGGAATTCCCGTCCGGACGGGTGATTCTGAGCGTGGGCCGCTGGGTGACCACGGAACGCTACAAGGGGATGGACACGCTGATTCTGGCAATGTCGCGCCTCCTGCTGCGCTGGCCGGACCTGCAACTGGTGATCGCCGGCACGGGTGACGACCGAGGCTGGCTCGAGCAGATCGCACGCGATTCCGGGGTGCAAAAACACGTGCATTTCCTGGCCGGTATTCGGTACGGCCAGCTTGCGGCGTGCTATGAAGCCGCGGAACTTTTCGCGCTGCCCAGCCGGGGAGAAGGTTTTGGGTTCGTTTACCTGGAAGCCATGGCTCACGGGAAACCAGTGATTGGCGGAGCGCATGGCGGAGCACCGGAAGTCATCCAGGACGGGACCACCGGATATCTGGTACAACACGGCGAAACGGTGCAGCTGGCTACTTCGATCGATGTGCTACTCTCCAACCCGGAAAATGCGCGCCGCATGGGCGAAGCTGGGCGGGCACGCGTCGAGAAGGAATACCGCTTCAATATCTTTTCCAAGAACTTCAAGAAAATCCTCCGCGAGTTATGCGAATCCTGAACATTACCCAGAGCTACGCTCCGTTTTACGAATTCGGTGGGCCTCCAGAAAAGGTTCGTGCGCTTTCCGAGGGTCTTGTCGGGCTGAGGAACGAGGTCACTGTGCTGACCGCCGACTGGGGCGTCGAGCGACGCCTGGCAGAACTTCCGGGGGAGCCGCCGGCGGAAGACAGTCCCTTCGGAAAAAAGCGTGAGGTCCGGGGCGTAAAAACGATTTACTTGCCGAACTGGCTGCACTTTCGCGCGGCAAGTTGGAACCCGGCGCTGCCGCGCTACCTTCGCGCGCGGCTTGCTAATTTCGACGTGGTGCACATTTTCGGATTGTATGACCTGCTCGGCGCAAGGACTGCGGTGGCGGCGCACAAACGGAAAATCCCTTACGTCGTCGAGCCTATCGGCATGTTCGTGCCCATTGTGCGCAATTTTTTCCTAAAGCGGCTTTATCACCGCGTGTTTGGGCACGAAATGCTGCAAAACGCGTCGGCGATCATCGCCACCTCCGAACAGGAAAAAGAGGAGTTGGTATCCGGCGGCATTCCCACGGGAAAAATCGTTATCCGCCGGAACGGCGTGGCGGCGCCGGAAAAAATGCCCGAACCGGGAATGTTCCGGAAATTGCTAGGCCTCCCACCAGATGCGAGACTGGTGCTTTTTCTGGGACGCTTGTCGCAAAAGAAAAGCCCTGACCTTTTGCTGCAGGCTTTCGCGCAGATGGCTGCGGCGGAAGGCGCCGCGCATCTGGCGTTTGCGGGGCCCGACGAATCGGGAATGCTTGGCAAGCTGCAGGGCATGGCCGCGCAAACGGGAATGCAGCAGCGCGTGCACTTCGCCGGCCCGCTTACGGGCGACCTCAAATGGGCCGCATATCGCGATGCGGAGATCTTCGTGCTGCCTTCGCAGAACGAAAATTTCGGTAACACCGCAGCTGAGGCGGTGGCCGCCGGCACGCCGGTGATCGTCACCCGGCAGTGCGGTATCGCACCGCTGCTAGAGGGCACCGCCGGCGTGGTCGTTGAACACGACGCCCACGCCTTGGCCCAAGCGTTGCTCGACCAATTGCAAAGCCCGCTACGTTACCAGCAAATGAAGAAGGGTTGCGCGGCCGCCATGCAGCGATTAGACTGGGGCCAGCCTACCCGCGAGATGCATGCTCTATTTTGCAGGCTGGCGGATCCTGCCAGGCCGTAGGCGAATTCGGCTTAGGAATGGAAGTGATTCGTGGGTAGTCATCGGATATTCCGCCTCATCTGGTGGACGACCAACGCGCTGCTTGCTCTTTCTATAGTGGCCATTTATTTTACGGGTGAATGGGAGCAGTCCGTTCGCGATTACCTGCAAGGTTTCTCCGACGCGATTATCCCGGAGGCGTCCACGTCACGGCAAAGAGTGGATGCCATTCTCACCTGGATGAGCGTGGGGCCGCCCCGCTATGAAGCCCCGGATCCCTCCGCGCTTTCGCCTCACGATCCCACCGATACCTTGAATTACCGGCAACTCCTGGAAGTCTGCGGCAGCGCCACCAACGCTTTCCTGAATCTTTCCCGCAGTGCGGGCCTGGAGTCGCGGCGGCTCCTGCTGCTTTCCCCGGACCGTACCGCGAAGCACGTGGTCGCCGAGGTCAAGCTGGACGGCCGCTGGGTGATTGTGGACGCAACCTATCGCGTCATCATGCAGGATGCCCAAGGGAATCTGCTGACGCGCAAGGACCTGCAGGATCCGAGAATCTTCCAGGAAGCGATCGGCCGCATCCCCGGTTATCTTCCTTTGTACTCTTACGAAAGGTATGCGCACGTCCGCGTAGCCGCTTTGCCTTTTCTGGGCTCGAAGCTGCGTTTGATCCTTGACCGCCTTTATCCGGGATGGGACGAAAGTGTGGAGTGGAGCCTGCTTGTCGAGCGCCGCTCGTTCCTCTGCTTTTTCGTCTCGGCAAGCGTCCTGGTCTTTTCCCTGTTGCTGCGTTTCCTGGTGGCCTGGCTGGCGGATCATCGCTTGCGGATTCCGCGCTTCCACCTGCGCACCAGTCTGCGTCACGCCAGCGCTTCCTTTTTTTCCACCCCGGGGATCAAGTAGCGCGTGTGCGGTATCTGCGGATTCGCGAACGCTTCCACAAGCGATGAAGCCGGGCGCCGTGTGCGTGCCATGGCGGAAGCCATGCAGCATCGTGGCCCGGACGACGAGGGTTTTCTGGTCAGCGACCCACGCCTGCCGGGCACGGCTCTGGGCATGCGCCGCCTCAGCATCATTGACCTGCCCGGCGGGCACCAACCGCTCTGGAACGAGACCCGAGACATCGCCGTCGTTTTCAACGGTGAACTCTACAACTACCGCGAATTGCGCGAGCGCTTGCGCCAGAGCGGTCATAAATTCCATACGCAATCGGATACCGAAATCCTGGTGCACGGCTGGGAAGAGTGGGGCGAGGACTTGCTCGACGAATTGCGAGGCATGTTTGCGTTTGCGCTCGTCGACCTGCGCAATCATTTCGCTACCGTGCCGCTGCTTTTTCTGGCGCGCGACCCCCTGGGCATCAAGCCCCTGTACTATGCGCGCACGCACGAAGGCTTTGCCTTTACGTCGGAACTCCGCGCGCTGCTGGCCGCTGGCGTCGTGCGGCGGAACTTTTCGCCGGATGCGCTCACCAGCTACCTCCTTTTCGGGAGTGTGTCCGAACCGTTGACTCTGGTTGAAGGCGCGTTTTCCCTGCCTCCGGGGCACCGCTTGCTGCTGCACATACCGGACCGGCGGCGCACGCCGCGCGCACGCCCGTGGTGGGATCCGCGACAGACCGCCGCGGTCCGCGATCCGCAAAGGCCGCGAAACTTAGTCGCCGCTGTTCCGCGCGTGCGGTCTCTGCTCGAGGATGCCGTGCGCGCGCATCTGATTGCCGATGTGCCGGTGGGGCTTTTTCTTTCGAGCGGCCTCGATTCCAGCGCCGTTGCGGCGTTCGCCGTTCGCGCGCAGAAAGGCATCCAGAGCTTCACGCTGTCCTTCCCCGATACACCATACGACGAAGCGCCTTTAGCGCGCCGCGTCGCCGAGGCCACTGGCACGCACCACACGGAAGTTCCCTTGAAGGGTACGGACATGCTCATGCGGCTCGATGAAGCCGTGTCCTCGCTGGATCAACCGACGATGGACGGCATCAACACATATTTCGTGTCCTGGGCGGCCCGCGAAGTGGGACTCAAAGTGGCACTTTCTGGTCTGGGAGGCGACGAGCTGTTCGCCGGCTATCGCACCTTTTCGGATACGCCGCGTCTCATGCGCCTGGAGCTTCTCGCGCGCTTCGTGCCCCTTGCGTTTCGCCGGGTAAGCAGCCCATTGATCAGCGGCCTGTTGGCCAAGCTTGGGAGCGCGGATGCCGGACGCAAAGCCGGCGATGCCTGGCTGGCGCCGAATGTTTTTCCGCATCCATATTTTTTCACGCGCCTGCTGTTTCCGCCGTCGGACCTGTGGCGCTTGACCGAGCCCCGCTTCCGCAGCAGCGCGGTTGCCGCGGACGGCGTGACGCTCGATCCCACGTGGCTGGGTTGGTTGGAGCGCACTGCCGACCAGGCGCGGGAACTCGAGCCGGTGGCTGGCGTTTCCTGGCTGGAGATGCGCACCTACATGGCCAGCACGCTACTGCGCGACACGGATTCGGTGAGCATGGCGCGTTCGTTGGAAGTGCGCGTGCCCTTGCTCGATACACCGTTGGTAGAGTTTATGTGCGCGCTGCCGGATGAAGCGCGGGTGCGGCCGGAATCATCAAAAGCTTTACTGCGCGCGGCGCTGGAAGGGTTGCTGCCCCCGGAAATTTTCCAGCAAGCGAAGCGCACGTTTACCTTGCCGTGGGAAGATTGGATGCGCAATTCGCTGCGGCCGCGCCTCGAATCCAGCTTCCTCAATCTTGCGCCGGCGCTGGCGGAGCATCTGCATCCCACCGGCGTGCAAGCAGTCTGGGAAAATTTCCAGCGCGGACAGACGACCTGGTCCCGTCCGTGGTCGCTCTACGTCCTCAACGAATGGTGTCGCAAGCATTTGTCCTGAAAAGTTCGAAATAGCGGAATTTTCTGGCGTTAACAGCAGACCGCGGGTTTTGGGTACACTGTTAAATTCAAAGATGAATATTCTGGGCGTCAACGCGTATCACGGAAACGCTTCGGCCGCGCTGGTGTGCGACGGGAAGCTGGTGGCAGCGGTGGAGGAGGAGCGCTTCAACCGCGTGAAGTACGCCGCGGGATTTCCGGCAGCCGCGATCCGCTACTGCCTGCAGGTAGCGCGTATTACGCTGGCGGATCTGGATCACGTGGCCGTGCCACGCAATCCTTATGCGCGGCTGGGTAGGAAACTCTTCTATGCCTTGCGCATGCCGTCGTTCGCGCGCGAGCGAGCAAGGGTAATTTCGAAGTTTACGGGTATTCCGGCGGCACTGGCTTGGGCCTTCGACAGCGACCCCGCAAAACTCAAAGCGAGCTTTCACCGCGTCGAACACCACCAGGCACATCTGGCGAGCACGTTTTTCGTTTCACCATTCGATACCGCCGCGTTGCTTTCCGCCGATGGTCTGGGCGATTTCGCAAGCTCGATGTGGGGCCTGGGCACGGGCAATCGCATGCGCATTGACGGCGCGATCGCCTTTCCCCATTCGCTGGGTTTGTACTACAGCGCGGTCACGCAATACCTTGGCTTCCTGAAATTCGGCGACGAATACAAGGTGATGGGCTTGGCGGCTTACGGCCAGCCCGCGTATCTCCAGGAATTCCGCGACATACTTCGCTTCGATAGCAATGGCGGCGCGTTCGGCTTCAAGCTCGGGCTCGACTACTTCACGCATCACAAAACCGGGCCGGAAATGTCCTGGGCCGAGTCCGACCAGACGCCCACGCTGGGGAAAATGTTTTCCGAGGCCATGCCGCGGCGACTAAAAGCGCCCGCACGCCAACCCGACGAACCGCTCGAGCAGCGGCATCGCGACATGGCCGCTACGCTACAGGCACGGCTCGAAGAAGTCTATCTGGGCATGCTCAAGAAGCTGGCCGCGAGAACGAGTGCAAAGGCCGTGTGCCTGGCAGGTGGAGTGGCGTTCAATTGCGTCGCCAACGGAAAAATCTTCGATGCCACCCCGTTCGAACAGGTGCACGTCGACCCCGCGGCGGGCGACGCCGGGCTAGCGGTCGGGGCGGCTTTCTACGTTTGGCACCAGATTCTTGGAAAACCGCGGTCATTCGTGCTGGATCATCCCTATTGGGGCCCTGCCTATTCCGCGGAGGAAATCCAGAGCGCGATTCGATCCAGTCCTGTTTCCCAGGGCGGCCACTCCATCGCGGAACTTCCCGAAGAGGAACTGCTCCGGCGCATCGCGGCTATCATCGCCGATGGAAAAATTCTAGGCTGGTACCAAGGCCGTGCGGAGTGGGGGCCGCGGGCGCTGGGCAATCGCAGCATCGTCGCCGATCCCCGCCGCCCAGAGATGAAAGAAATCCTGAACCGCCGCATCAAGCACCGCGAGATCTTCCGCCCCTTTGCGCCGTCGATCCTGGCGGAAAAAACCGGCGAATGGTTTGAAAAATCCCACCCTTCGCCGTTCATGAATCTGGCGTATTCCGTGCGCCCGGAAAGGCGCGACAAAATTCCCGCGCCCACGCATGTGGACGGCACCGGCCGCCTGCAAACCGTCACTCGCGAAGCCAACCCACGCTACTACGCATTGATCCAGGAATTCGAAAAGCAAACCGGCGTGCCTGTGGTTCTAAACACTTCCTTCAACGACAATGAGCCAATCGTCTGCCGCCCGGAAGAAGCCCTCGACTGTTATTTGCGCACGCAGATGGACGCGCTGGTCCTTGGCGGTACGCTGATTACCCGCCCGTTGTGACACCGAGCGGGATGACTCCAGCAACGAGCGAGTACGGGGCAAGCTCCAACGTATTCCTAACCGCCGAATGGCGTGACCTACTCCTGCTTAATTACGAGGTAGAGCCGGAGCTCCTCCGCTGCCATGTGCCGCTTGGAGCTGAATTGGATTCCTTTCAGGGCAAAACCTACGTGAGCCTGGTCGGCTTCCGGTTTCTCGAAACCAGATTGCGCGGAAAGCTGGCGATTCCTTTTCACGCCGATTTCACGGAAATCAACTTGCGTTTCTATGTGCGGCGTAAGGTGGAGGGGGAAATCCGCCGGGGTGTCGTGTTCATCGCAGAGATCGTGCCGCGGCTGGCAATCGCCAAAGCTGCCCGCTGGTTTTACGGCGAGAACTACGTGAACCGGCCCATGAAGCACGCTCTGGAAATGAGTGGCCAGCGAATGACTCTCGATTACGGATGGAGGAACCGCGGAAACTGGTGCGTCCTCAGGGCACGCATAGAAGGCGCTCCCGCGCTGCCTGCAGAGGGCAGCGCGCAACAGTTTATTTCCGAGCATTACTGGGGCTATTCAGCGCAAAAAGACGGGGGCACGGTTGAGTATCGCGTGGAGCATGTGCCCTGGAAAGTGTGGATGGGTTCCGAAGCCCAATTCACAGGCGACCCGACGAACCTTTATGGAAAAGAACTCTCCGAGGTTTTTCGGAAGAAACCGGATTCGGCATTTGTGGCGGAAGGCTCCGCAGTGAGCGTCTACAGCGGCACAAAAATCGCCTGAACCGCTCCGCCCGGAATAGACCACTACTTCTCGGCCGCGGCCGGGCTGGTTACCTTCAGCGAAATCTTGGGTGGATGGAGCAAGGTGTTGTGCACCAGGCAGTGTTCCACCGCTTCTTCGACGCCCTTCGACTGCTCGGCGGTCAAGTCCACGGGCGTGTCCACTTCAATCGCGAAATTGGTCATGCGCGCCAGCGGGTCCTTTACTTTTTCGCCGGTGACACGCACCCGCGTCCCTTCCGTGGCCAGCTTGTTCTTCCGCAGGTATTCGGCGACGTAATATCCCGCGCAAGAGCCGAGCGACGCCAGCAGCAATTCCGGCGGCGTAAACCCTTCGTCAAACCCGCCGCTCGGCACGGGCTGGTCGCTAACGATGGAATGATTCCGCGCTTTAATCTCAAACTGTACAGAACCCAGATGCTCAACTAGGACTTCCATGTACCTCTCCCGGGGGAGCGAACCCTGATCTTAAATTGCAGACGCGTTCCTGGCGCCACACTTTATTCGATTCACGAATAGCACATTCAGGTTTGCGCGGCTGTGACGTACAACCGAGCGTTCTCACGCGAACCCTGACCCTTTGACCAAGGGCCGGATTTCAAGGCGTTCCGCTTCCCCTGTACAATCGTGCCGTGCGCGTTCTGCTCCTGAACCTTTATTACCCGCCGGACACTTCAGCCACGGCCAAAATGGCGCAAACGGTCGTCGCCGCGCTCTCCGAGAAACACGACGTAACGATTCTTTGCGGCCGCCCTTCCTACGACCCTGACGAGCGGCTACCCTGGCGGCTCTTGCAAACTGAGCGGTCCGGGCGTGTGCGCATTATGCGCGTTGGTTCGTCGGATTATCCGCGCACGCAGATGAAGAAGCGCATTTTCAACTATCTGAGCTACGTGATTCTGGCCGTGCCGCGTGCTCTGTTTCTGCCGTGCGACATCGTCTTGGCAATGACCGATCCTCCGTTCGAGGGAATCGTCGGCGCGTTTGTCGCGCTGTTGAAGGGCCGGCCCTACGTCTACAACATTCGCGACATGTATCCGGACATGGCCGTAGGCGGCTCCATCGTCCGGCCTGGCATGCTCGCGCGTATCTGGGAGAGATTGCACCGCTGGGCCTTGCGCCGCGCGCGGCGCGTTGTTGTTCTCGGCGAAGACATGCGCCATCGTATCATGGGCAAGGGAGTGGATCCTTCCCGCGTGGTTGTGGTGCGCGATGGGACGGAGATTCCACCCGCCGGCTCGCCAGCGCCACAAATCGATCCCGAAGCGGTGCGCGAAATTCGTGGCGGCTTTCGTTTTGTCCTTTTGCATGCCGGGAACCTGGGCTTCTACGGAGCGTGGGACGTGTTGCTGGCGGGTGCTGCGCAATTCGCGGACGACGGAATCGGTCTGGTGTTTGTCGGTGATGGCGCACAACGCACCCGCCTCGAGGCGGCGGCCACGAACATTCCTAACGTCCGCTTTCTTCCCTTTTTTCCCGGCAGCAAGATTCCTTCGGTGCTGGCCGCGGCTGATGCCCACATAATCACCGTGAAGCGTGGCCTGGAAGGCGTGGTGGTGCCCAGTAAAATGTACGGTATCCTCGCCGCCGGGAAGCCCATCGTGGCAGTGGCGCCGCGCGAATGCGACGTGGTTTCGATTGGCGAAAAAAAGGGATTCGCGCTGAGCGCGGACCCCGATAACCCCTGGGAGTTTGCGGAGGTTGTGCGCAGAATGTGGCGCGATCCGGCGACACTGCAGGCGATGGGCCAGGCCGCGCTGGCAGCGGCGTCGAAATACGACCGCGATCAAGAGCTGGGCAAACTCGTCCGCCTCCTCGAAGAAAGCGCCGCAGCCACCTGATTCTTGTTTATAGAAAGGTTAAGATATTGTTTATTCTACTATAATCATTCCCTGGTCCCCTCATTTTCGTCTGGCGCATTCCGTTTTTTCGCGCTACTTTGTCTTAGCTGCGTGGGGCAGCCTGGCGGCTCTCTCAACCGCCGGACTCGGACGTGACATGGGTGCCGGATCCCAAACCGGCAGCGTCTCTGTGCATAACTGGTTCCTCGCCCTCTGCCAGTTTCCTCAGAACGTACATTGAGGATGAATGAGCGCGGGCTTGCTGGCTTTTCTGATTGCAGCAACTGGATCCCTTCTTTTAACTGTTCCGGTCCGGGCATTAGCCATTCGCGTGGGCATGGTCGATCTGCCCGGCCCACGAAAAGTTCATTTAAAACCGATCCCCTTGCTGGGCGGCCTGGCCATGTACGGCGGCGTTATGATGGCCATCCTGATCGTTTTTGACGGCCCGGCACGCGCGCAAGTCCTGGGCATCGTCACCGGAGCGACCCTTGTTGCCGTCGTTGGCTTCCTCGACGATCGCGGCCTGCTGCATCACCAGATCAAATTATTCGCCGGTATGCCCTTGGCCGCGGTAATCCTTCTGGCCAGCGGAATCCACGCGCAATTCTTCGGCGGGCTCGTTTCCGGAAATGTGGGACGCTGGATGGACTTCGCGCTCACGGTCATTTGGGTGGTTGGCATCACTGCTTCCTTCAGCATCCTGGATCACATGGACGGGCTCTGCGCGGGCGTTGCGGCCATGGCCTCGGTCTTTTTCGCGATGCTTGCCTATCTCAACGGGCAAACCCTGGTGACCGTGCTGGCTGCCTCGGTTCTTGGCGCGGCTACGGGTTTTCTCCGGTGGAACTTCAAGCCGGCCAAAATCTTTATGGGCGACGGCGGCGCGATGTTCCTTGGCTTCCTGATGGCCACGCTGGCCTTGAAGCTGCGGCTGGAACACGCTTCCCCGGTCGCCAACTGGCTGGCACCTGTGCTGGTCCTTAGCGCCACGATTTTCGACACCACCCTGGTCACGATTTCCCGCTCGCGGCGTGGCCTGCTTCCCTTCGCCACTCCCGGCAAGGACCACTCCGCCCATCGCCTCGCCAATCTGGGCCTAGGACAACGCGGCGCAGTGCTGACGATGTATCTGGTGGGAGCGGTGTGCGGAAGTGCCGCGGTGCTGGTCTCCTATCTTTCGAACCGGGGAGCGGCACTGGTGGCCTTGGCTGTCGTTGGGACCTTGCTCGGCGCAATCATCTTGCTGGAACGCGCCCCGTACGAGAAGCAGGCGCACAAACAGGCGAAAGCCGCTTAGAATCCCCTCCTCCCGGCAATCCGCGCGGAAACCCCGGACACGAACGGGTGTTTGGTGTGCAAAGAGGGATTCGCTATAATCCTTGTCGCTGCATGCGCGCCGGCCTGATTGTGCCCACTTCGCCGGAACCCCGGCAGAGTTCGCCAGGTGGGGCGAGCGAATCATTCCTTTTTGCAGGGTAAGCAAGACGGTGGAACACGAAACACACAGGTCCCGCGAATCACGGGACGCCGAAGATGTTCTTGTCATTGGAAGCTCCGCCGCCGGCCTGTATACGGCCGCTTGCATCGCTCGCGGCCGGCGCCGGGTCAGTGTTCTCGAAGCGAAACCCAGCCCTGACCCCGCGCCACGCACGTTGATCGTCACCGATTATTTCAAAAACCAGACCAGTGCTGCGGCGCGTTCCAGCATCCTGAACGAAATCCGACGCTTCGAATTGTTCACCGACGGCCGCTCCGCCCAGGTGGCCCTGAAACACCCCGACCTGATCATCGAACGTTCCCGCCTGATCCGCGCGCTGACTGCGGAAGCCACCCATGCGGGCGCAAAATTGCGTTACGACACGCGCTTCCTCGCCCTTTCTCCAAATGCCAAGGGTTTGCACGTAGACGTGGACCAGGGCGGCAAGCGCGAAGAAGTGCACGCCGGAAGCGTCGTCGGCGCCGACGGAGCGGCAAGCCGGGTGGCCCGCGCTGCCGGCTGGCCGCCCGTGGAAACCGTGCCCCTGGTGCAGGCGGTGGTAAAGCTTCCGAAAGACTGCCCGCCGGACACCACGCGCGTTTGGTTTATTCCGGATGATACGCCTTACTTTTACTGGATGATTCCGGAGTCGCCGGAACGCGCGGCCGTCGGCGTTATCGGCGAGCAGGGCCGCGCCACGAAGATTCTCTTCGATCGCTTCCTGGAAAAAAAGGGTCTCGAGCCGCTAGAGTGGCAGGGCGCACGCGTCCCGGTCTACAAGCGCTGGGTGCCGGTGCAGCGTACCGTTGGCAACGGAGACGTCTACCTGGTGGGCGATGCAGCGGCACAGGTGAAGGTTTCTACCGTAGGTGGCATCGTGACTGGATTTCGCGGCGCACGCGGCGTGGCGGATGCCATTTTGCAAAAAGGAAAGGCTGAACTGCGCATGCTGCGCCGCGAGCTCGGCACTCACTGGCTTGTCCGGCGCGCTTTGCACGACTTCAAGCAGGAAGATTATTCGCAATTGGTGGACCTATTGAACGTTTCCGCCCGCGAATCGCTGGGTGAGATTAACCGCGACGAGTCCACACGCCTGCTTTGGAATGTCATTCGCCGCCAACCGAAGCTGGTGCTTCTGGGTCTTCGCGGTCTCCTGCTCGGCAAAAAAGGATGAGCACATCCCTTTGCTTTCCCAGCCGCCGGCGGCGGGAATCCGGCATACTGAAAGTAGTATCGCTTCTCGAGAATGCATTCTGCGGACCGGCGGGACACAAGGAGAAACGAAGGTGCGTTTGACGGTAATCGGGTGTGGTTATGTGGGGCTGGTGACCGGCGCTTGCCTGGCCGCGGCAGGCCATGAAGTCTTCTGCACTGACATTGACGAGAATCGCATCGCGCAATTGAAAGCCAGCAAGGTCCCCATCTACGAGGAGCATCTGCGCGAGGTGCTCGAGCGCGCAGTAAAGGAAAAGAAAATCAGTTACACTTCGGATGCGGGTGAAGCCATTCGCAGCGGTGAAGTCATATTCATCTGCGTGGGCACCCCGCCGAAGGGGTCCGGCGAAGCGGACCTATCTGCCATCGATAATGTGGCGCGGCAAGTCGCAACCGAAGCGCGCACTCCGAAACTCGTGGTGGAAAAGAGCACCGTGCCTGCGCTGACGGGGATGCAGCTCCTCAAAGCCCTCGCGGCCTATTCTCCCGATGGAAAAATCAAATTCCAGGTGGCTTCGAATCCGGAGTTCTTGCGCGAAGGAACCGCGGTTTCCGACTTTTTCCATCCGGACCGCATCGTCGTGGGCGTGGAAGACGAAAAAAGCGCTGCCACGCTACGCGAAATCTATAAACCGATCCTGGAAAAGAAATTTCATTGTCCCGTGCATGCGGGCCAATGCCCGAAGGGGGATGGCGAACTTCTGGTGACCACCATCAGCAGTGCTGAGCTGATCAAGCACGCCTCGAATTCGTTCCTGGCTTTAAAGATCAGCTACGCCAACGTGATTGCCGACCTCTGCGAACGCATTGGCGCGGACGTCGAGGAGGTCACTCGCGCCATGGGCCTCGACCCTCGCATCGGCACACAATTTCTGAAGGCCGGGCTGGGCTTTGGCGGCTTCTGTTTCCCCAAGGACATTCAAGCCTTCATCCATCTTTCTGCCTGTGTCGGTGTGGATTTCGACATCCTGAAGGCGGCCGAGCGCGTCAACAAGCAGCGCCTCGAACGCTTCCTCGAGAAAGTACACAAGGCCTTGTGGGTGGTTCGCGGGAAGCGCGTTGCCGTGTTGGGACTGGCTTTCAAGGCCAACACCGACGATATTCGTTTCGCCCCAGCGCTCGAAGTGATTCGCCGCCTGCTCGATGAAGGCGCGCGGGTGAACGCCACCGATCCAGAAGCGATTTCGCGCACTAAACCCTTGTTCCCCACGATTTCGTATTTCGAGGATGCCTACGAAACGCTGAAGGGCGCCGATGCCGCACTGGTGTGCACCGAATGGCCGATTTACAAGAAGCTCGATTGGGAAAAAGCAGGCCACCTGATGAGCCGCCGCCTGGTCATCGATGGCCGCAATCTTTACGAACCCCGCAAAATGCAAGCCCTGGGCTTTGACTACTATTCCTTCGGCCGCCCTTAGACCTTCCCGCACGCGCCTGAGGCTGGCCCCGCTCAGCAGGGCGCTGTCATTTTGGCGTATTGTTCGCGGAAATATTGCAGCGTAAGGTGCAGGCCCTCTTCCAGGCTTACCTTCGGCTCCCAGCCCAGTAGCTTTTTCGCCTTGGAAATGTCCGGGCGACGCTGCTTGGGATCGTCTTCGGGTAGCGGCTCAAAAATGAGCTTCGGAGGATTGGGAAATTCGGCGCGGATGCGCTCGGCGAATTCCAGGATAGAGAGCTCCGTGGGATTTCCGATGTTGGTGGGCAAGTGTTCATTGGACTGGCTAAGCCGGTAAATCCCGTCAATCAGGTCGGAGACGTAACAGAAGCTGCGCGTCTGTTTCCCTTCCCCGTAAACTGTCAGTGGCTTCCCGCTCAACGCCTGGTAGACGAAGTTTGGCAGGGCACGCCCATCATTCAGGCGCATGCGCGGTCCATAAGTGTTGAAGATGCGGACAATGTGCGTATCCACCTGCAAGTGCCGATGATAGGCCATGGTGGTGGCTTCGGCGAAGCGCTTGGCCTCGTCATAAACACTCCGCGGACCGATGGGGTTCACGCGGCCCCAGTAGCTTTCGTTTTGCGGGGAGATGTCCGGATCGCCGTAGCATTCGCTGGTCGAAGCCAGCAGATATTTCGCATTTTTCTCGTGCGCCAGATCGAGCGCTTGCATCGTGGCGATGGAGCCAACCTTCAGGGTCTCGATGGGAAATTTCAGATAATCTGGGGGGCTGGCCGGGGATGCGAAATGAAACACGTAGCCTACTTCGCCGGTTACACGCAGCGGCTCGCTCACATCCTTTTTCTCAAACTGGAATTTCCGATTGCCGGCAAGGTGCGTGATGTTGCGGTCGCTGCCAGTAATCAGGTTGTCCAGCGCCAGGACTTCCCAGCCTTCGGCTAGCAACCGGTCGCATAAATGCGACCCCAGAAATCCCGCACCGCCCGTGACCACCGCTCTCATTCGGCCTCCCGCGCACTCCAAAAGTCGTAAGTGTATCTTGTCCAGGAGAACTTTGGCCAATGCAAATCCGCGATTTGCGCGAAAATTGGCCACGGATTAGCATGTGGTCAATGTTCCTGGCGACGATTCTTCCCAATCGAGCGGCGCGCAAGCCACGCATCTGGCTCTCTCTGGTCGGCGCGCTCTTGTTTTTCGCTTTGCTGGCTTTTGTGAATGTCGGCCGGTGGCTTGACCGCGAGGACCCCCTGCAAAAAGCGTCGGCAATCGCGGTCCTTAGCGGCAGGATGCCGGACCGCGCCCTGGAAGCGGCCTGCCTCTATAATCAGGGCTACGCGCCGCAAGTGTGGCTCAGCTATTCCGTGGAGCCGGGCGCCACGCTGCAGAGATACGGTGTGCCCTATGCCGGAGACGAAGCTTACAACCGGCTGATTCTGCAGCACCAGGGCGTTCCGGAAAACGCCATTCACATCCTCGATCCGCCAATTGTCAACACCGCCGACGAAATGCGAACCTTCGGCAAAGCTCTGCGCAATTTGCCGGACCGCCGCATCATCCTGGTGACCTCCAAGGTGCACACTCGCCGCACCGCCGCGCTTTGGCGGCTGCTCTGTTCAAACGACGGCACGGCCATTGTGCGCGGCGTCAGCGACGACGAATTCGAGCCCCGCCGCTGGTGGAAGAACACGCGCGACACCCTGGACGTGGTGCGCGAAGTGCTCGGCCTGCTCAACACCTGGGCGGGGTTGCCGCTTCAGCCGGCAAACTAGAAAAAGAAGAAGCGTTTCTTGCGGCGCGCGGGCTCCGTCGCAGGCTCGGGAGTGTACGGCAGCGGGTCTCCCCGCAGCGCCGCAAGTGGATTGTCCACCAACAACGCGCGCGCCAGTTCCTCGCCGCATTCGCGGGCCACGGCGTCAAACGCAAAATGCAGCCTCACCGGCCGACGCGCGGTGTTATGGCCGTCGCTGGAAACAAAATGCACCAGGCCCTGCCGAATCCAAGCCCAGGCGTCTTCCTGCGCGGCGGATCCGAAGACACCGGTCAACGAACCCGCGGTGACCTGCGTGTAGCATCCCATGCGCACCCAGGATTGCAGGCGTTCCGGCCGCGTGCGCAGGATACCGTTGCGCTCCGGGTGCGTGATCACCGGGCGCAGGCCCATCAGGTGCAATTCGTGCAGTGTTTGATCCATGGCAGGGGGAATGGAAAATTCGTTGAACTCCACCAGCAGATAATCCTTCTGGTTGATGCAATAGGGCACGGGATTCTTCCGCAGTAGCGTGAGATTCTCGTGGTCGAGATGAAAGTCGCAACCCGTGTTTACGGTCAGGCGGCCTTGCACACGGCTCTGGAGTTCCTCGCGCGCGGCCCGCACCTTCTGAAAATCAAATTTGTATTCGGGGCTGGCGTGCGGCGTGCCGGCCAGATGGGTGATCCCGTCGGCGATGGCGTCTTCCGCCATGGCCAGCGCTTCTTCGATCGTTTTGGCGCCGTCGTCCAGCCCCGGCAGAATGTGGCAGTGAAGATCGATCATGTATTCGTAGTATGCGTCATCGGCGCCATGCCGAGAAGACCTGCCATACGCCGAGCAAAAATATCAGCGCCGCAAACACCTGGCGCATGCGCCGCGGGTTCAGTTGCCGCGCCAGCATTCCTCCCAGAATTCCGCCCGGAAGCACGCCCGGAATCAGTAGCGCACCGGTGTGCCAATTCACATAGCCCCCTTTCCAGTAGACCAGGAACGCGAGCAACCCCGTCGGCGGAATAAGAGCAACCAGGCTTGTGCCCTGAGCCTTGTGCTGGCTGAATCCAAACAACAATCCCAGCAGAGGTACCAGCAGAACCCCGCCACCGATGCCCACCAGCCCCGCGGCTACGCCGCAAAATACGGCGGTAAAGAAAAATCCCGCCATGTGACCTGCACGCAAACTGGCGGCACCCGCGGATCCCGACGCTTGCGGCGTCGCTAGGTTGGTCTTCCGCGACAGCAACACCGCCGAAAGCATCAGAAAAAATCCGAAAATAGCCTGCAGATAGTGCGATGGCAATGGTACGGCGATCCATCCTCCACCGTATCCCCCCAGTAGAAAGCCCGCCGCGCAGCAAATCCCTGCGCGCAAATCCACCTGCCCGTTTTTCCAATACTCGCGCAGCGCCCCCAGCCCGATCGGAGGCAGCAGAATAAACAACGACGTGCCTTGCGCCAGGTGTTGGTCGTAGTGCAACAGATACACCATCGCTGGTACCAACACCACCCCGCCGCCGATGCCCAGCAGGCCTACCAAGACACCAACGCCGAGTCCCAGCAAAAGAATCAGAAAAACAGTGGTCATCGAAAGATTCAGTGTCCGCGGTTGATGGACGCTTTTCGCGACGTTTATCTTGCCTTGTTCCGGCATTCCAGGCAAACCGCACTGCTATGCGCTCAATGTAAAAGTCTCGCGACACGCCGCGCTCCGATTCTGGGGATGTTCAGGAAACTGATATAGTAAGTTATGGCTGTTGGTCGTTCCGGCCCACCAGCCTTCACCACATACCTTATAAAGACGAGGAGCCTTTTTCCCTCCTATGCCAACAGATAGACGACCGGAATTTTTCAAGGGCACACAACTGAAAGTCGCCGTCATCGGTTGTGGTTACGTGGGACTTCCGCTGGCGCTGCGTTTTGCGGAGGCCGGCCATAAGGTCACCGGATTCGACACCGATCCCGAAAAGGTAAGAATGCTGAACGCCGGGAAATCCTACATCGAGCACATCCCACAGACCAAAATCCAGCAATTCGTAAACAGCCGCCATTTCAACGCCGTCACCGATTTTTCCAAACTGAAAGAAGCCGACGCCGTCATCATTTGCGTGCCCACGCCCCTCAACGAATATCGCGAGCCGGACTTGACCTATGTAGAGAACACCGCAAAGTCCATTCAACCGCACCTGGTTCGCGGCCAGTTAGTCGTGCTGGAATCGACGACCTATCCCGGCACAACTGAAGAGCTGTTGCTGCCGATTCTCGCTAAAAGCGGCTTGCAATGCCCGGTTGCTTCCGGCCCGGAAAACGAAAACGTCCCGCTCGACTACTTCCTGGCCTTTTCTCCGGAACGCGAAGACCCCGGCAATAAGCAATTTGGGCTGGCGCAGATTCCCAAGGTCGTGGGCGGCGTGAACCCGCCGAGCGGACGCGCGGCGCAGGCGCTTTACGGGCAGGTGGTGGCGCGCGTTGTGCCGGTCAGTTCCACGCGCGCAGCGGAGATGACCAAGCTGCTTGAAAACATCTTTCGCTGCGTAAATATTGCCCTGGTCAACGAACTCAAGCTGCTCTGCCTGCGCATGGGCGTGGACGTCTGGGAAGTGATCGACGCGGCCAACACCAAGCCTTTCGGTTTCATGCCCTTTTATCCCGGCCCGGGCCTCGGCGGCCACTGCATTCCCGTTGACCCCTTTTATTTGTCGTGGAAAGCGCGCAAGTACGATTTTTCCACGCGCTTCATCGAGCTGGCCGGTGAAGTGAACACCGCGATGCCCTATCACGTGGTCGACTCGATCGCCGAAGCTCTCAACACCCAGAAAAAGAGCCTGCGTGGCTCCCGCCTGCTGATCCTTGGCGTCGCTTACAAAAAAGATGTGGACGATCTGCGCGAATCACCGACCCTGAAAATCATGGAAATTCTTCAAAAGCGCGGTGCGGAATTCGATTACAACGATCCGTACTTTGCGCGGCTGCACAAGATGCGCCACTACGATTATTCAAAGATGGAATCCGTGCCCCTGAACGCGTCTACTCTGCCTAAGTATGACGCCGTGGTAATCGCCACGGATCATTCCAGCTATGATTACGCGGCCATTGTCGATGCCGCCAAGCTGGTGATTGACACACGCAACGCCACGCGCCGCGTCATCCGCAACCGCTCGAAGATCGTTCTCTGCTAGGGCTTACGGTCCTAGTGAACTTTGGTCAATTCCACCGTGGCTGTGGCGACCGGCAGCACGGCCTCCATCAACACGGGCAAACGGTCCGCGCGTTCCGAGATGTACAGCAGAAAGTGCGCGTCCTTCATCTCTGTACCGTTCTCCAGCACATGAATCTCGATTTTGCTGGCAGTGTACTTGCCGGCGACCAAGCTCACCGTTTGCCCACGCGCCACGCGCACCGCGCGCACATCGTATAACTTGTGGCCGTCATAAACGGGCGAGCGCACTTGCGGTGTCTTATCCCAGTCTACCCCGCGCAGAAACATGAGCATGCCAATGGGATCGCGTGTGCCGGGCAACACGCGCGCCGCAGCTGCATCGGGCGGCGCAGGGTCCTTGGCCGAGGGCACCATGCGTTCCACGGTATCCACTTTTTGCTCCCGCTCGTTCAAGTGCATCTCGTATTGCAGGCTCGTCAGGTTGCCGACTTCGCTGTAGGAATCAAACTGATCATCGAGCTGAAACACCATGCGATACGGATTCTCCGTATGCGCGACCGCTTGCAGGTGCCAAGCCGTTTTGCCGGCAATGTTTTTTTGGTCTCCCACTTTCACTTGCAGATTCGCCACCGTGCTGTTCAGCTTCGTTACGTTGGCTGCGAAATTCAGCACTTCACCCGTGCGCGGCGAAAACGGCGCTGGTTCAACCGCAGCTTCTTTGTTCGGTGCCGCCGTGCTTCCGGGAGGGCTCGGGGCCGCTGGTCGGCCCGCAAACGGCGCGTGGGAAGGCGCTACCACCGCCGGGGACGTGAAATCCGGTGCGTGGCGCAGTTGGTACTGGCGGTAAGCCCACATACCTGCCGCAAAAGAGATCAACACCGCCAGCAGCACAACGCCGATTTTCTTGGCCATACTTTTGTGGGAGTCTCCCGTTTTTCGCCCCATTCACTCGCCGCTCCCATCGTACAATACTCTCTAGTTTGCAGTGGGGGGACGCAACCCATGCGCTACCTGATCACGGGGGGCGCCGGATTTATCGGCTCAAATACGGTGGACGAACTTGTGCGGCGAGGGCACAGTGTCGTTGTCCTGGATGATCTTTCCGCCGGCAAGGAGGAGAACCTTGCCGATGTGCGCGGCAAGATTACCTTCATGAAAGGCTCGATCACCGAACTGGAAGCCCTGCAAAAGGCCATGGTCCAGGCGGACTACGTGATTCACCTGGCGGCGCGTACCTCGGTGCCACGCTCGGTGAAGGATCCTGTTGAAACGAATCGCATCAATGTAGACGGCACCCTGAACGTACTGGTGGCCGCGCGCGATAACAAGGTGAAGCGCGTGGTGTTCGCGGCTTCTTCTTCGGCATACGGCGACACGCCCACCCTTCCGAAGTCCGAATCCATGCCACCGAACCCCATTTCTCCCTACGGCGTTTCCAAATATGTCGGCGAGTTGTACGCGCAGAGTTTTGGAAAGTGCTACGGCCTGGAAGTGGTGAGCCTGCGCTACTTCAATATTTTTGGACCTCGCCAGGATCCCGGCTCCCCCTATTCCGGAGTGCTCTCCCGCTTCTGCACGGCTTTCCTCGAGGGCACGCCGCCAACGGTCTTTGGCGACGGCGAGCAAACCCGCGACTTCACCTACGTGGACAACGGCGTGGCCGCCAACCTGGCCGCCTGCGAAGCCCCCGGCGCCGGAGGAAAAACCTACAATATCGGCACGGGAAGCTCCATATCGCTGAACAGAGTGCTGGCAATGCTGGGTGAAGTCTCCGGTACCCCTTTGGAAGCAAAATACGAAGCCCCGCGCGAGGGTGACATCCGCGATTCGCTGGCGGATATCACGCTAGCCAGGGAATTTCTTGGTTACGAACCGGCCGTGCACTTTGAAGAAGGCCTGCGGCGCACCTTGGTGTGGTATCAAACTCAGCGCGAGGAGCAGCAGACCAAAAAAGCGGCCGAGTAGCACCCTCTTCCCGTGCTTGGGTTCTGCAAATCCGGATGGCCTGATTCCCTTGCTACAATTTGAGCGGACCGCATGCTAGGCTAACTCTTCGTTTTCATGGACTGATTCGCCGCGTGAGCCGCTTCCTTCCCCAATTTATAATCGTCCGCAAGTTCGAAACCTGCTGGTTTGCTCTGCTCTTTCTTTTTCTCCCCGCACCGGCCTTTTCGCAACAGGCGCCGCAGCACCCGCCTTCCGGCAGCATCGCCGAAATCACCGCGCGTGGAGCCCAGCGCCGCGTGGGCAGCTTGTATATAGCCGACGACGATGTGGACATCACTTACGGCGGCATGCGCCTCCGATCCGATCACGTCGAGTACGACGACGCGACTTCGCAAGCTACCGCGAAGGGCCATGTCATCTTTGATTTCGAAAACCAGCATCTGGAGGGCGATGAAGGCCATCTCAACATTGCCACCGGGCGCGGCACCTTCAAAAACGTTCGCGGGTTTCTGAAGCTCGAGCGCCGTCCCAACCCGCGCCTGCTGATTTCCCGCAATCCGCTCTATTTCGAGGCGCAGGAAGTGGAGCGCGTCTCCGACGACGTCTACGTGGTGCGGCATTCCTGGGTCACCATTTGCGACCCGGTCCATCCCACCTGGCAGTTTTACGCGCCCAAGGCCAAAATCACGCTGCAGAAACACGTCGCACTAGTGAGCTCCAATTTTCGGCTATACCGTGTGCCCCTGCTTTGGCTTCCCTATGCCACCGCGCCGGCCGGCGAGCACCTCCGGCAATCGGGCTTTCTGCTACCGCTGATTGGCAACAGCACACAGAAAGGATTTGTGTTCGGCGACGCCTTCTACTGGGCCCCGCGCACGTGGCTCGATACCACGCTCGGCTTCGACTACTTCAGCAATCGCGGCACCGCACAGCGCGGAGAATTCCGCGCCAGACCCTTTGAGAACACTTCGATTCGCTACGACTACTTCGGCGTCATCGACCGCGGCGTCCCGCAGCCTGTGGGCCCACCAATCAAGCAGGGTGGCCATCAGCAGACAGTGGAAGTGCAGTCGCTGTGGAGCCACGGCTGGCGTTTCGTCGCCGACGCCAACGAACTCTCTTCGCTCACCTTCCGTCTGGCCTTTTCCGACACCTACGGCGAGGCCATCAACTCTGAAATCCGCAGTTCAGTTTTTCTGGGCAACAATTTCCACGGCTTCAGCTTTGACATTGCCAGCCTCAGCGACCGCAGCTATTTGCAGCTTACTCCTCCCAACAGCATCTTCCTGCGCAGCGCGCCTGAAGCTCGTTTCAGCTCCGTGGAGCGCGCGCCGCTCCAAAACTTGCCCGTTTATCTCTCATTCGAAAGCTTCGTTGGCTCCGTCCATCGCGAGGACCCCTTCTTCAACACCCCCGGCTTCGTGCCGCGCACCGAAATCTCCCCCAAGGTCGCAATCCCACTGCATTTTCGCGACCTGTTCGGAATTACTGCATCGGCCGCGTTTCGCTCTACGTACTACGGAGATTCGCTCAATTCCATGTCTCTGCTCACAGGAGAGTCCATCACGCGCAATACGGGCGAGTTTGCCGTGGAATTTCGTCCCGCGACCCTCGAACGCATCTATGGCCGTCCCCACGCACGCCACCGCTATAAACACACCGTCGAAACTTTCGCCACCTACCGCGATGTCATCGGCGTCCACGATTTTGCGGACTTTATCCGCTTCGACAGCAACGCCACGCTAACCAACACCAACGAAATCGAGTACGGCATCACCCAGCGCCTCTTTGTCAAATCCGATGAAGACCAGCCCGTCGATTTTCTGACCTGGAACCTGGTGCAGAAACACTTCTTCGACAACACCTTCGGCGGAGCACTAGTATCCGGGCAGCGCAACGTTTTCGAGGCCCTCGACTCGATTACCCCATTCGCCTTCGCCGCCACTCCCCGCAACTGGTCGCCCATCGTTAGCGATCTGAAATTCACGCCCGCTGGGCGCTTCGACGCAGAGCAGATCATCGAATACGATACCCAACTCCACAAAATCTCCACGTTCGGCACGCTACTGAAGCTCAAGCCCTATAGCCAGCTCTATTTCACGGTGGCGCATTTCCGGCTGCAAGGGGATCCCGTGGTGCAGCCACAGTCGCAGCAGATTCGCGCTATCCTCGGCTACGGCGACATCACCCGAAAAGGCCTGAGCGTCTCCGGCGGTTTGAGCTACGACATTGCGGCCGGCCAACTGCAGGACCAATTCGCGCAGGTTGGCTACAACGGTGGTTGCTGCGGCCTCAGCTTTGAATATCGCCGGCTAAACTTCGGCTCCGTGCGCAACGAAAACCAGTATCGTTTCGCGTTCATCCTTGCGAATCTCGGCACCGTCGGAAACCTGCGCCGCCAGGAGCGTATCTACTGATGTGTCCCGATGCCGATCTAGCTTTCGCTTCGATTGCCGAAGTGGGAAGGCTCTACCGCAGCCGGAGGCTCTCCCCCGTCGAACTTACCCAAATCATGTTGCAGCGCATCGAGGGCTTGAATCCGAGAATCAATGCCTACCTCACCGTGAGTGCGGAATCTGCTTTCCTGGAAGCGAAAGCCGCTGAATCCGCGCTTTGCGTCAAGGCGCGCAAAAAATCACGCCGCGATCTCGGCCCGCTCCACGGCATTCCCCTTTCGCTGAAAGACAACCTCTATACCAAGGACGTCCGCACGACCGGTGGCTCGCAAATTTTGCGCGATTTTGTTCCATTACACGACGCGGCGGTGGTCGCTTCGCTGAAAAACGCGGGGGCGGTTCTTCTCGGCAAGACGAACCTGCACGAGTTCGCTTACGGCGTCACCAGTAACAACCCGCATTTTGGGCCGGTTCGCAACCCCTGGGATCTCGAGCGCATTCCCGGCGGCTCGAGCGGAGGCTCGGCAGCGGCGCTCGCTGCAGGATTTTGTTACGGCAGTATTGGCACGGACACCGGCGGCTCCATTCGCATTCCTGCATCGCTCTGCGGTATCGCGGGACTCAAACCGGGAATCGGGCGCGTCAGCATTGACGGCGCGATTCCTCTTTCGGCCACGCTGGATTTTGTTGGCCCCATGGCCCGCAACGTCGGGGATACGGCCTTGCTTTTCGAAGCCATCGGCACGCGCGCCAAAAACGAACGCCGTCCCTCCGCAAGCCGCGTCCCTTCGCCCCGCCGCCGCCCGCGCATCGGCGTTCCCAAACACTTTTTCTTTGATGTGGTGAGCGCCGAGGTCCAGCAAGCGTTCGATGCCGCGCTGGTGCCGTTGAAAAAATTAGGGGCAAAATTGAAGGAAGTGTCTCTGCCCTATCTGCAGGAATCGGAGAAGGCAGGAAACGAAATCGCGTGGGCCGAGGCAACTCTCTACCATCAGGAGGCGGGCTGGTATCCCGCGCGCTCCGCCGAGTACGGCGAAGACGTGCGTGCGCGTCTCGAGATGGGGGAAAAGGTCACTGCCGTTGAATATCTAAAAGCCCTGGAACTGCGAGAGAAATTCATCGCGGGCTTTCACCTGGCGTTGCTTGAAAACCAGGTAGACGTCCTCGTGACGCCCACAACTCCCATCCCCGCCCCGCGCATCGCAGAAGAAAAAGTTTCGATCGGCGGAAAGGAACATTCCACACGGGCCCTGCTATTGCGACTCAACCGTCCCGCAAATCTCGCGGGCATCCCGGCTATTTCGATTCCCTGCGGACTAACCATGCAAGGCCTGCCCGTCGGCTTGCAATTCATGGCCGGCGTAACCGATGAGCCGCTGCTCATCGAACTTGCCGCGCGCTTCGAACAGGCTTCTCCACTAAACGCCCGGCCGCGCCTGGGCGCTACCGAATAGACTCTCCTCGTACATCCCGGCTTCATCCGTCGTCACCGCGCCCTTGCGTTGCATCACGCGCCGCCCCAGGAAATAGCCCAGCGTCCCGGTGATAATGCCCCCCAAAATGTCCGCGATGTAGTGATACCTTCCCCAGATCGTGGATACGCACATCAGGAACACCAGCGGCGTCATCACCCAGAAAAGCCAACGGCGGAAGCGCCATGCGCCCCACAACACGACAACCGCGCCCGCCACGTGCTGCGAGGGAAACGCCGCGCCGCGCACGCGTCCATAGTGCTCGATGAAACCCATCATGGCGGTGATGGGACCACCCTTTAGCGGCGCTTGCCACCATCCGGCCATCGCGAACCACGGGCTCTCAATCGGGAACGACATGGCGACGAAATACCCAATGGAATAGCCGACCATCGAATACGTCATGACCGACCAATAAGCGTGCCACTCGCGGCGGAAATAGAGGATGCCGCCCAGAACCAGCAGGTAGGCGAAGTAAGTGAAGTATACAAGCTGCATCAACTCGTTTCTCCCGGGTGTAGCGAATTGCTCCAGCCAAAGCGAAGGATGCACGCCGGTGAGCCAGTGGTCAAAGGCAACGAGCTTCGCGTCCTGCCATCGCGGCTGAATCAGGGTCATTAATTGTGCAAGCTCTTCAAAACAAAAAAGGAAAAACAGGTGCGGATACCAGTGGCGCCAGAAATGCCACCATTGCGACGCCACCGACCAGCCTTGCGTCCGCGCGCGCTCAGCCGACCGCGACTGGATGCGGCACAACCCGAGCACGATGCAAACCAGCAGCGAGCGCACCGCGAATAGCCGCAAGGGGTGCTGGATATGCTCCGCGAACAGCGCGATCAGCACACCCGAGGCGGCAAAGTAGCCCAGCGCCATCCATTCAAAAGCGCCGCAGGCGGCCCACGCCGCAGCCACCTCTCGCCGGATTGTCCCACAAACGACGGCGTTCATCCTCTGCTTTGCGCTCCAATAAGCCGCTTCTGCATGATACGTGCGCGGCACGACCAGTGCTTGCGCGGCCGCTTCACGTGTTGCTTCCTGTGCAGGCTTTCCATTCATGGATGAGTCCCTATTGTTTGGAGTTTTGTTTTTTCCTTTAAGGAATCCTTGCTTGCGAATTTCTTCTCGTGATGCCAGTGCCATATGGCCCAATCGCAAAGATTGGCCAGTTGAGCGAATTCCCGGCCCGGGTTCACTGCGTGCGCGTGGCCCACGGCTTCCAGCATCGGACGGTCTCGCCGTGTATTCCCGTAGGCATGAGATTCCCGCAGGTCGATCTGCATGGCGCGGGCGAAGGCTCCGATGGCTTTTCGCTTCGTCTCACCGAAGTTCGCTTCACCGAGCACGCGCCCGGTAAAGATTCCATTGTGTTCTTGCAACCTCGTTGCGCTGACAAAAACCTCTTGTTCCACTCCTCGCGCTTCCAACTCGCACTCCAGTGCCATGGCCGCCACGCGCGCCAGCGGCTTGATCATTCCCGTGACCAACACAATCGCGTCTCCGCGCTTCGCGTGCCATTCCGCGCGCGCGATCCCTTCCTCAAAAAACACAATCGGTTCCACGGCGTCGAGGAACTCTTCTACGCGCAATCCCTGCAGGTAGCGCTTGTTGCCCTCGGTCACCGCCGCAAGCCCGCGCGGCATCAACCGTACCGCCTCCATTCCCCAGCGCGCGTAATTGATCCAGGAAATCACCTCGCGGCGCCGCAATTCGCGGAACAATCGGCGTTCCAGCGACGGCCCCGCCACCAGCGTTCCATCAATATCGAAAAACGCTGCGGCCTGCCTCTGCTGAACCTCCTCGCCGCTCATCCGGCATCTCCTCGAATCTCTTCTCCGCTATTTCCCGCTGCAAGATTGCTTGCCAAAAATCTCCAACCGCCCACCAGCACAGGCAAGCCACGCACCACGCAAAATACTCCCGTCATCCACGCAAGTGTTTCCGCGCCGGCGCGAATCGCGGCGTGCATGTCCAGCGAAACCGGACCCAGTAGCGCTACCGGCCCGCGCGTGAGCGCCAATTCCAATCCCAGGTAGCAGAAGCAGACGCACTTCATCGCCGCATACAAACCGCGGCTCCAGCGCGATGCCACAAGCGCTCTCGCCAAACCGCCCTGCAGCATCGCGCCAGTGCCCCATCCCGAATGACCAGCTTTCATCGCCAGCGCACGCAGGAAGTCCGTAGCCGCGCCCCGTGCGAAAAACAGCATCGGCAGCCAGAGAGACACCATGCCCACCACCGCGAAGTACGTGAAAAACATGTTCTCGATGATGCGGTCGCCCAGGATGTCCAGCTGCGCCCCAACCGCCGTGGCCATCTTTTTCTTGCGAGCAAGGTGCCCGTCGAGCCCGTCCAGCGCAATCGCGCCCACAGTGAGCGCCACGCCCAGCAGGTTCATCCACGCGCCGTGCCCAAACGCGCTGACCGCGAGGAACCCCACCACCACTCGCAACAGCGTCACCTTGTTGGGTGTCCAGGTCATGCGCATGGGGAGGGAAATTCTCCTGCCAAAAGGCAATGCAAACGCCGGGCCAAGGCCCAACCGCGACAACTTGCGTTATTTCATAAAGTTGCGGATAGATGCGCAGCGTGTGTTGAAGATTTCCGTCAGCGAATTCCGCCAACTGTCCCGGTAACCTGTCGCCCTCCCCGTTACTCCAACAGGTGCGTCTAAGGAACAGGAGCGTCACGGCTCCCCAATATTCTCCGCTGCCTGATTGTGCGAGAATGGACTCGAGGGGCTGCCGGACGGTCTGCCGCGCCGGGTTTTCAAATCTTGCTGAACCGAGTTCCCCAAATATGACCGACGTCTCTCTGGCTGGCGCCTTTCTCGCCGGACTTATCTCGTTTCTTTCTCCATGCGTACTGCCGCTCGTTCCCGGCTACATCTCGATGCTCTCGGGCATTGGTGTCGAGCAGCTTCGCCAGGGCGAACAGCCCAAGTCCGGGCTGTTTTCCTCCGCTCTCTCTTTTGTCGTCGGATTTTCCGTGGTGTTTATCGGTTTTGGCGCTTCGGCCAGCGCGGTCGGCGGATTTCTGCGGCAGAATCGCGCGTTGCTCGCGCCCATTGCCGGCGCGCTGATCATTCTTTTCGGGTTGCACCTGCTTGGCGGCTTGATGCGCATGAACCTGCGCGCCGGGTTGGGGCTCGGTTTAGTGCTGGTCGGCCTCGGCATCGCGGCGATCCTTCATCACGGCCCGCTCTTTGCGGGACTTGGCGCCAGCCACTTCTTTTCGCTTTCTCTGATCGGCTTTTTCGGCCCGCAACTCGCGCGCTGGCTGAATCGTGACGTACATCTTCGCAATCAGGACACGAAGCCCGGCATCTTCAGCGGCTTCTTGCTGGGTTTCGCGTTTGCCTTTGGTTGGACGCCCTGCATTGGCCCGATCCTCGCCACCGTACTGACCCTCGCCGCCGCCAGCGAAACAGTTTCCCGGGGCATCCTGCTGCTGGCCGTATATTCGGCGGGCCTTGCGGTTCCGTTCCTTCTTACGGCGGTCGGCCTCGGCCAATTCCTCCGCTTTTACAAGAATTTCCGCAAATACCTGCACGCCGTCGAACTCTTCAGCGGCGCGCTGCTTTTGTTCGTCGGCGGCCTGGTCTTCTTTAACAAGTTGACCTGGCTCTCGGGTAAACTAACCTTCTTGAATCGTTTTTCGATGTAAGGGATGGAATCGCACTCATGAAAAAAGTAGTCATTATTATTCTCACGGTGGCGGCTCTCATAGGCCTCACCATTTACGCGGACAAGGCAACGCGCGTCTCCGGCGCCGGAGCCAAGCGCGCTGAGTCCAAGATGGCCGGGAAGCCCGAACCCGACTTGAAGCTCAAGGACCTCAACGGCAAAGACGTCGCCCTGGGCGACTTCAAGGGCCAGGTGGTGTTCGTGAATTTCTGGGCCACCTGGTGCGATCCCTGCCGCGTGGAAATACCCTGGCTCATCGCCATGCAGAATAAGTACGGCGAGAAGGGCTTCACCGTAGTGGGCATCGCTATGGACGAAGAAGGCAAGACCGCCGTGGCGCCGTTCCTCGAAAAGGAACGCTTCGACGTCGGCGGCCAGCAACTGCCCATGAACTATCCGATCCTTATTGGCACCGATGAAGCCTCCGACAAGTTTGGCGGCATCCTCGGCTACCCCAGCAGCTTCCTGATTTCGCGCGACGGCAAAATCGTCACCAAGTTCGAGGGCCTCAAGAGCGAGGAAGAACTCCAGCAGGCCATCGAGTCGCAACTCTAGGGAAGCGCCCGCATGCTCTCGGAACACGATTTCCAAAAAAGAGCCGACCTCGCGTTCGAGGAATTGAAGAAGCGGCTGCTGAAGCTCGGCGATGAGCACGGCTTTGACGTCGAGGGCGAAAGCGGAAAACTCGAAGTGATTTTCGAGGAGCCGGAACCGGCGAAGTTCGTGGTTTCACCGAACACGCCGATTCGCGAAATCTGGATTTCCGCGCTTTCAACCAGCTTCAAGCTGGGGTGGTCCGACGCGCGCAACGCTTTTGTACTGGAAAAAACCGGGGAGGATCTTTTCGCCGTGATGAGCCGCGTGGTTTCGCAGCAGTTGGGCGCGCAGGTGACGGTATGAGTCGCTCGCTGGCAGTTTTCTTTGCGTGGATGCTAGCCGCCGCACTATGTCTTGCGCCGGGGGTGAATGCGCAGTCGCAACCTTCGGGCAAGGACGTGGTGGCGCCGGAAGCTTTTGCTTCGCACGATCCTGTAGCGCGCGGCATGTCGTTCGAAGTGGCCGTGGTGATGAAGATTCGGCCCGGCTTCCACGTCAACGCGCGTGAAGTTACCGAGGATTATCTGATCCCAACCGATCTGCGGGCCGAATTGCCAGCGGGATTCAAGCTCGGCACGATTTCCTATCCCAAGGGAACGCTACAGACCTTCAGCTTCGCGAAAAACAAGCAGCTCAACGTTTACACCGATCGTGTTGTCATTCGCTTGCCGCTCACCGTTTTTGCGAGCGCGCCGCTCGGCCCCCAGCATTTGGCGATCAAGCTGCACTATCAGGCCTGCAGCAACGAAATTTGCCTGCCACCGGTTACGAAAGATGTCGACGCGACAATCAACGTCGCCGCAAATCATTCTGCCGCCAAGCCCGCCAATCCCGATATTTTCTCAGTGAAGTAACCTGCGAACTGTCGTTCCGAGCGAAGCAAGCCTTACACGGCAAACACCGCCATCGGAATGACAGGCGTGTCCTTTACTGCCATTCCTTCCGTGCTTCTCGCAACCGCCTCACGACTCTTTCCTGTCCCAATACCACCATGGTATCGAACAGTGGCGGCGCTACCGCCTGACCGACAATGGCCACACGCGTCGCATTGATCAGCAAGCCCGCCTTCACGCCGCCATCTTCTGCGACCTTACGTGAAGCGTGGTCGCACGCATCGTGATTCCACTCCGTCAACGCGGCCAGCGCATCGGCAAGCTTCGCCAGCAACCCGGGCACTTTCTCGTCTTTCCAGAATTTTGTCTTCGCCGCCGGGTCAATCGCAAACTCATCGCTGAAGAACGCACGCGACCACCTCGAAAAATCGGGCAGCAGCCGGATGCGCGGCCGCAGCAGATCCACGGTCTTTGAGAACCACTCGTGTCCTGCGCCTGTGGCCCATTCCTCTTTCCACAAGCCATCCTGTTTCAGCTGCGCCGCAACCTCCGGCAGCAAATCCTCGATCGGCAGCTTCTGCAGGTATTGCGTGTTGAACCACTCCAGCTTCGCGCGGTCGAAGACGCCGTTTGTGCGGCTCACGCCTTCGAGCGAGAACTTCTCGAGCAGCTCCGACGTACGCAGATACTCTTTGTCGCCGCCCGGCGACCAGCCCAGCAGCGCCAGGAAGTTTCGGAACGCCTCGGGCAGAAAGCCCTCGCGGCGGTACATGTTCACGTCCGTGGCGCCATGGCGCTTCGAAAGACGCGACTTGTCCGCCCCCAAGATGAGTGGCACGTGCGCGAAAATCGGCGGTTCCGCGCCCAGCGCGCGATAGAGCAGCACCTGCTTCGGCGTGTTCGAAATATGGTCTGCGCCGCGAATCACGTGCGTGATGCGCATGTCCATGTCGTCGGCCACCACACTCATCTGGTACATGGCCTGGCCGAACTCCTCGCCCTCTTTCCCGGAACGTAGCAGGACAAAATCCTCGATCTCGTCGTTCTGGAATTCGCGCTCGCCGAAAACGGCGTCGTAAAACTTCGTCGTGCCGCCGACGGGCACCTTGAAGCGCACCGCCGGCTTCGTTCCGGGCGTCGAAGGCTTCCTGTCGCGGCACGAGCAGCGCGTAATCTTGCGCACTTTTCCGCCTTCGGCGCCCTCTTCGGCATGGTCGCCGCCCACGTATTTTTCCGGTGGGCAATAGCACAGGAACGCGTGGCCGCTGGCCAGCACCTTTTTACCCATCTCACGGTAGAAATCCGTGCGCTGCGACTGGTAGAACGGCCCTTCGTCCCAATCGACGCCCAGCCATTTCATCCCGTCGATGATGCCGGCGACGAGTTCCGGTTTGTTGCGCTCGGCGTCGGTGTCCTCGATGCGCAGGATCATGGTCCCACGCTCCTTGCGGGCAAACAGCCAGTTGAACAGAGCGGTGCGTGCGCCGCCCACGTGAAGATAGCCCGTCGGCGATGGCGCGAATCGCACGCGCACGCCGCCCGCCTGTGTCTTGGTCGCTTCGGTCATATCAGTGTTGCGTCTCGCTCTCTTCCGCGAAACGTCCAGTTTACCGGAACCCGCCGCAGGGCGTCCAACAGCGAGCAACCCTGAATGTTCTGCAATTCACCCCTAACCTCCGCCCTGCTACCTCTTTGGGAACCAGTACTATGGTTGGCTTGCTCCCCGTTTTTTTCCTGCTCCATAATTCCTAAAGATTCGTTTCTGTGCGGTTTGGGGTGACACGGTAGAAGCTACCGGTTGGCTGCGCGCACATCTTCTTCCCCAGGTTTGCGTCAGGGCCAGCCTCTCCTTCCTTCCAGCGTCGTCGTGCTCCCCTGTGCCCGCGGAACGACCAAAATCAGCTCGCATGCCACAAAGCGTCATCGCCCTCGGACTGCTGCTCGGAACGCTCCTTGTTGGAGTGTTTTTTGCATACATCTATTCGCTCAAGCGCCAGAATTACCTGCTCTATTGGACCGCCGGCTGGACCCTCTACGCGCTGCACTACTTGTGTCCCGCGCTTTACACGTGGACCGGTGCGAACATCGTCCTTAGCTCGCTCAATCACGCGCTGTTTGGCTGCGCGGCCCTTTGCTTTCTTCTCGGTGCGCAGCTTTACACGCACAAAAAGCTTTGGCTCAAGCCCGCCATCGGCGCCGCCGTGGTGCTGGCGTTTTGGTCCACCGCCAACGCCCTGCAATACTTCCACATTTCTTCTCTCATTCCCGCGTCGGCACTCTACGTCCTTGTCGGCTATCTGTTCTGGAAGGAAAGCCGCAATCACGAAACCCTCGCTGACCGCCTCCTCGGCGTGGCCTTCTCCGCGTGGGGCCTACTGTATCTGCTGTTCTTCCTCTTGCAGTCCCCCCGCACCCTGCTCGGCGACGCGCTCCTCACCGTTTCCGCCATTCCCGTGTCCTTCGTCTGCACCCTGCAGGTGATGGCCATTTACGAAGAGGAAAAGCGCCGCGTCGAGGGCAACATGCTGGCGCTTTCGAATCTCAACCTGGCCACCTCCAGTTTTGTGGGCGGCGAAATCCAGCGCATGCTGGCACAGGCGCTCGACCGCGTCCTCGGCGTCGTGCGCATGCCTTCGGGCGCGCTTTTCCTGCACCACGGTGACACCTCCGGGCCCACTTCGGTCATCTCCGCCGGCATCCCCGACGAATTCTGCCGCGTCACGCAGGAAGAAGGGCTCGACGATTATCTCGTCGGCCTCGTCTCGCGCCTCGGTGGCCTATTGGGCTTCCGCGATCTGCGCGACAACAACCTGACCGCGCTCGAAAACGACGAGCCCCTGCGGCGCTTCCGCAAACTGGCGTTAAAGCACGACCTCCGCAGCGCGGTGGTCATCAGCCTGCAAGCCAAGGAACAGGCCTTCGGCCTGCTCCTGCTGGCCACCCCGGACAACCGCCGCTTCACTTCCGCCGAACTGCGCCTGCTGCTGGCCCTCGGCCACCAGATCGGCATGGCCGTCGAGAATAGTTATCTCATCCAGCAAACCTCGCGGCGTTCCGAGGAATTGCACGTCCTCAATGAAATCGGCCGCGCCCTCAGCTCCACGCTCAACAAGGAAGACTTGCTGCGCAAAATCTGGGAAGAGCTGCGCCGGCTGTTCGACGTCGAGAATCTCTATATCGCGGTCCCCGACCCCGTCCGCGACACCATCAATTTCGAATTGGAGATGATCGAGGGTGTGCGCATGCCCATGCGCTCGCGCCCTGCAGGAAATCACCTGACCGAGTACATTATCCGTACGCGCCAGCCCGTGCTGCTGCGCGAAAATTTCAACACCGAAGTGCACAAGCTGGGCATCGATCCCATCCGCAGCAACGGCTCCTTCTGTGGCGTGCCTCTGGTGGCCTACGACCAGGCCATTGGCGCCCTGTGCATCTATTCCGATCGCGAACGCGCCTACGATGAAGGCCACCTGGAGCTACTGCGCGTGCTGGCCAGCGAAGCCAGCATCGCTATCGAAAACGCGCGGCTCTTCCAGAACGAGCGCACCAAGGCGCGGCAGCTCAGCCTGCTGAACATGATTTCGCGCGACGCCATCGCCACGCTCAATCCCGACGAGGTGCTCAACAAGATCACCGAGCAACTCGAGAACGGCCTGCCTTACGACCACATCGGCATCGCCCTCCTCGATTACACTACGCGTGAACTGGTGATCCAGGCCGAAGGCGGCAAGCGCCGCGGCGCCCTGGGGCGCCGGCTGCCGCTCGACACCGGCCTGATCGGCCAGGTGGCGCGCACCGGCAAAGCTGCCAACTACCGCCCGCAGCTCAACAACCAGAACGGCACCAAGCCGGTTCTGCTGGATTCCTCCGCGTCCATGGCGCTGCCCATTTTTTATGCCGACCACCTGCACGGCGTACTGTATGTAGAAACGCTGGACCTTGTGGAATTCACCGAAGAAGAGTCGCTGCTGCTGCGCACCCTGGCCGACTTGATTTCTGGCGCCCTGCACAACGCACTGACCTTCCAAAAGGCGCAAGAGCAGGCCATCACCGACGGTCTCACCGGCGTCAAGACCCATCGCTTCTTCATGGAAGCACTTTCTTCGGAGTGGAAACGCTCTTCCCGCGCCGGGCGCTCCTTCGCCCTGGTACTCATGGACCTCGACCGCTTCAAGTTCGTCAACGATTTCTACGGGCACCTCGAGGGCGACCTGGTGCTGCAGCGCGTCGGTCAGATTCTGGAAACCAATTGCCGCCGCTCGGACGTCGTCGCGCGCTACGGCGGCGACGAGTTCGTTATCCTCATGCCCGAAACCACCATGGAGCAGGCCCGTCAGCTCTCTTCCAAGCTCCGCGGCTGGGTAGCCGCCGATCCCCTGCTGCGCGAGAAAAATATCAGCGCCAGCTTCGGCATCGCCTGCTATCCGCTGCACGGCGCCTCGCCTCAGGAGCTGATTCAGGTGGCCGACGCTTCGATGTATTTGTCGAAGCATCAGGGCGGCAACACCGTTTCCACCGCCGATCACGTGGATCCCAACGAGGCGCGCCGCTGGAAGCGCGATGTCCTCGAAGCGTACCTCGGCGTCACTCTAAAGCGTCTCTTTACCACCGGCCCCGAAGCCTTCGAGGAAATTTATTTGCGCCTGCGGCAATTCACCGATTCCTTGCCGGCTACGGAAAATGCGCAGACGGCCATTCCTGAGGGCCCGCGCGCGCTACCGCAATCGATACTGGATACGGTGACTTCCCTGGCCTACGCCATAGACGCCAAGGATCAGTACACGCAGGGCCATTCGCAAAAGGTTTCCGCTTACGCCGCGCTGCTCGCCGAAGCCCTGGGCATGAGCGAAATGGAAGTGGAAGAGGTTCGCCTTGGCGCCGTGCTCCACGATGTGGGCAAGGTCGGTATTTCGGAAGCCATTCTCAACAAGAGCGGCCCGCTGAACCTGGAAGAATGGGACACCATGAAGACCCACGTAACCTACGGCGGGCGTTTGTTAGAGCCGCTGGTCCCCCTTGCGCGCATCCGCCGCATGGTCCTTCACCACCACGAATTTTTCGACGGCTCCGGGTATCCCGAGGCTCTAACCGGCGAAAACATACCGCTGGGCGCGCGCATCATCACCATCGCCGATTCCTACGACACCATCACCAGCGACCGCAGCTACAAAAAAGGTCGCACCGCCGAAGAAGCACTTTCGGAACTCGAGCGCTGCGCCGGCACGCAGTTCGATCCCCGCCTGATCGAAATTTTTGTCCGCGCCATGCGCCAGCTCCCCAACCCCATCATCGAAGTCGCCTCTCTCCTCTCCCGCACCTCGTAGACGCTTTTTTCCGGTAGGAGTACTCTTACCATCCTCGCTTACCATCCCTTTCTCACCTAAATAATTACGCTTTCAGGCAACCCTTTTTCTCTGCAAGAAATCCCTGTGAGTACGTTCTCTCTCCAGTGAGGTAAAAACGATGAACACCTATGCGTGCGATGGTCTCTTGGTGTCTCCACGCAAGTGCGAGGCGGCGATCTGGCCGCTGCTCGTTCTTGGAGCACTGTGCATTTCTCTAGCAGAGCCACTGTTTGCGCAAGATGCCGGGCACTCGCCCGGCTGGGTAGTCATCTCGGTCCCTGATTACCGCGCGCTTCGCGTAAAAGCTTATCCCGCGGAACGCGAGCCCGAGCCGCCGCCCGTGGATGCGACGCTCACCCGCGTGGACTACGATCTGCACGCCGACACCGACCTCGCCACAGGTCGCGCCACGCTCACAGTTGACGTGCTCAAAAACGGCTGGGTGCGCGTGCCCATCCCGGCGGGCCTGTTCGTTCGCGAAGCCCGGCTCGACGGCAAGCCGCTCTCACTCGCTCCCCCGGGGGCCGGAGGCAAAGACGCCGGACAGCTCTCCGCGCTGCTGTCGCATCCCGGCCGCTCCGTCATCACACTCGACATCGCCCTTCCCATCTCGTCTTCTCCCAAGGAAGAGCGGCTCTTGCTTCCCTCCACATTCTCCGGGGTCACCAAGGTCATCCTCGAAATTCCTCAGCCGGGCGTGGACCTCACTCTCTACGGCGGCTTGTTCTCCGAGTCCTCCGATTTGCCGAAGGGCGGCGGCAAGTGGACCGCCTACGGCAAAGGCGCTGAGCCGATGACCTTCACCTGGCGCCGCAAAATTGAAGACCACCATACGACGTTGCCGCTGCGCATGCGCGGCGCGCTGACGCAGCTCATCGGCTTAGGTGAGGATTCCACTTCGTTGGCCGCCAACGTCTCGCTCGAAATTACGCAAGGCGCCGCCAAGGAAGCGCTCATCGAGCTTCCTGAAAAGGTGACCATCAACCAGGTGCAAGGCGCGCTGGTGGCCGATTGGGAAATGAAGCCCGGCATGCTACGCGTCACTTTCCTCGAGCCGGTCGAACAATCCGCCAGCTTCGTCATCACCGGCGAAGCCACCTTGCCCCGCGAAGGGCCCCTGGACGTGCCGCTGTTGCGGCTTAGGAATACCGAGCGCGACACCGGCGGCGTGGCGGTGGATGTGCTCGGCGCCGGTGAAATTAAAGCGGACTCCGTCATAACACAGGGGCTCGAACGCACCGACGCCAGTGATCTCGGCGAACCTGTCAGCAACCGCCAGTCGCCCGCGCTGATCGCCTTCCGTGTCCGCCCCGGCGACGCGAAGGCAAGGCGTTCGCTGCATCTGGACGTAGCGCGTTACGCACAACAGGCTGTGCTGATGGCCAATGTCGAAGAGGCCCGCTACCGCGTGCTGCTCACGCGCGACGGCAAGACACTGGTGGAATCGCGCTACGCCGTGCGCAACAACCAGCGCAACTTCGTAAAGGTCACCCTGCCTGCGGGCGCCACGCTTTGGAGCGCAGCGCTCTCCGGCCGGCCGGTGCGCCCGGGCTCCGCGCCGGACGGCGGCCTGCTGCTGCCGCTGGCAAAAACCCGCGCCGGCGACGATACACCCGAATTCGCCCTGGAATTTGTCTATCTGCTTGCTGGGACATCGTGGGCCGAAAAAGGCCGCGTGAAGCTCGCCCTGCCCAGGCTCGATCTGCCGGTTTCCCGGACCGGCTTACAGGTTTTCTATCCGCCGCAGTTCCGGCTCTCGCCGGAGTCAGGCTCGTTCCACGCCGAAAATTTCAGCAACCCCATTTCGTCGGTGCTCACCGCGGCCGTATATGAGCCGCCGGTAGATACAGCGCTCGCGCCGCCTGCCGCTCCCAAACCTGTTTCCAGCAATGAAGAACTCCGGCGTTCCGATATGGACGCCAACCTGCGCAAGGAATTGGACGACAAGCAGATCGCCGCGCAATCGCAAACCCTGGTGGACAAATTCCACGCCGACGATCGCGGTGCGCGCGCCACGGGCATCCTTCCCGTTCGCGTGGATTTTCCAGCCTACGGCCCTTCGCTTTATTTGGTTTCGGAACTCACCGGTGAAAATCAATCTCCGGCCGGTGAACTGGCTTACCAGCAGGACAAAAAGGCAGGTGGCAAGTGAAAATCCATCTATTCTTCGCCGCTTTTATTTTCGCGCTTCCCTCCATGGCACAGGAAAAAATGCTGCTGCCCGATCCATCGCCAGGCAACGTCACGCTTTCTCTCGACGAGTACAATCGATTGCTCGCGCTGGCCAATCGCCCCGGCAAGAAGCTGGAGGTCCCGCCGCTGCCTTACGTCTTGAAGCGCGCCGATCTGAAGTTGCGCGTTTCGAATGACGATGTCCTCGGCTCCATCCAGATCGAGGGCGAAACCCTTGGCGGCAACTCCGCGAAGGTGCCGCTGACGACCGGCATGACGATTCTCGACGCGCGCCAGGGCAACCGGCCGCTGCCTTTGCTGCTCGATAACGGCACGCATGTCGCCGTGCTTCCCGGCGAGTCCGACTTCTCGGTGAATCTCGACGCCGGCTTGCCGCTGGCCATCGAAACCGGCCGCGCCTCCTTTTTGCTTCCCGCGCCCGCGGCGGGCAGCGTCCGGCTTTCGCTCAGTGTTCCCGGCGATCGCGCCAACGTGCAGCTCAATCACGGCATCATCACACGCCGCGCGACCGTAAATGGCAACACGGAAATCGAGGCAACGCTCACGCCCGGGCAAACCGCCAGTATCTGGTGGGCTACGCGTGAGGTGGTTACGCCGGAAGTGCCGCGCGAGGTGCGCTTCCTCTCCGATCTGAAAACACTCGTCTCGGTCAGCGAAAGCGACCTGCAAATTGCCGCTCTCGCTCAGATCAATGTTGTGCAGGGGGAAGCCAATCAATTTTCCGTCGCCATTCCGGATGGCTTCGAAGTCACTTCCGTAAACGGCCCTTCCCTTGAATCCAGCGAAATCGAGAACGGCGCGCTAACGCTGCGAATCGCCGGCCACGGTCGCGCTTTGCACGAATTTCTCATCGCCATGGAACGACCGCTCGCCGAAGCCACGGCAACAGCGCCGATTCTTGCATTTAAAGACGCGCAGCGGGAAACCGGCGAAGTGCTCGTCGAAGGCCAGGGAACCATCGAGCTATCCGCGCACGAATCCGGTGGGCTCAAACGCCTGGACATCAAGGAAATCGATCCCTACCTGCGCGCGCTTTTGCGCTATTCCCCGCAGGCGGGATTCCGTTATCACCGGCAGCCCGGCGAATCGCCCACCCTGGCGCTCGATTGGACGCGCTTCCCCGACGCCAGCGTGCTCGCAGCCGTCGCCGAGCGCGCCGTGGTCACCACGCTGGTCACCTCAGAAGGCAAATCGCTCACCGAGGTGAAGCTCACAGTGAAGAATCAAGCGCAACCGTTCCTGAAGGTAGCGCTGCCTTCGGGAGCCAGCATCTTCACCGCCGATGTTGCCGGAGAAAAAGTGAAGCCTGTGCAAGGTGCTGACGGCAACCGCGTCCCCTTGCTACGCGGGGGTTTTCGCCCGGCAGGCGCCTACACGGTCTCCTTTGTGTTCCTCCATTCCGGCGCGCCGTTCGCAAAAAAGGGCGACTCCGATTTGTCCCTTCCGAAAATGGATATCCCCATCAACGTGCTGGAGTGGGAAGTGTTCCTGCCCGAACAATACAAGGTGAAAGACTTCGGCGGCGACGCGCTATCCGCGTCGTTGTGGCCCCCGGCCTACCAGGTGGGTACCGGACAAGGCGGAGGTTATGGCGTAGCGTCGCCAGGTGGCATTGGCGCCCTTTATGGCGTACCCATGGCGGGCCGCGAGTTCTCGCAACTGATGACCCTCTCACAGGGGGTCGTCCGCCTCGGCAACGGCCAACTCGGCGGGGTAGTGATCGATCCCTCTGGCGCTGTTATCGCCGCGGCGCGCATTGAGGTTCAGAATATCGCCACGCACGCTACGCGCTTCGCCAGGACGGGTTCGGACGGGCATTGGGGTGTTGACGGACTGGCTAGCGGCAGTTACCGGGTGAGCGTCGCGGCTACGGGATTTCTGACGACGACCTCCGTAATTTCCTACGACGCCGAAAATCCGGTGGGCTATCAGACCGCACTGAACTTAGGAGCCCTAAACCAAACGGTCGAAGTCACCGCGTCCGGTCCGGTCGTCGATACCGAGACGGCCCAAGTCTCCGCGAAAAAGGACAGGCACGCGAAGAACTTGCCTGCACCTCCTCCGCCGCCTCCGTCCGCTAACGTCTACAACCTGCAGCAGCGCGTCGCCGGCGTTCTTCCGGTCACTGTGGACATTCCGCGCAGCGGCACGTCGTATCGCTTCCTGCGGCCGCTCGTCCTCAACGAAGAGACGCGGCTCTCCTTCGCTTACAAATCAAAATGAGGAATGCCCTCACGAAGCCTTCTGGGGAGGAGCCACCACCGATCAGTGCGCATTGCGGAATTGCCACGAATCACACACTCAGGCGATTTCCGTAAGGAACCGTTTCTCCATACTCCAGGAACCTCCGCATAATCCGTAGGTACATCGCCCAGCAGTAGCACGACACGCGCCAGTGCTCGTTCTCCTCGGGCCATCCCGTGTGATAAAAGCGCACCCGTGTGGCGTTTTTGCCATCTGGCCGAAGTTCACAGCCCACCCGCGTGCCTATCCAGTCCTTGTGAGCTGTGGTCATCTCAAGCTCGAATGCGGAATCAGGCGTGTAGCGCGTTATCTTGCCTTTCCACGCGTGCTCCGGACCGAAATCGAGCATGTATTCCGCGCCTGGCTTCGGCTCCCCGGCAGAGGTTTTCGTCCACCATTGTGCCAGCCCCTGCGGCGTTGCCATGGCCTCGAAGACGCGCGCAGGCGGCACGTTGATGGTAAACTCCTGGATGATGTCCGGCATGGAATCCTCCTGTGCAAGTCCCAGCTGCGACGACCGCAAAAGAGAATCACTTTTCGGCAAACGTTTTGAGGAGTCGCAGCACACCCATCCAGCCGGAGCTATAGTCCTTGCGGGAAATCGGCTCGTTTTTCAGCGCGCTATGCGTTACTCGCACGCTCGTGCCTTTGGGGATGGCCGCGAGTTCCCAGCGAACCACCGTCGGCTGCGTGGGATGCTCATGCCAGTTCGCAATCCAGCTCCAGACCAGCAAACGCGGGGGAACATACTCCAGGATTTCGCCGTGCGCTTCGAATTCCTTCGCTTCGTTGCGGCGAAGCTGCTCGCCCACGGCGCCGTGGTCCGCACCCGGAGCAGGTCTCCAGCGAAAGCACCAGCGCCCGCCGGGATGTGCGTCCATTTCAAACTTCGCGATCTCCACGGAAGGCTCTTGCCCCCACCAGGCAAGGAGTTGTTTCGGGTCGGTGAGCGCGGCAAACACCCGCTCGGGCGGTGCTTCAATCTCCGTCTCGCAACTGACGGCATCCTGCTCGGGGCCCAAGCCGGTAGTGCTCACGTTCGCCTCCTACGTTCGTTTCTTTTCCTTGGCGTGCTCCGATTCCACGAAGGCCTTCAGCCCGGCCAGCTTCCCCTGCCAGAAAACGCGGTAGTCGGTGAGCCAGCGGTCCACTTCCTTCAGCGGTTCAGGATTGATGGTGTACAGTCTGTTGCGGCCCTGCCGGTGCTCGCGGACCAGGCGCGAGCGGCGCAGGCGGCGAAGATGCTTGGAGATGGCCGGTCGCGAAACCGGAAAACTCGCGGCAATTTCTCCTGCCGAGCAACTGCCTCGGCGCAGGAGATCGAGCACCGCGCGGCGCGTAGGATCGGCGAGGGCCTGAAAGACGGAGTCGGGGGAACGCGTAACCATTTGGTTTCGCATATTGCGTAACCTTACGGCTACATACTGGTCTTTGTCAAGTGGGTTCTCTGCTCGTTGTCTGCGATCAGCGGCCAGGAACCCGGCGCGGGGTATTCCGGGTGCCGTTTTCTGTTACCGTAGTTTGCAGATCGGCATCTAATTTGTTTTTGGTGAAAGGCTTTCATGCAAACGGCGTCCGTCAAGTGGATTGGAGAACAAAAGTTCTTTGGCACCAGCCCCTCAGGGCACGTGGTGCCTTTCGATTCGGACCGCGAGTCCAACAAGGCCCCCGGCCCGATGGAGATGGTGCTTCTGGCCCTCGGCGCCTGCACGGCCACCGACGTCGTGCTAATCCTCGAAAAGAAGCGGCAAAAGCTGGAGGCCCTCGAAGTACTGTGCTCCGGAGAGCGCGCCACGGAATCGCCCACCGTATGGGTCAAGCTCGACGTCTTCTTCCGCGTAAGCGGTGCGGTCGACGAGGACGCCATGCGCCACGCCATGTCGTTGACCGAGGAAAAATATTGTTCTGTGGCGGCCATGCTGAAGAAGACCGCGCAGTTTACCTGGCGCTACGAAATCCTTCCGCCCGAACCGAAATAAATGGCGAACGCTTGTTTCCGGCAAAGCGCATCGCATACAATCGAAGATTCGTGCAGGACGCAAGGAATCCCCAAGGAGAATCATGCCTCGCCGCGTCGTCGCAAAAATTACGGGTGTAGCCGGTTACGTTCCGCCTCGCGTTTTAACCAACGCCGATCTCGAGAAAATGGTCGATACCAGCAACGAATGGATCATGGAACGTGTGGGCATCCGCGAACGCCACCTCGCCGACAAGGGCGTGGCCGCGAGCGACCTAGCCGTGGAAGCTGTAAAACACCTGCTATGCAAGCACCCCTTCGATTTGCAGAGCGTCGACCTGATTGTCGTGGGCACGGTAACGCCGGACATGATGTACCCGTCCACTGCCTGCCTGGTGCAAGACAAGCTGGGAATCAAGGACACCTGGGGCTTCGACGTTTCGGCGGGATGCTCAGGATTTCTCTATTCGCTGAACATCGGTGCAAAGTTCATCGAGTCCGGTCAATACAAAAAAGTGCTAGTCATCGGGTCTGACAAGAACTCTGCGATGACCGACTTCACGGACCGAGCGGTGTGCATCATCTTTGGCGACGGCGCGGGCGCCGCGCTGCTGGAACCGGCCGAGGACAGTGAAGAAGGCATTATCGGCCACGTGGCGCAGGTTGAAGGCATGGGTGGGCAATATTTGTGTATGCCCGGCGGAGGCAGCCTGCATCCGGCGTCGCACGAAACCGTGGACAAGAAGATGCACTACATTCATCAGGACGGCAAAAATGTTTTCAAGTATGCGGTGAAAAAAATGGCCGAGATGACCGAGCGCGTCCTGGAGAAAAACGGCTTGACCGGCAAGGACGTGGACTGTTTCATCGCGCACCAGGCCAACCGCCGCATCATCACTGCCACCGCCGAACGCCTGGGGATGCCCCTCGAAAAAGTGATCATCAACATCGACCGCTTCGGCAATACCACCGCCGGCACGATTCCCCTCGCCATGCAGACGGCGCTCGAAGAGAAAAAAGTGAAGAAGGGCGACCTTGTCCTGCTGGCCGCGGTCGGCGCGGGCTTCACTTCCGGCGCCACCCTGGTCCGCTGGGCGTATTAGCCTCTCCACTTCACGGAAACTAGGAAAAGATCAGGCGGCAGGAAGCTCCAGTTTCGGCGTCCATGCCAACATGAGGAAGATGCCCAGGGTGTAGAAAATTGTGCACAAGTTCCAAGAAACCCCGATAAACCGCAATGCCAGGCCAAACAACACGATACTTTCAGAGCAGACGAGCGACACTACCACGCCTTGTCTCCAACGCCCTGCGGCCGCCCCATCGTCCGGATTCGCGCGCAACGCCTCGCTCGCCGGCTTGACGATGCGGGAGCGGTAAAACGCTGCGAGTCCCAAGGGTGGTAAGAGCGCCAGTCCGAGCGCTAAAGGGACGATGGAATCGGGGGGCTTGATCGATCGGCTGACCACCAGCAGCGGGACAATGATGTAGATGACTGCCGCCAGCAAGAAAGCCGCGTGTAGTACACGCGCAATCTGGAGGGCTTTCTGGGCAGCACTGCGATCGGCCATGGGCGTCTGCAAAGGAAAACAACGCGACTCATTCTTCTCTTAGGATAAGTCGTTAATCAAGCCGAAAGATAATCGTCGGTGAAAAACTAGAGCGAGCGGATGGAAGCGGCCTGCATCAGATTGGCCTGCAGGCGGCGCTCAATCTGCACCGCGGCAAAGCGCGCGCAGAGCAGGCGTTCCTTTTCGCCCCAGCTGGCGATCATCGGCGAGATCCCGCCGAACAGCGCTTCGGCGCGACGAATCATCTGGTAGTAGGCACGCACCAGGGTCAGGCCGCTTTTGCCTTCCTTCAATTCGGGAGTGAGCTGGTGCAGGCTGGCGAGTTTCTCGAAGTCGTTCCCGCACAGGCTCATCTCGTCCACGTGGGCGGCCTCCAGCACGCGGCTGGAAATCGGCAGGCTGGCGGTCCCCGTGAACACGGCGCGCCAGTAGTACAGGGCAAATTGCCCCATCGCCACAACCGCGATCGCAAGTAGCATAGCGGAGAACATCCCTCAGCCTCCGTGATGATTATGGCGGCAGAGTTTGTTTCCCCCAATAGCTCCGGGGTACTACTCGCCTAGCCAAAGCGGTTAGACGGGCTTAGGGCTTGCCTCATCAAGCCCTTCTATCTTATTCTCCATAAACAAGTTAGGAGAAACCCTCATGCCCCTTGGCTCAACTCGCCCTTGGCTGGCTCTTGGTACCTTGGCCTTGGCCGCTGCTGCCACCTTGTTCCCGCAGCAGGCCGAAGAAGACCACCAGACGGCGATCCGCATGCTTCTAGCCGCCCAACAGTCCGACTGGAACCGAGGCGATATTCCCGCATTCATGGCCGGCTACTGGAACTCTCCGGATTTGACTTTTGCCGGCAGCAAGGGATTCACGCGGGGATGGCAACCGGTGCTCGAGCGTTACGAGAAAACCTACTCGGGCAAGCAAGCCATGGGCACGCTGGATTTTTCCGAACTGGAAATCCGCCCTCTTGGTCCCGATGCCGCGCTGGTTCTTGGTCGATGGCATTTGCAGCGCCAACCCGGCGATGTGGGCGGCATCTTTACTCTTGTGCTGCGAAGATTTCCCGACGGCTGGCGCATTATCCACGACCACACTACCCAGAACCCACAGGAAGCGAACTAGGCGGCAACGATCGCAAACTGTAGGTTCTTGCGATGTTCGAATTTCGATCTATCCCGCTGTGAGTTCCGTCCAGGGAGTCTGCGCCGGAAACGGCGCTGCCTCGGCGACGGTGTTGTTGGTCATCAGCAGGTGAACGACATTGATATACCGCTCGCGCAACGCCGCCTCGCACCAGGCCATATAAAAATCCCACATGCGCTCGAAGGATTCCGGAAAGCCCAGGCTCTGCACGCGCGCGAGCTTTTGCCGGGATGATGCCCAGCAACGGCCACTGGCAGATCAAGGTCACGCACTACCAGAAGACCAGCAAAGACTGGCTGCGCAACATGGATGCGGCCAAGAAAACTCCGCTGCCGTTGCTGGCGGAAACCTACGGCGCGGGCCAAGCCAAACGCTGGTGGGTGCGTTGGCGCATCTTCCTTCTCGCCTGCGCGGAACTCTGGGGCTACCGCAACGGCACCGAATGGCTCGTCTCTCACTACTTGCTGGAAAAGACCCGGCTGAACACGCCAGTCTAGAGAATCTCCAGAATTTCTTCGTAGCGCTTGAAGGGCGGGATGAGGTACGCGCCTGCCATTTCCGTGCGCGCCCAAGCCAGCATTTCGCGGGCAACTGCAAAGCCGCGCTCACGCGCCGCGGCTCCGGCCGCCTCCATCGATTTCAGCAGCGGCTCCGGAATCACGATGCCCGGCACTTCGTTATTGAGCCGCAATGCCTGCTTGTAGCTGTTGAGCGGCCAGATGCCGATCATCACAGGGATAGGCGGCTTGCCGCCGAATTTCTGCCGAAACGCGTGCCAGTGCGCGGGATCGAACAGGGGCTGGGTCATGGCGAAGTGTGCGCCGGCTTCAATCTTGGCTTGGAAGCGCGCAATCTCCGCATCGAGATCGTCCGCGACGGGATTCAGCGCCACTCCGATCGTGAAATTCGTTTGGCCGCCGAGGGTTTTTCCGGCCCAGTCCGTTCCCTGATTCAGGCGATGCAGAATCTTCACCAGGCCGACGGAGTCCACTTCATACACGCCGCTGGTTTCCGGATAATCGCCGACCGACGGGGGATCGCCGGTGATGGCCAAAACGTTGCGCACGCCGCCGACAGTCCATGCGCCCAGCAGCATGGCCTGCAGGCCGATGATGTTCTGATCGCGCGTGGTGAGATGCGGCACGGTCTCCACGCCACGGGCTTCGAGCGCACCTGCTACGATTAGCGCGTCCATGCCGACGCGCGCCATCGCGCCGCTGTTGATGTCGATGGCATCCACTTTGCAGGAAGCCATCACGCGATCCACCTGCTCGAAGATGCGGTCGAGCGCAATACCCTTCGGCGGATCGATTTCCACGCACACCGTGAATTCTTTCTTCTGCAAACGCTTCCAGAACTTGCTTTCCGGTTCCCGCTCGGGCGTCACGACTACGGGTGGCGCCGCAGCCACCACTGTGGCAGAAGGGTGCGTCTTCGCGGGCCGCAGCGATTTCACTGCCTCGGCCATTGCGCGGATATGCGCCGGCGTCGTGCCGCAGCATCCACCAAGCAAGCGCACGCCAATCTCGGCGGCTTCGCGTGCAAATTCCGCGAAATATTGCGGTGAAGATTTGGGATATACGATGCGGTCGCCCTCGCGTTTCGGAAAACCCGCGTTGGGCATTCCGCTGATGCAGATATCCGGCTGCGTGGCGAGTTCCTGAAGAATCGGCAGCAGCGATTGCGGCCCGAGCGTGCAGTTCGTGCCGATCACCTGCACATTTTTCTCTTTCAGCAGCGATGTGGCAAGAAAAGGTCGAACGTCGCCGAATGTAGTTCCCTCTTCCGAATAGGTCAGCTGCGCGATGATAGGCAGGCTTGAAAACGAACGAATGGCGTCAATCGCCAGCAGGATTTCCTCGATATAAGAAAACGTCTCCAGAATAAAAAGATCCACGCCCCGCTCTTCCAGCGCCAAAGCTTGCTCGTGAAAAATCTTCAGGATCTGTTCCGGCTCGGGATGCCGCGCCTGCACGCCGATTCCCAGTGGGCCCATCGAGCCGGCAATCAGCACTTCCCGCGCAGCCGCTTCGCGCGCCTCACGAGCGATTTTCACGCCTCGACTGTTGAGCCGCTGCACCTCGTCGGCTAGGCCCAGCGCCGCCAACTTGAAACGGTTGGCCCCAAACGTGTTGGTCTCAATGATCTGTGCACCGGCTTCAATGTATGCCTGGTGCACGCGGAAAACCGCTTCCGGTTCGGTGGCGTTCAACTCGTCGAAGCAGCGCACGGCGCCAACGGATTCGTGCAGCATCGAGCCCATGGCACCGTCCGCGATCAGAATAGAGTCCTTCAATCGATCCGTGAAGTCCTGGATTTTCACTTTGCTTTCCTGTGACCCGGGCTGCGCGCGGCGTAGAAGCGGCTAGCGCTTTTGTTCCATCAGGCCCGCGACGGTGCTCATCAAGTCGTACTTGGTGAGAATTTCAAACTTCGTTTCGCCGAGTTCCACGAACACAGCGGGATTTTCGTGGCTCAGAATATAGGTGACGCGTTCCACCGGCGACGAGCCTGGAATTCTGGGCAGCGGCTTGCTCATCACTTCGCGCACCACCAGCTTTCGCAGGTCCTTGCCTTGCAGAGCAAGATTCAAAATCTGGTCTTCATACACTGTCCCGATCGGCAGATTTTCTTCGAATACGGGAATCTGCGAAATGTCCTGCTCCTGCATCGTTTTCAGCGCATGGAACACCGTCTGATACGGCCGCGCGATCACCAGATCGCGCACCTTGCCGGATTGCCGTTTGGCGCTGACCACTTCGGCGGCGGTAATGGGAACCGCCGATTCCACATATCCGCGCTCGCGCATCCACTCGTCGTTATAAACCTTGCTCAGATACCGCATGCCAGTATCCGGCAGCAGCGTGACAATTAGATCGTTTTCTGACAGATCCTTCGCCAGCTTCAGCGTCGCGCTCAGGCAGCCGCCGCCCGAACCGCCCGTGAAAATCCCTTCCTGCTTGGCCAGCCGCCTCGCCAGCACGAAGCATTCCTCATCGTTCACCTGGTAAACGTCGTCGAGAATATCCATGTGCATCGTGGTAGGGAAAAAGTCCTCGCCGATGCCCTCGACCACATAGGTACGCGCCTTCGCGATCTTCCCCGTCTTGTGGAAGTCGTAATACAGCGAGCCTTCGGGATCCACGCCGACAATCTTGATCTTGGGATTTTTTTCCTTAAGGTATTTGCCCACGCCGCTGATGGTGCCGCCCGTCCCCATGCCGCAGATGAAATGTGTGATTTTTCCTTCGGTGTCTTCCCAGATTTCCGGGCCGGTGGTCTTGTAGTGCGCTTCCGGGTTGCACGGATTATCATACTGGTTCGGGTAAAACGAGTTGGGGATTTCGCGCGCCAGCTTTTTCGCCACGCTGTAATAGCTGCGGGGATCTTCCGGTTCAACCGCCGTGGGGCACACAATCACTTCGGCGCCCAGCGCCTTCAGCAAGTCCACTTTTTCCTTGGACTGCTTGTCCGTAGTGGTGAACACACACTTGTAACCGCGCACCGCCGCGACCAGAGCCAGCCCCATGCCCGTATTGCCAGACGTGCCTTCGATAATCGTGCCGCCTGGCTTCAGAAGACCTTTTTTCTCAGCCTCGTCAATCATGCTCAGGCCGATGCGGTCCTTCACCGACCCACCGGGGTTCAGCATCTCTGCCTTGATCCAGATTTGCGGCTTCAGTCCCTGGTTGATGCGGTTCAGGCGGATGAGCGGCACGCGGCCGATGGCGTCCAGAATATTGTTGCAGCGCATAGAGTCATCTCGCGGCACGCGGCGCAGTTCCCCGCATAGGCGGTGCCGTCCTTTAGAATTAGTTTAACATGCAGAAGCGGGGCCACTTCTTTTTCACACCCGCCGGAGGGGACTAAAATGCCACGCCAGAACATCGCCACGGGAACGCAATGGGAACCCATGGTCGGCTATTCCCGCGCCGTGCGCATCGGCAACCAGGTCTGTGTCTCGGGAACCGTAGCCTTTGGCCCGGACGGCAAAATTGTAGGCATCGGCGATTCCTACGTCCAAGCGGTGCAGATCCTGAAGAATATTGAGTCCGCTCTTGCCCGTGCTGGCGCCTGCATGAAAGATGTAATCCGCACGCGGATTTTCGTAACCAACATCGCGGAATGGGAGAAGATCGGCCGCGCGCACGGGGAGTTTTTCCGGGACATTCGCCCGGCCACCTCGATGGTGGAGGTCAGCAAGCTCATTTCTCCAGAAATCCTGCTGGAAATCGAAGCCGACGCGATTGTAGGAGGGTAATTTTTAGTTTGGGAGGGCGCCAATATTCTGCGCCCTCCTGCTTTCTTGTTACTTCTTTACTTCATTGTTTCTTTGCTTCGTTCTGCTACCACTTGACCTGAACCCGGTACTTCAGCACCGACTCGCCGTTGGCCTTCACCGGAACCTCGAATTGCGCCGCAAATGCCGCGGTCTTCGTGTACTTGTAGCTCGAGGAGATCATCTCCCAGGACCCCCCGATGGGTTCGTTCACCTGCACGGTGATGGGTGTGTCCTTGTGGTTGCGCAACTTGATTTCGAACTCCATTTCCCACACGCGGTCGGCAATTTTCTTGAAGTCCGTCTGCTTACGCTCGCTGATCACGTCGAAGGCGTTGCCGATTTTCACGGTGACGAATTCGTCCTTCGGTGTGTGGTCGATGTGATCCTCGCCGATGAAAAGCAGGCCGCCCTTGGAATCCTTCTGGTAGACGCGCAGGTTGCCCGCGGGCAGTGGAATGCCAAGTCCGGCCTTCTCTTCATTTTTGAATTTGTAGAAGACCTGCACCGGATCCTTCAGCGGTGAACCGGGGTTCTGCGCGTTGCGATAATAAAAATTCTGCCCATTCACCACGAACAGCTTTTCGACCGGCACACCGGTGCCCGCAAGCAGGCTGATCTGCTTGGTCTCCTTGTCTTCTACGGAAGTGCGGCGTCCCAGCGAATACAGATGATACTCGCTGAAGTTCTCCTGCTGGAACTGCGCAGCGGCTTTGGTGGCCAGACCCGTGACCGTCATGTCCGCCGCGCGATAGCGCCCAGCTTCCGCAATGCGGTTCAAATCGCCGGCGACCAGTTGCAGCTTGGCGTTGTGAAATGCGGTGCCGCTGTTGTTCACCACGGTCACCCAGCCGTCGAGGTCAGCGGCTTTGTCGTCGCGCGCGACTGTCAACACATAGTCCGCGTTCCAGGAGAGATTGCTGGCCAGATACGATGACTCGATTTTCTGCTTCGCCGCGCCGGAGTTTTCCAGTGACATCAGCAGCGTGGGCCGGTCATAAAGATTCGCCGGCACTTCGGGAAAGCGGTAGCCTTCGCCATAAAGGCCGGTGACGATGTCGTTACCGATCTTCCATACCGGGCCGTTGTTGTTGGCCAGCAGCGTTGCCTTGATCTCTTCCCGTTTGGTGGTGCCGCTATCCATGTAGCTACGCACCAGCGTCACTTCCTTGCCCACGTATTTGTTCAGCAGCTTGGTTGGCTCCAGCAGGTCGTATTCATAGTTCTGCTCGACGACGGCAAGCTTGTCCGGTTCGGTGAGCGAGCGGAAATGCACGGTGGCTGGATTCACGGTGGCGGCAATGTCCATGAATTTCAGGCGGAAATTACCGCGAGGGAGCTGCAATTCGCGTACGTCGCGGACCAGCGCGATGTTGGAGTTGTACACCGTCACCGCCAGGTCCGTCTGGTCGTTTAGCGACGTGGACTGATCGCCCACCGTGCTGCGGCCGGATTCCTTTTCTTGAGCCTCATTCTTTTTCCCGGCGTGGAACTCCGGTACAAACGCCGCCGCTCCGGCCAATGCGATGGCCGCGGTAGCCACCGCCCAGCGCGAAGCCGCCTTCCTGGGAAATCGTGGAATGGTCATCTTTCTTCACCTCGTCGAAAATTTGCCCTCCTGGTTAGAACGCTGCAGGCGGAATTTCTTGCAGGATGGGTCAGGGAGCGGTCTGCTTCCAACTGGCCCCACCGTCGCTGGTTCCGAAGCTCTGCTTGCGCTCGGCATCCCAAATGGACGCGTGCTTCGCATCGGTCGCGCGAACTCCTCCCAGGTCTCCGCTAATCGGCGTCGTCAATGCGTCCCAATGGGTGCCGCGGTCGGTGGTCCGAACCAACGTTCCTGCTTTTCCGGCAATCCAGCAGACCTTAGAGGAAGGCGCCGAGCCGGCGGTCAGCTCGACGTCCACCCCGACATTCACCAATTTCCACGTTTTTCCGCCGTCGGTAGTAAGTTCCAAAGTTCCGCCGGGGCCCAGCCTCCACCAGACTCGATGATCCGGCGTGAGGATAACCGCTGGCAACGGTGCCAAGGCGCTCAACGAAGTGACGTTCCTGCCGTTCAAACCTTGCTTCATCATCATCGCGCTGGTGGCGGTGTCCAGATCGTTGGCGGCTTGCTGCTTGGTGGGAGTCTTCTGTTTGGTGCGCGCCTCTGATTTCGATTCAACGGCACCTGTTCCGCTAGCCATCCCGGTGCCCGCTGCGCCACCGACAGCCCCACCTGTGACACGATCGGTTGCCTTGCCGGAAGGTTCGCGAGCGGCGGGAAGCGCCCCGGCGGAGACCTCTACACTTTCCGTGGTCGAAATAGGTGCTTTGGGCTGTTGCAAACCACGCGCTGGAGGCGGAGGCGGCGCAGGAGCAATTTTGCCGTTGTAGGCAGGCGCGTTCGCCGCTCGGCCGCCAGCTTCCTTCTTCGACTCCTCTGCGTCCTTTGCATGGGCTGGTGGCTTGGCTGTCGAGACTTGGGGGCTCACTAACTGCGATGCGCCAGAGTTTTCCGCCCGTCCGCGGCTGCCTTTTTCATCGAGTTGCACTTGCCGGTCATCCCGCTCCATCGGTGACGGCGCGGTTTGCGGCGCGTCATTCAACTTCTGCTCCGGAGCGGGAGCAGGGGCAGGAAAGTGTTTTGCTACCTGCACGGCGTCGGACTTCGACGATTGCAAAGCGCGTTGTTCATGAATCCCAATCCACACGAGCACACCCGCGGCCACAGCGCCCACGGGAATCGCCCAACGCAAAAGCGCCGGCCGGCGGCGCGGCCGCGCAATCTCGACGGGACCACCCGGCGTTCCAGAAGCTTCTTCGCGGGCAGCTTCCTGGCTCCGCCCGGCTGATCGCACCGAGGCCGGGAGCTGTGCCGCGGCTTCCAGCACGGGCACCTGCTTGTCCTCCCAATTTTCCGCCAATTGTTTTTCTGTCGTTTCGACCAGCGCCAGAGTTTCCTGGCATGCCGCGCAGCCGGAAATGTGCTGTTTCCAGTGCGCCATTTCCTCCAATGAGAGCGACCTTTCGTGATACGCCGCCAGCGTTTCCGCACCCGGACACGCGGCCGCGGAATCCCCGCGCAGATGATGGGCGAGGGCGCCTTCAAATTTCGGGTCGCGATCGTCAGCCGGCATGGCGCTCTCCTTTCTTAGAACGTCGACGCAAACATATCTTGCGCCGCGTCATGAGGATTCCTTTCCCTTCGGCAGCGAGCCGGGTTGCGCTTCGGGAAATAGTTTCCGGAAATCGATCAACGCTTCTTCCGCGGCATATACGAAGCACTGCTCGATTTCCGCTTCGCTCAGCGAAAAACTCTCCTTCAGATAACTTTCGGTCTGCGCGCGCAGTTCACGGCGGATTTTCTCCAGGCTGCGGGAAACGCTCGACTCATGTTCGCCAAGCCTCTGCCCGATCTCCGCAAGCTTCATCTGCCGGACGTAATAAAGTTCCAGCCGCTCACGATCTTCTGCGGATAGCGAATCGAGCGCCTGCTGGAGCGCGGCTGCAAAACAAGCCTGGTAATGCGAGCGATAAGGATCATCTAGAGGCTGCTCGACGCGCTCTGTTGGCAGCGCGGGCTTTTCGCCGTCGTCCGCGTCCAACGACTCCAGGCGGCGTTGCGCGCGAATCTGATCCACGTGGCGTTGCGCCAGGACAGTGCGCAACCAGGTCTTCAACGAACTGCGCCCGTGAAAGTAGCGAAATAAAGAACGCTCGCCGCGCTTCCCGTCCACGAGCCCAAACAGGTCGGAAAACAGGGAGTCGGCAAGTTCCTGGGGATTGGCGCCAAACCGGCTTGTTTTGGTGATGGCTCCGGCCGCGGCGCGCAGGTAGCCGCGATATTTCTCCACGAAATGTTCCCAGGCCGCCTCGCATCCCTCCAGGCAACCCGTCGCCAAGGCTAAATCCTCGGCGTGTAGTGTGAGGAGGTATTCCTCTAAACGCTCCCGGGCGGGCGGCCCGTTCGCAAACCCTTTGCGCACACTGCGTTCCAGACCGCTGACGAATTGGCCCCGGGAAAGCCCCCAGCGCCCGGCCCCGGACTGCGAGAAAAGGGACGAAACCAGCGGCTCGCAAGCGGAAAAAAGCGCGGGGAGGTCCCGCTGGGGAGTTTTTTCTTCGGGTACGCGTGGCAAACTTTCCTCCCGGGACTTCTAAGGCTCTTCGTATCTGTAAGCTAGCAAGCCTTCTGGCAACCAACGCGAAAGCCTCGCCGCGCATCTTAAAGGGTACCCCAAAGGAGTGACCGGTGCGCAGTCGGATGTAATTCCTCGGTCCGTCCCCCTCCAGTTGGGTTATTCTAGGAGCGTTGCGACGCCCTGCCCCGCAACGAAATTCGCTTCGGCGGGTTTGTCCGAACAGAAAATCCCGTGTGCGACAGATGCACTCGCTTCGACATTAGCGAATTGGCATCTTTAGTACGAAAGTCCTATTCGAGCACCCAGCCGCCGTAAGTACTCTCGTACTGGTAATCACACGTTCTGATTTTCAGTGTCCGATTCCACCGGAATCGCATCTCAGGACGAATATTGCACGAGGCGGAAGCGGATGACCACGATGATTGTAGATCTTCCATCGAAGCGATCTTTGGGCGTGGGTTTTGATGCCAACCGCAACCGTGCGGGGAATCCCCAAGCCTGGAAACAACAAATCGGTACCAAGCAGATCCCGGCTCGCTTGGCATTGTTGCCCGATGCAAAACCCAATTGGCACCGTGTGGGGATAAGCGCCGGCGTGCAACTTTCCATTCTGATATTCCTCATCATCATTCCGATCATCTACCCAGAACAGATGAAGACCGCGATTCACTATTCCTTTACGGCTCTCGCCCAACCGGTTACCGAAATTCCCGTGGCGCCTCCGCCGCCGCCCCCGCCGAAAGTGAAGGCGGTTGTTCCCAAGGTGGAGCCTCCCAAGCCGACTCCAGTCGAACAGCCAAAGTTGAATCCGCTGCAGCCGCACATCTTCGCGGACCTGACCAAACCCAAGGCCGTGGAGCACAAAATCGAAAAGGCCGAAATTAAAGAACCCGACGTGTCCCCGAAGTTTGAGGCCATGAAGATTGACACCAAGGAAAACGGTCCCAAGCGCCCGAAGGAAGACGTCAAGATGAACAATATGAACTCGGGCAGCGCTGCGCCCGCCACGGTTCACGCACCGGTCGATAAAGTGCAAACGGGCGGGTTCGGCGATCCCAACGGTGTGGCCGGCAAGGGCGATCCCAAGCACGGCACCAACGTCGCGCGCCTCGGTTCCCCGCTGTTGCCCGGCGGCGAAGGCTACGGCAACGGCACCGGCGGCAAAGAAGGAATTCGCGGCACGGTAGCGAGCACCGGCTTTGGAAATGGCACCGCGGTTCCTCCTCCGAGCGGCGGCAAGAAAGGCTCGGTGGTTTCCGGCGGATTTGCCGCAACGGATACCTCCACCGAAGCTCCCAAGAAGAAAGGCCCAGCGTCGGGTCCCGCGGATGCGCCGCCCGAAATTCTCGACAAGCCCCGGCCGGAGTACACCGCCGAAGGGCGCAAGATGAAGATTGAAGGCGACGTCCGAATCGACGTGGTCTTTCTTGCAAACGGCACCATCGAGGTGAATCGCGTGGTCAGCGGACTGGGTCACGGCCTCGATGAATCCGCCGTGCGTTCCGCGCAACAAATCAAATTCAAGCCGGCTAAGCGTCAGGGCGAGCCGGTCGATTACCCTGCCGTAATCCGTATCGAATTCCGGCTGGCTTACTGAGTTTAGGGAGAGATGAACATGCGAAAGTTGTCCAACTACCTGCTCGCTCTGGCCTTCGGCGCTACGGCCGCAGCGAATTCCTGGGCGGCGCCGCCTCCGGCCGATGCCGATCAGCCTCGCACGATGGAGCAGGTAGTGGATCGCGTCACGGCCAACGAGCAGCGGCTCTACGACCAGATCCGTAACTACTCGCCCCTGGTGGAGACCTACATCCAGAATCTGAAGGCCGATAAGGAACTCGGCGAAGTCCCGGCCGGCGACAAATACTTCCTGGGCCGCGCCAATTTTGCCAAGGGCGTCAACCTGGTCCCGCTGAGCGAAACGTCCGGCAAAGGCAAAAAGGCCATCGCCTCCATCGGCAATTTCTTCAGCTTTGCGATGCAGTTCCTGCCCGACGGCTTCCTGCAGATGGTTTTTATCGACACCAACGGCTTTGACCGCCAGCACTACAAGTTCGACTACGTGCGTCGCGAATTCCTCGGCGAAGTGCGCTGCTTGGTCTTCGACGTGACTCCCCACGACAAGAGGAACAAGGGCCGCTTCCTGGGCCGCATCTGGGTGGAAGATCAGGACTACCACGTGGTGCGCTTCAACGGCGCGTATGAGGGCAACGGCCACTCCAGCTGGTATTTCCACTTCGACAGCTGGCGCACCAACGTGCAGCCCGGCATGTGGATGCCCACCTTCGTTTACAGCGAAGAGAAGGACCTGCACTACGCCCTCTCAAAGAAGCTCGACTTCAAGGCGCAGACCCGCCTGTGGGGCTATAACCTCGGCAGCGCTGGGCAGGAGCAGGAGCTTAGCAAGATTCTCGTCGAGACCCCGATGCAGGACGACACCAAGACCGCGAACGATCTTTCGCCGATCCAGGCGCAGCGTTCCTGGGACCGCCAGGCGGAAGACAACATCATTGACCGCTTCGAACGCATCGGCCTGATGGCCCCGCGCGGCGAGGTCGACAAGGTTCTAGAAACCGTCGTTAACAACCTGGAAGTCACCAACAACATTGACGTGGATCCCGAAGTGCGCTGCCGCGTGCTGATGACCTCCACGCTGGAATCTTTCACCGTGGGCCACACGATCGTATTGAGCCGCGGCCTGATTGACGTGCTGCCCGATGAAGCCAGCCTGGCCACCATGCTCGCCCATGAATTGGGCCACGTCGTGCTAGGCCACCGCCTCGATTCGCAATACGCCTTCTTCGACCAGTTGCTGGTGGACGATAAAGAGACCTTCCGCCACTTCGGTTTCGCGCGTACCAAGGATGAAGAAGAACAGGCCAACGCTAAGGCTGTGCAGATCCTTAACAATTCGCCCTACAAAACCCAACTGGCCAACGCGGGCTTGTTCCTTCAGGTACTCGACAGCCGCCAGAAGGAAATTCCCAACCTGATCAGCGGTCACCTGGGCAACCGCGTGCCGCAGATCGGCGAAGTGAAGTCCACTGCTGCCGCGGACCCCAAGCAGAATCCCCAGAAGATCGCCGCGCTGCCGATCGGCGGCCGCGTGAAGATCGATCCCTGGAACGACCATCTCGACCTTCTCAAGAGCAAGCCAGTGGGCACGGTGGCGGAACGCGAGAAGATGCCCTTTGAGGTCACTCCGTTCATGCCTTACCTGGTGCGCTACGGCACGGAGGCCTCCAAGCCAGTGGCCGCCAGCGCGACGGCGCCCCAGGACGTGAAGCCCGGCGAAGCTCCCGACCCAACCAAGCCGTAAGCTTTCAACAACGACGATTTATTGAGGCCTCCGATCAACTCGGAGGCCTTTTGATTTTCGGACCGCTATCGTGTTGCTTCAGACCGCATTGGAATTGAATCGCTGTGCCGTCGTTCAGCGTAATGGTCGAAACGTAGGTCTGATTCGCTGCCAGGCTGGTGGTGCTGATGTTGAAAATCTATTGTTGATTTGTCGAATCCCCGGAAGGCCGTGTGGGAACTCGTCGAACTGACGGTCTGGTTCACATCCGTAACCGTCCTGGCAGTGATCTCCTTCCAATCGTAATGATGAGACCACTCCTGCAGTTAGAATGGAGGCTCGGTTCGCTTCGCATACCCGGAACTTCGCGGAGACCGTCCGGCCTTGCTTTGAAACGCTTGTTCGGTCGACAGATGGGGTAGCTCCCGACCAGACCCGTGGTGGTGGCCGTCTAGGCGCCAGCGAGCGTCCCGCTCCAGAGAGGCGGCAGTATCTCCGTTCAGAAAACCGCTTCAGAGCTACGAGCGGCTAACGAGCGGAGGACAGCGTCTTCACAAGGCGGTAGGTGAACTCGACACCGTCGTAAAAATCCTGTACGGCGATGCGCTCGTCCTTGCCGTGCGACCGGTGATCGTCCATATCAAAGAACATGCACGCGATGCCGTAGGTGGGAATGCCCGCGATGCGCAGGAACTTGCCATCGGTCGCGCCGGTGGACATGGTCGGCACTACGGGAAAGCCGGTCCACATCGTGGCTAGCGTTCGCTCCAGTGCCGTGGTTACCTCTGGCAGCAGCGGCGAAGGCGGCACGGCGACAATGGGAATCAACTGGCCGTCAGCAGTTTTCTGCGGAACGAAGCTGACGCTAACTTTCGGATCGCCCACTACATGTCCCAGTGTTTTCCGCACGCCTTCAGGATCCTCGCCGGGGAAGATGCGGCAATTCACGTTGGCGCGCGCCTTTTGCGGCAGCGCATTCGGCGCATGGCCGCCGGAAAGCATCGTGGCGACGCACGTCGTATGCAGCAGCGAATTGTAATAGGGATTCGTGGAAAGCCGCTTGATCGCCTCTGGGTCGGGAAGCTCCTTCGCTGCGCCTCGCAGGTCCTCGGATAACTGGCCGGCGGTGAGCGTTGCCGAATGCGCGAAATAATTGCGCGTAATTTCGTTAATTTTGACCGGGAAAGAGAAAGCTTGCAGCTTCAACAGTGCGGCGGAAAGTTCGTAGATGGCGTTTTCCGGACCAGGCACCGAGCTGTGGCCGCCCGGATTTGTGGTTTCCAGTTGAAAATCGGCATACACCTTTTCGCCCGTTTGCAATCCGGCGAGCACGCGCTTCCCTTTCCGCTTTTCGAACTCGCCGCCATCGAGATTGATGCAATACTCCGCTTCAATCCAGTCGCGATGTTCCTTGACCAGCCAAGCGACGCCGTTAAAGTCGCCGCCCTCTTCATCAGCCGTTAGGGCCAGAATCAAGTCGCGGTCGGGCAGGAAGCCCTCGCGCTTCAGACGCAGAAATGTTTCCACCAGGAGCGCGTCGCCTTCCTTCATGTCCTCGGTGCCGCGCCCGTAGAAAAATCCGTCCTTTTCGAGGAACTGAAAGGGATCTGTGGTCCAGTCTTCGCGGCGCGCCTCGACCACATCGAGGTGTCCGATGAATAGGATCGGCTCTTTCTTGCCGGAGCCATGGTAGCGGACGACCAGATTCTTTTTACGCTCGTTCGGCCCGGCCACCACCACTTCCTTTTCTGCAAAGCCCGCGGCAAGCAGCCGCCGCGCCATGGCTTCGGAAGCCTTCGTAACGCTCCCGACCGAATCCGTGGTGTTAATTTCAACCAATTGCTGGAAGATAGCGCGGGCTTCGGCATCGCGGGATGGCTCGCTTTGCGCGCGGACCGCCGGTGAGTTGCCGGCAATCCACAACAACGCCACCGCCACAAGGCTTCGTTTCATGCAATTCTCCTTGGCAAGGAAGGATTCAGCCTAACGGCAAGCCGCGCGCCCCGTCAAATCGAGGGCAAGTTGCCGCTATCTGGTGCACTCGCATAAACTGGCAGTGCCGTTTACTTGGGGAGGAATCGATGAAATCGCGCAATCGCCGCTGGCTGCAAATCGCAATCGGAATCGCATTGTTTCTGGCGGGGGGCGCCGCAGGCAGCGCGTTGGCCCAAAAGAGAACGGCCGTGAATCATTTCGGCCAGCCCAAGACGGTCGTTCACGTGGTGGCCTACAAATTTCGCGACGCCACTTCCCTGAACGATCAGGAGCAGGCCATCAACGGCATTCGCGACATGGCGGGCAAAATTCCCGGCATCAAAAACATCTGGCTGAAGACCGAGCGCAACCAGTTGCGCGACTGGAGCGGCGTCTACGTCATCGAATTCACCAGTCCCGAAGCCGCGGCCGACTACGCCGAAAGCCCCTTGCACGAGACCTGGCGCAAGAGATGGGAACAGCTCCGCGAGAACAGCGTCTCGTTCCAGGTATCCAATTAACCCTTTGGGGGTTCGAAGCGTCCTTGATCTGTAACGCTGGCTTTTCTGCCAGCGCTTTTTCTTTGCCCGCTACGCAAGAGCATGCATCAAATCCGCGATCAAATCGTCCGGATGCTCCAGACCAATCGAAAGCCGCAGCAGATTCTTCGGTGAAGTCGAGCCTTCCCCTTCCGCCGACGCGCGATGTTCGATGAGACTCTCGACCCCGCCCAGGCTGGTGGCCGCGCGAAACACCTTCACCCGCGAAACCACCCGCACCGCCTCATCCCATCCACCCCTGACAAGTATCGACAGCATCCCGCCAAACAGCTTCATCTGCTTCGCCGCAATCTCGTGGCCGGGATGTGCCGGCAAGCCGGGGTACAGCACGCGCTCTACTCCTTTGGTCTGGCAAAGCGCCTTGGCCACGGTCATCGCGTTGCTGGAATGCCGCTCCATGCGCAACGGCAACGTGCGCAACCCGCGCAGAATCAGCCAGGAGTTGAACGGTGAACACACCGCCCCCAATACCATACGGACGTGAAACAGTTTTTCATGGAGCGGCGCGCGCTGTTTGAACACCAGGCAGCCTCCCTGCACATCGCCGTGGCCGCCACAATATTTTGTGGTCGAGTGCATCACCACGTCCGCGCCAAGCTCCAGCGGCCGTTGCAGCGCCGGTGTGGCAAAGGTGTTGTCCACCACCAACCGCGCCCCGGCATCGTGGGCAATCTTCGCCACCGCGGCAACGTCCATGATCTTCATGCATGGGTTGGACGGCGTTTCCGTCCAGATCAGCCGCGTGTTCGGTCGAATTGCCACGGCCACGGCGGTGGCCGACTGCGTGTCCACGCTGGAATATTCGAGTTGCCAGTTCGCGAAGTACTTTGCCGCAACTATCCGGACGTGCGTATAAACATCCTCCGGAATGATGATGTGAGAACCCGGCTCCAGGCTTTGGAAAAAAGCCGTCGTGGCGCCCATGCCCGAAGAAAACGCCAGCGCATCCTCCCCGCCTTCCAGTGCCGCCATCGCAGCCTCCAGGCGATCCTGGGTGGGATTCTTGTCCCGCACGTACATGTACCCGTAGGTTTCCTCACTTGCGGGTCCATGAATGAAATTCGTTGAGAGGTGAATCGGCGGCGCCACGCTTCCGGTGACGGCATCGTGAGCGGCACCCGCATGAATCGCCAAAGTTTCCATTTTCATAAGGTAGAACCTCGCGGCCTTGCGGCGTTGCGAACAGTTTATTGCGGGCGAGAGTCCAGGGAAATGAGAAAGCCACGGGGTATTTCTGTCAATTTGGCTGCAGGTCTATTCTTCGCCTTCGCGCACGATGCCAAATCGCCGGCGCAGGAAGGAATCGAGAATCGTGTCGGGCAGTACGCGCCGCCCGAACGCGGCCCACTTCGCCAGCGGTGTCACCGTATAGCGCGCCTTTGGGTGGCTGGTTTCGATAGCATGCAAAATCACCCGCGCGCAATCCTCCGGCGTGGTCGTTGACGCTTTGCGGCTGTCGCTGGCCCCCGCAATCGCGCTGGTGTAGATCTTCTGGTAAGGACTTGCGGCGGAGCCTTCCACATACGCTTGCGCCAGCTCCTTGGCCGCTACCTGGAAGTTCGTCACGATGTATCCCGGCTCAATCAGCACCACATCGATGTGGAACGGGAACATCTCCAGCCGCAAGGCGTTTGCAAGCGCTTCCAGCGCGTGCTTGCTGCTGCTGTACGCGCCATATAATGGCGGCGTCATGATTCCCGCCACGCTGCTGAGCATCAGGATGCGCCCCTGGCGGCGCTCGCGCATGTGCGGCAATACCGCCTGCGTTACCCGCAGCACGCCGAAAATATTCGTCTCATACACGCGGTGCAGGTCGGCGGGTTTCAGCTCTTCAACCACCGCCATCATGCCGATGCCGGCATTGTTGATCAGCACGTCGACGGTGCCGGCCTTTTGCAGCACGTGCTCTACGCCGCGATTCACAGAGCCGTCCTCGCAGACATCAAGCTCCAGTGACTCGAGCGGAAGCTTTTTTGCTGCCGCCAGCCTGTCAAGCGCCGCACGCTTTTCCGCGGAACGTCCCGAGGCGAACACGCGGTAGCCTTTTTCCGCCAGCAGCAACGCCGCGGCCTTCCCGAGCCCGTCCGTACCGCCGGTAATCAACACCGTCTGTTGCCCGTTTGCCATGATTCTCCTTGGTCGAACGCTCATTCTACGCATGCGCCCACCGGGAAGCCAGCCGAACCGCCGGATTATTTTCGCGTGTGTCTCTTCGGCGGCGGCAATGTGATGGCCGCGTGCGTGGCTTCCCGCAATCCCGCGACAAGCTCCCTGGCGCTTTTCGAGAGCGGACGCCGCCGCGGCAAAATCACGTCCAGGCTGCGCCGGAGCGGCTCCGCGCCGGTAATTTCAATCGGGCGAAGCTTGCCTTTCCGAAGCTCCTCGACCAATGCAATCTGCGGCAGGAACGCCAAGCCAAGCTTCCGCAGCACCATGCGTTTGCACGCCTCGATGGTCTCCACTTCCAGCACGATATTGGGCAACAGGCCCTGTTTGCGGAACAACCCATTCATCAGCGTCCAGTCGCTGGAGCCTCGGTCATAGGAAATCAGCGGTACGGATTCGAGCTCCTCGAGCGTCAGGTTTTTTCGGGACGTGGCCGGAAGTGCCGGATGCCCGACCAGAATGAGCGGATCATCGCGAAGCTGAATCGTTTCCACTTCGGGATGATTCAGCGAGCGGGCCAAACCGAGATCCACTTCCCCGTCCAGCACCATCTTCAGCACCTGCGCGGAATTTCCGCTGCGCACACTCACCACCACGTTGCGATGTGTTTCCTGATATTTCTTCAGCACCTCCGGCAGCAGATAAGTACAGATCGAAAGTGATGCGGCGATGGGCAGGGCGCCGCCGGCGATGGGGTGCAGTTCATGAACGGCCTGCCGCGCAATGGCTACCTGTCGCAGGACCTGTTCGGCGTGCGGCCGCAACGCCTTGCCGGCCAGGGACAAGGAAAACTTGCCGTGATCGCGCTCAAACAGCCGCGCTCCGAGGAGTTCCTCCAAGGTACTGATCCGCGCGCTGACCGCAGGCTGGCTGATGCGCAGCGCTTCGGCCGCGCGGTGAAACCCGCCGTAGGTGGCAACCGCCAGAAACGTTTCGAGTTGCAGGATTTCCATGGCCGCCTCGCTTCCCGTCTTTTCTTCCTAGGAGTACCGATAGAATTTTTCTATCACTATGATAATTACAATCCGTTTGACTGACCAGAGCTATTTCCGCAAACTGGCAAAACCTTACTCACGGAACGCGCAGGACCGGATTTCCGGATGGCAGCGTTCCCGGAAAGCGAGAAAACGACGAATGTCCACCAATCAGCTACGCAACGCCGAGGCCCTTGAACATCAATGGCGCAGCGATCCCCGCTGGAGAGGGATTACGCGGCCTTACCGCGCGCAGGACGTATTGCGGCTGCGGGGTACGGTACAGATCGAACACACCCTGGCGCGCCTCGGCGCGGAACGCCTCTGGAAGCTGCTGCACAGCGAACCCTACGTGGCGGCTCTCGGCGCCATGACCGGCAATCAAGCCATCCAGCAGATCGAGGCCGGTTTGCAGGCCATCTACATCAGCGGCTGGCAAGTCGCCGCCGACGCCAACCTTTCCGGGCAGATGTATCCGGACCAGAGCCTCTACCCGGCGGACAGCGTCCCGAACCTCGTTCGCAAGATCAATCAGGCTCTAGAGCGGGCCGACCAGATCCATCATTCGGAAGGAAAGAATGGCCAATACTGGTTCGCCCCAATGGTGGCAGACGCCGAAGCGGGCTTCGGTGGAAACCTGAACGCTTTTGAATTGATGAAGGGCATGATCGAAGCCGGCGCGGCTTGCGTGCACTTCGAGGATCAACTTTCTTCCGCGAAAAAGTGCGGGCATCTGGGCGGCAAGGTGCTGGTCTCCACCACCGAAGCCATCCAGAAGCTGGTGGCTGCGCGGCTGGCGGCCGACGTGATGGGCGTGCCGACGCTGCTCATGGCGCGTACCGACGCGGACAGCGCGAATCTTCTAACGACAGACATTGACCTGCGCGACCGTGCACGCTGCACGGGCAAGCGCAGCTCGGAAGGTTTCTTCTACGTGCACAGCGGCATAAAGGCGGCGATCGTGCGCGGCCTGGCTTACGCTCCTTACACCGATCTTCTCTGGTGTGAAACCTCCAAACCCAATCTTGCCGAAGCGCGCGAGTTTGCCGAAGGCATTCACGCGAAGTTCCCCGGTAAAATGCTGGCTTACAACTGCTCGCCATCCTTCAACTGGCAAAAGCATCTGAGCGGGGAGGAGATCGCCAGCTTCCAGCAGGAACTCGGAGCGCTGGGTTACAAGTTCCAATTTATCACCCTGGCCGGATTCCACGCGCTGAACCACGCTATGTTCGAGCTGGCGCGCCAGTACAAAACGCACGGTATGACCGCCTACACGCATCTGCAGGAAGCGGAGTTTCAAAGCGAGCGCGAGCACCACTACGCCGCCGTAAAACATCAGCGCTTTGTGGGCACCGGATATTTCGACGACGTGCAGAATGTCATAAGCAGCGGAACGGCCTCAACCACAGCCCTGACCGGCTCGACCGAAGAAGAACAATTCCACGAACTGCCACCACCGCAAGCCGCGCAGCCGCATCACGCCGCCGCTGGCAACGACTGACACAATTTAACCGAGTCCAAGGCGCGCTCTCCGGATCCCCCGGGGCGCGCCTCCTTCTTGTTGCAGGGTAAAATCGAAAAGCCCCGGGGGCCATACTCACAACGGCTTGCCGATTTCCCAGTGGTGGCCGAAGGGATCCACGACGCGCCCCACACGCCAGCCATAAGGCTGATCGGTGACTGGCACCACCACTCTTGCTCCGGCGGCCACAGCCCGCTCGAACATGGCGTCGGGATCCGCAACCACCATCACCATCCGCGCGGTGCCCCCGCCCAGTGTCTCAGGACTAAAATTGAGGTGCTCGGGCGATTCGTCGGCCACCCAGAATTCACCTCCTCCCGCGGAAAGTTGCGCGACCACGGCTCCGCCTTCCCCATCAACGCGAAACAGCACATCGGCGCCAAACGCCGATTGATAAAACTCCACGGCCTCGGCACCGCGGCGAACCGACAGCATTGGCGCGATCGCCGTTTTTGGCGCGATCTGCGTGGAATGGGTCGCCATAGGATTCCTCCCCTTGCAAACACAAGAGCCAGTGTGGACTTCGGGTTTAGACAGTGCAAGCCCAAAGGGGTTGCGCCGCATACGCGCGCTTGCCTTTAGGGAAATGGAAGCAATCCGTCGTCAGCCTGGATTTCTCTCGCAAGGCATGGCCATAGGCGGGCGTGTTCACGCTTACCGACACGATCAAGGACCTCACCATTCTTGGCGTGCCCACAGGCTTTAGTACCTTTAGCGTCTCCTACCAGATAGGTCCGTCAGCGATTGCCTGTGCGGGTGACTTCGGCAGCGGCACTTTTACCTTGCAGTAGTTCGGGTCACGACTTGGCTCTATCGCCTAGGCTTGCAGCGTCCAGTCGCCGGTGGGAAACTGCAGGTTGAGGCCCATCGCATAGGTGCCGTTGGGTTGTTGCAGGCAGTAGGCCACGCGTGCGGAAGAAAAAAGGTTGCCGCGAATCGAGCGCACCCAAACTTGTTCTCCCAATTCCCAGGGCTTCTTGGTTTCCACGCGGGCGCCATGGCAGCTGACATTGATTGTGGGAGCAAGTTCGAAAGCCTCGTTGCCACGCACCGATAGTTTCACAAACATGCGCATGGAGATCCGAGGTTCGTCGCGCCGCGCCGGATGAGGCTTTGTCATGGCACACACTGCGCTTTCGGGGATTACTGGCTGGAGGATGCTGCGTCTTCAGGATGCGCCACCCAAATTGGATGGTCAATAGTACGGTAGGACAAAACACACTTCTAGACTTGCGCTGTACTTCAGCGTATCCGTGGGGAATGAGCCAAATTGCTGCGTGGTTTGAGCGCAAGTTCGAGTTTACGTTTCCACTGGAGCAGTTTCCCAACCTTTGTGTCCGTTTGCGGGGCACGCCGCCGCGGCTGGAAGAGATGTTGCGCGGGGTGCCGCGCGAAAGGATGCTTGCTCGACCCGGGGACAAATGGTCCGCGCAGGAGCATGTGGGCCACCTAGCCGATCTCGAGCCACTGTGGATGGCTCGCGTGGAGGATTTTCTGGTCGATGGGGACCAGCTGACCGCCGCGGATCTGAGTAATCGCAAGACTCACAAAGCCAATCACAATGCACGAGCGCTGTCGGAAATCCTGATGGAGTTCCGCGCGGGCCGTCTGCGGCTGGTGGAGCGCGCAGAGGGTCTTGATGCGGCGCGCTTTGCCCGGACTAAACTCCATCCGCGCCTGCAGCAGCCGATGCGGCTGGTGGACCACTTATATTTTGTGGCCGAGCACGACGACCATCACCTGGCCCGCATCTGGCAACTGCGGCGCTAATCGGGCGGGATCGTGGCAAACTCGGATATCTGCGCAGAGGTAATCAATGGAATCGAGTTATAGGTTGCTTCGAGGAAGGAGATCTCTGCCATGAAAAATCTCTATGAGCCGGCGGCGGCGAAGGAAATCAAGGATCGCATCGCGCGCCTAGGCCCCAACAACGAGCGTCAATGGGGCAAGATGAACGCGGCGCAGGCCATGGCGCACTGCGCGATAACTATGGAGTGGGCCGTGGGGGACAAGACCGAGCCGCGGATGCTTTTGGGGCGCATCTTCGGGCCGATGGTGAAGTCCATGGCGCTCAAGGACGAGGCGCCGATGGGAAAGAACGCGCCGACGGCGAAGAGTCTGCTCGTGAAGGATGACCGGGACCTGAGCAAAGAGTGCTTTCGGTTGTCCGCGTTGGTGGAGCGGTTTGCCGCGGCGGGGCCGCAGGGCTGCACGAAAAATCCACACACGTTCTTTGGGCAGATGACGCCGGACGAGTGGTCGCAATTGATGTACAAGCACCTCGATCATCATTTGCGACAGTTTGGCGTGTAAGAAGGCCGTGGGGAGAAGAACTACCGCGGAGCCCCCGGAGAAGCGCAGAGGACACGGAGAAGTGAACGGAGAAAACCGACGGTTGGTGGAACAAATTTTCGAGAGGGCGGAGTTTGTGCGCGCGCTGGGGATTGCATTGACGGCGTGCGGGAAGGGTTGGTGTGAGACACGATTGAAGCTGGCGCCGACGCACCGGCAACAACATGGACTGGCACATGCCGGCGTGGTGATGACCATGGCGGATCATACCTGCGGCGGAGCAGCCGGGTCCAGCGTGGCGGAAGATAAGGACGTGATCACGGTGGAGAACAAGACCTCGTTCCTGAGGCCGGCCTCGGGCAAGGAGTTGACGTGCCGCGCGAAGGTGTTGCGCGCGGGGAAGAATCTGGTGTTCGTAGAAGGAGAGGTCTGGGGCGAACGCGACGGGGAGCGCGTGCTGGTGGCGAAGATGTCGAGCACACTGGCGGTGATTGCACTGGGGCGGTGAACCAGAAAATCGAGAATGGAAAATAGAAGAGC
>DATFSI010000122.1:0-6864 GCA_035262705.1 Candidatus Acidiferrum sp. | reverse complement strand
AGAGAGACACGCTGTGCAGCTTCGCGGTCGAGTTGCCGCTCGGAATAGAGCAGCAGGGTCATTTCATCAAGGCAGGTATCGTCAATCGGCTGGTCGGATTTCATTTCAGGTTCGCTCAACGGGTTCCCCCTACGGCCAGGGCGCTGCTCTCTCCCAGCGCCTGCCGCAATTCGTGGCGCGCCCGCAGCAGCACCACGCCTACAAACTGTCGCCGGACACCCAGCGAGTCCGCAATTTCGTCGTAGCTCATGTCCGAGTAGTAGCGCATCACCAGGGCCATGCGCGCCCGCATGCCGAGCTTGTCGAGGGCCTTGCGCACTTCTTCGCCGGTGCGCTCCTCGATGAGTCTTTCCAATTGATTGGGCTCGGGACATTCCAGGGGGACTTCGTCGATGTCGTCCATCTGTTTATCGTGCCGCGCTTTGCGGCGGCGCAGCATGTCCCAGCAATGGTTGGCGGCGATCTTGTAAAGCCAGGCGGTGAAGGACCGCGACGCGTCGTACTGCACCAGTTTGTCGCGCAGCTTCATGAAGATCTCCATCGTGGCGTCTTCGGCATCCTCCCGCGTGGGCATGGCGCGCCGGCAAAAGCGGAAAATCGCCGGGGCGTATTCCCGGTATAAATCGCCCCAAGCCTGGGTATCCCCAGTCCGGGCCTGAGCGATCAGCTCTGTCGGCTCCGTTTTTCCGGGTGCGCTCATTCGCCCTGGTCTCAGCGGTTCCATAAGCTAGTACGCGGCAGGCATGGAAAAGCTATCACAGGTTGCTATACGCGCGCTGCCTTGCGGGAACGTCGGGGACAGAGGGAGGTTTGCGGGAAAAGGGAGGGTAAGAAAAAACTGCAATTCTGGCATGTGTGGCATTTACAAGGGTTACGAGATTCTCGCCCTGTAAGTGTCACAAGGAAAGGAGTTGCGGGGTGTATTGCCCCGTTTGCCACGCCCGAAAAAGCGAAGGCCCCGGGCTGGGCAGCCGGGGCCTTCGACTTCTGCAACCGTCGGATAGCGAGCGGTTAGAAGGTGAACTTCGCGGCAACCTGCAAGCTACGCGGTCCGCCGCTGCCCAAGAACGGGTAACCAATGCCTACGTCACCGGTAGAAGTCAACCGAAGAGCACCAGGGGAGGTGCCGTTGGCGTTGATTCCATTCGGTGCGGCGTCGGCAATGAAGTTGGGCAGATAAGGATTGGCAAAATTCGGATGGTTGAGAACGTTATACCCCTCAAAGCGAAGCTCCATGTTGAGCCTCTCGGTAAGTTGCGTTTTCTTGAAAATGGAGAAGTCGAACTGGCGGAAATGGGGTCCAATCAAGGAGTTCCGGCCCAACGATCCGAAATGCATCGTGTTCTTGCATCCGCCGGTATTCATGCTGGTGAAGGGGACTACAGTGCCATCGCAAAAAGCCCCCGTAGAATCGGGGTGCGCGGGATCGACAGAGATGCAATTGCCGGCCGATGTTCCAAGCCCGTCCAGCGTACAGGGTACCGCAAAGGAAGTAAGTTGCAGGTAATTCCTGGGATCGCTTCGGTGGTACACAAGAGGAGCGACCACATCGGGGCGTGCAAAGAACTCGCCCGTGCCGTTGTAGTCGTCTTCAAAGTTGTAGTTCAGGTGGAAAGGCTGGCCGTCCTGAATGGTGACGGTTCCGCTAACACCCCAGCCATTGCGGATGAGTTTCCAGCTACTACCCGGGGCATTGGGAAGCTCATAAACGAAGTTCCACGCGATGCGATTGCGCACATCAAAGTTGGAGTTTCCGCGATTAAAGCGGTTAACGGCCTGGCTATTATCAGGCTGCGCCGCATTCGGAACGTAGTCCTCGCCGTCGCTCGAGTCGTCAATTGAGTGCGACCATGTGTAATTGAAGGTTGTACTGAAGCCGTGCCAGTTGTCGATGTGATAGCTGGTCTGCAACGAGTTGTAGATCGAGTTTCCGGAGGCCTCCTCAAAATTGTAGTAGGTGCCACCCCCGGTAAAGACGCCAGGGGTACAGCAGCCACCTTGGATGACATTGCCAAGGGAGTCGGTAACAACGTGGTAGTCATAGGCTTGGATCATGGCTAGGGCGGGCTGGTTGAGGTCGCGGAAGCGTAGCAGTTTGTGACCTTGTGATCCTACGTAGCTAACCTGCAGGGTCATTTTGCGGGCGATTTGCTGTTGCAAGTTCAGGTTGTAGTTTTCCATGTACGGCGTGCGCAGATGTTGGTCCACTCCAAAACGGTCAGACATCGGACTCGCAAACCCAAACACATTGAACGAACCAAGGGCAAAGGTTCTGGCTTGAGCGACCGAGATGGGATTCGGGCCGAACCCCGAATAGGCGGGGCCGGGATCGTAAAAACTATTAAAGGGCAGGTGACCCATAAACATATCCTGCGAGTACGCATCATAGAAGATGCCGAAGCCCGCACGCACTATGGTCTTCTGATGTCCAGTCACATCCCAAGCTATGCTCACGCGCGGCGCCGCATTGTTGTAGTCCGGCTGATAAAGACGCCCCGACTCGACCAGGGTCGTCGCACCGGTTATGGGATCGAAATTCGTGAAGTTGCCGTGCTTCTCCTGGATGAGGCCGTAGTAATCGTAGCGCAAGCCAAGGTTCAAGGTTACGCGGCTGGACCAGCGGTAGCTGTCCTGAATGTAGACGGCGTGTGAATTTTCATAGGTATTGCGGTTGGAATTTCCGGAGTATTGGAAGCCACCATTCGGAACTCCGCTTAGGAAATCGGCAAGACTGTTGAAATTCAGACGGCCCTTGAAATAGGAATCGAAAAACTGGGAAACCGAAGTTTTGCGGAACTCATATCCGAATTTGATGTCGTGCTTTCCATGCTTCCAGGAAATGTTGTCGATGTAGTGCCAGTTGGAGTCCACGCGATGTCGGGTATCGCCGGAGTTGGCGCCCAATTGTGGGAACGGACTCACGTCAATGCGCGGCAAACCCAGGTCGTTGCCTGTGCCTCCGGTCATAAGCCCGATGCTGGCGGGATCAAAGTGGCGGTCCTGGGCATAAAAGCCTTCCGCGAAGCGGTTCCACCCTACGCGCACCTCGTTGACCGCCGAGGGAGTCAAAACGGAAACAAACGAAATGGAAACTAGCTGCACGCGAGTGGGCGTGAACGTGTTGTAGCCAGGAAGAGCCCCACCCCCGACGAGAGCCAGCGGGAAGCTTTGCTCGCTGTCGCCCAGGAAATAGCGGCCGGTCAGTGTGTTGTCCTTGTTGATTTGGTGGTCGATCTTGATGATGCCGCCGTTGACGTTGTTGGAGAACGGAGTGAGCAAAGTCGTGTTGCTGGAAACGGCCGGGCCATCCACGGCGTTACCGATGCAGGAACCCGTGCCGTTCGGAGCGGGCCATGCCTTCCCTGCAGCGATCAGATTCTGAATGACCGGGTTGATGGAGGTGGCATCGCCGGGTGTGGGAGCGTTCGCGAGAATATCATTCTGAGTGGGGACACAGGACGGCGTCGATATCGAGCCGACCTCACGGAGCCCTTCATAATCGATGAAGAAGAAGGTCTTGTCCTTGACAATGGGACCGCCCAGAGAGCCGCCAAACTGATTGTTGTGAAAAGGATTCTGCGGAAGTGATTTGTCGTCAAAGTAGTTGCGGGCGTCCAGGGCGTTGTTGCGGAAGAACTCGAAAGCGGAGCCGTGAAGGCTGTTAGTGCCGCTCTTGGTAACGACATTCACGACGGCGCCGGCGCTGCGGCCGTATTCAGCTTCGAAGTTCGAGGCCACGTGCAGCTCGGCAATGGCTTCGACCGGGAGGATGGTGGCGGGCGTGCCGAATACGCCAGCTTCGTTTATGGCGGGATCGTTGCGGTAACCGTCGTTCATGTCCGTGCCGTCGAGCAGGAAGTTGTTGGCGCGGCCGCGGGCGCCGTTAACGGAAAAGATGCCGAACGAGCCGGGGGAGTCGGTGATCTGGTCGGGGGAGCCTGTTACGCCGGGAACGAGGAAGATCAGTTTCTGATAGTCGCGGCCATTGACCGGCAGGGTTGTAACCACTTTGGATTCGACAATTCCACCTAGGGTATTCGAGGTTGATTCAATGAGAGGAAGCTCCTCACCCTGGACTTCGACGGTTTGCGAAAGCTGCCCGGGTTGCAGGGTGAAATCAACGCGGCGTTCGCTGGAGACTTCCACCTTTGCGCCGGCAACGATGCCGGTTTTGAAGCCAGCTTTTTCGACGGTGACGCTGTAGTTGCCGACGGGCAATTCGGGCGCGGAGTAACTCCCGTCGTCCGATGTGGAGACGTTGCGGGTCAGGCCGGTATCCAGATTCTTGATGGTTACGCTGGCGCCGGGTACGGCGGCGCCCGAAGAGTCGGTGATAGCGCCGAGGATGATGCCGCGGAAAGTCTGGGCAAGCGCGGAGCCTCCGGTCAAAAGGGCCCCCAGGAGGGCCAGAGTACACACGGCGAACGCAAGCGTGCGCGGGCTGCGGAAAAAGCTGTTCATCAGCTACTCCTTAGAAGGGCACAAGAGTCATCTCGAAACCCCGAGAGTACTGCGGACGCCTTCCTCGAGAAAACGCCCTGGGGCACCTTGGATTGACAAAGAACATACTCAGAGAAAGGCGGAGAAGCAAGGTTTTCGAAAGGAAAAGTTTCTATTTAAGACATAAGGAAAATACAGCCATTTATCGTGTGACGCGGGTCACTTTTGCGCGTTTGCGTGCGCGAAAGCGGCATGGCTGTGCTCGCTACTTGGAAGAGGACACGGTAAACTGGAGGATTGAAGCTGGAGAGAAAGCGCGCTCTGTAAGGCGCCGGCATTAGGCATGGCAGGCAAACTCCCATCACTGGTGATCGTCGGTCGACCGAACGTCGGCAAGTCGACATTATTTAACCGCCTGACGGGCACCCGGCGCGCCATTGTGACCGACGAGCCGGGCATCACGCGCGATCGCATGTACGGGAAAACGGAATGGAACGGCCGCGTGCTGGAAGTGGTGGACACCGGCGGCATTGTGCCGGATGACAAGGCGCTGATCCCCTCGGAGATTTTCCGGCAAGCCAGTGTGGCCATCAAAAACGCGGCGATGCTCGTGTTGGTGGTGGATAGCCAGGCCGGTTTGACGCCACTGGATGAAGAACTGGCTCGCCACCTGCGCAACACGGGAAAGCCGTTTGTGGTGGCAGTCAACAAGGTGGATTCGCCACTGCAGGAGGCGAACGCCGCAGGGTTTTATGCGCTGGGCGTGCCGCTGTTTCCCATCGCGGCGGAACACGGCAGCGGTGTGGACGATTTGCTGGACGCGGCGCTGGAGGAGTTGAAAGGCCACGCGGCCGAGGAGCACGCCGAGGAACAGAAAGAGATCGAAATTGCCATTATCGGGCGCCCGAATGTGGGGAAATCCACGCTGCTGAACCGCCTGGCCGGTGAAGAGCGCTCGATTGTTTCGCCGATTCCGGGCACCACGATGGACAACGTGGACACCGACGTCGTGCGCAACGGGCGCGTCTACCGTTTCGTAGATACCGCCGGCATCCGTCGCAAGGGCAAAACCACGCTGGTGGCGGAGAAGCTCAGCGTGGTGATGGCGCGGCGCGGCCTGGATCGCGCGGATGTGGCCTTGCTCTTGATTGACGGCGAGCAAGGCGTGACTCAGGGCGACGCGACCATCGCGTCGTATGCGGAAGAGTCCGGGCGCTCCGTGATTATCGTGGTGAATAAGTGGGATTTGGCAGTGGAGGCGGCGCAGCGCGCGGAAAACAAAGCGGCACGCACGGCAAAGGGTAGAGAGAAGCGGGACGCGGCCGCAGTTGCTACGCAGCCGGCGATTGACAAGGGCAAGCTGCTGTTTGAATACGAAAAGATGGTCAAGGAGAAATTCAAGTTTCTGAGCTATGCGCCGGTTGTTTTCCTATCTGCAAAGACGGGCGAGCGCACGGAGAAGCTTTACGGGCTGATCGATCAGGTCGCTGAAGCACGCAGGCGGAAGATTTCGACCGGCGAATTGAATCGCTGGCTGAAGGAAGACGTGGATTTGAGCCGGGCCTCGACGCCGAAGGCGCGGCCGGTGCGGATTTATTACATGACACAGGCGAAGGTGGCCCCGCCGGTGTTTTTGCTGTTCACCAACCAGAAGAAGGCGCTGCATTTCAGTTTTGAGCGATTCCTGGAGAACCAGTTGCGCGCGAAGTGGAACTTCCCGGGCACGCCAGTGCGGTTTATTCAAAGACTGCGTAAGCGTGTCGAGCGGTCGGGCAGCGAACGGGGTGAAGAGTAAGCCTGGTACTGTGGCTGGCGGTAAGGGGTTTTGATAGACTCACACCGTAGAAGCGTCCCGCCGAATCGAGGCGCACTCCACTATGAGCAGCGCAGCCACAGCAGCCGTTGCCGACGACCAGGAAGAGAAGTATTACCGCATCGGCGAAGTGAGCCGCTTGACCGATGTACAGCCGTTTGTCCTGCGTTATTGGGAAGAAGAGCTGCCCATGCTGGTGCCGCTGAAAAGCCCGGCGGGCTATCGTTTGTACACGCAGCAGGACGTGGATCTGATACGGAAAATTCGGCGGATGCTTTACGACGAGGGGTTCACGATCGCCGGGGTGCGGCGCCACCTGCGCGATTTGCAAAACGGTGGAGGACTAACGGCTGCGGTGGAGGAAATTGCCACAGCGGCAACACCGGCCGACGGCGGCGGCGAGGCCGTGCAACTGAATCGCAAGATGCTGCTGGATCTACGCGACGCGTTGCGCAGTTTCTTGACGCTGCTCGAACGCAAGTGATACCGTTGATTTAGCGATTTTGCGGCCCATTCTTGCGCGGCCGCGGCAGTCGGGACGTAGCGCAGCCTGGTAGCGCGCACGCTTGGGGTGCGTGAGGTCGCGAGTTCAAATCTCGCCGTCCCGACCA
>DATFSI010000121.1:0-9398 GCA_035262705.1 Candidatus Acidiferrum sp. | reverse complement strand
TCGGCCACCCGGTATGCTCGTCATCGTCGCCTTCCAATTGGATGAAACGCACCATTCACATTACCGGAAAAATTGAACCCTTCTTCGGCACACTCGACGAAAACATCCGTTCGCTCGAGGAACTTCTCCGCGTGCGCACGCACCTGCACGACACGCGGCTAACCATCGAGGGCGAGCAGGAGTGCGTGGACCAGGCCATCCGCATCGTCGAGGAGTACAACCACCTCGCGCGCCACGGCCGTGAACTCTCCAGCGCCGAAGTAAAATCCCTGATGCGCGTGGCCGCCGAGGAGCCGCACGAATCCCCGCGTGGCATGTTCGAACACGGCCGTGTCCGCTCCTTCGGCAAGAAACAGGTGACCCCCAAGACCGTGACGCAGCGCCGCTACATGGAGGAAATCGAGTCGCACGACATGACCTTTGGCATCGGCCCCGGTGGCACCGGCAAAACCTATCTGGCCGTGGCCATGGCCGTCAGCGCGCTCCTCACCAAGCAGGTCAACCGCATTATTCTTGCGCGCCCTGCAGTGGAAGCCGGCGAACGCCTCGGTTTTTTGCCGGGCAGCTTGCAGGAAAAAATCGATCCTTACATGCGTCCGCTCTATGATGCGCTCTACGACATGCTCGACGCCGACAAGCTCGAACGCTTCCTCGAAAAAGGCATCATTGAGGTCGCGCCACTGGCCTTCATGCGTGGCCGCACCTTGAACGATTCCTTCGTGATTCTCGACGAAGCCCAAAACTCCACGAGCGAGCAGATGAAAATGTTCCTGACGCGCCTGGGATTCAATTCCAAAGCCGTCATCACCGGCGATATCACGCAGATCGATTTGCCCCTCGGCAAAAAATCCGGCTTAGTCGAGTCCATAGAAATCTGCGGGCGTATCCCCGGTATCAGTACGGTGCATTTTGGTGAAAAGGACGTCGTTCGCCACAACCTGGTGCAGCAGATCATCCGGGCCTACGAGGAGCACGACGCCACGCACCCGCAGCGCGCCACGGGTGCCAAGCCTGCTGGCGTCCCTAAAGAAGCCCCGCAATCCGAAACGCCCCATAATTAGTTGGGAATGCGACGAAAACCACGTGATTCTGGCGGCCAGGGCCGAACCAGCGGCGGAATCGAAAATCACCAGCTCGGTGTTCGCGTGCCGCTCTCTCCGCTCGAGGCGTTTCTGCGACGTGCAAAGAACGAACTCGGTCTGCGTGGCGACTGCGTGGCTGTCCGTCTGATCAGCGACGCGGAAATGACCCGTTTGAACCGTACCTATCGCCGCAAGAAAGGATCCACCGATGTTCTATCCTTTCCCGCCAAAGACCAGCGAGGCAAACCCGGCAGCCTCGCCCAGCAGGTGCGCAAGGGACGCGGCAAATTTCTGGGCGACATTGCCATTTCGCCTCAATTCGCCCGGCGCAATGCCAAATCCCTTGGCCGCCCCCTGCCCCAGGAATTGCAAGTGCTGATTCTGCATGGCCTCCTGCACCTTTTGGGTTACGATCATGAGACTGACCGGGGCGAAATGGAACGCATCGAAATGCGATTGCGGCGGCGGCTGGGAATTGCATGATGCTGGAACTCTGGGCATTTGTCGGCAGTGTTGCGGTGCTCGCTCTCGGGCTGCCGATTTTTTCTTATGTCACGCTCATCTACCGCGAACTTGGCCGCATGACCACTGGCCGCGTCCACGAACACCTGGAAATCTTTGAAGCCGAAATCGAACCGAAGCTCAAAATCAAGCGTCGCAGCGGCGGCCGCACCTTCCGCATCCTCGGCCATTTCTGGCTGGCCTTTGTCGTTCTCGAAACCACGCGTGCCGTCGTCTACCTGGTGCCCAATCGTTGGGAAGCCGGCCTTCAGTTCCTGGTCTTCCTCACTCTCGAAGTTGTCATGGCCATGCACTTCATACCGGACATGCTGCTCTACCGCACCACGGGCCGCTGGTTGCTGCCTCTGTTACCGTTGATCCGGCTGGCCATGTTGCTGGTATGGCCGATCCGCGTGTTCCTAGAAGGCGCGGAATCCCTGGCGCGGATTTCCGAGCAGGAGATCGAGCGCACACCGGAGCAACGCACCGAAGAGGGAATTGAGGCGCTGGTCGAGGCCGCCGAAGAAGAAGGCATCATCGAGCCGGAGCAGGCCGATCTCATCGAACAGGTGGTCGAGTTCAGCGACAAACGCGTCCGCGAAGTCATGACCCCGCGCCCGGACGTCGTGGCCCTGCAGGCCGAAGCCACTCTCGAAGAGATGCACGCCCGCTTTGTCGAGACCAGGTTCGCCAAGATGCCGGTGTACGGGAAATCGCTCGACGACATCCTGGGCGTGGTGCACACGCAGGATCTGCTGCAGTTCGCCGATGCCGATTTGCCGAAACGCAAGGTGCGCGAGTTACTGCGTCCGGTGCTCTTCGTTCCGGAAACGAAGCTTGGCTCCGAGCTTTTGAAAGAAATGCGCCAGAAGGGGCAATCGCTCGCCGTCGTGATTGATGAATACGGTACCGTCGCCGGGATTGCCACCATCGAGGATTTGCTCGAAGAGATCGTCGGCGAGCGTCACGAGGGCGAAATGAAGCCCTCGCCCGACGCCGTGCGGGAAGCCGACGGAAGCCTGGTGCTGCGCGGCAGCATGGCCATTGTCGAAGTGGAGGAGTTGCTTGGGGTCCATTTTGGGGAGAATTCTGACGAAACGGTAACGACCATCGCTGGTTTGCTCAGCCATGTTTCAGGCAAAGTACCGACCCCCGGCGACTGCGTGGATATCAAGGGCTACCGCTTCGAAATCCTGGAAGCGAACCAAAGGAAAGTGCTGCGCGTCCGCACCCGGCATCTGGCCCCGGCGCAGAAGGCGGCGGAGCAAAAATGAGCGTGGGCATTGGACAAAAGAAGGAAACCAAAAAGAAATTTCCAGTGGGCTTTGTGGCCATTGTGGGCCGACCGAATGCCGGCAAGTCCACCCTGGTGAATCGCCTGGTGGGGCAGAAGGTGGCCATTGTCACCTCCAAGCCGCAAACCACCCGCAACCGCATTCAGGGCATCGTCACGAGCCCCGAAGGCCAGATTATTTTTATTGATACGCCGGGACTACACGAAGGCACCACCGCGCTCAATCGCCAGATGATGCGTGAAGTAGCCGCGGCTCTCGAGGGCATTGATATTCTCCTGCTGATGGTAGACGCCAGCAGCACTTTGCCCCACGCTGATTCGCTGCTCCTCGAAAAGGCCGAACGGTTCCGCAACAAAACCATACTGGTGCTGAACAAGGTTGATCGCGTACCCAAGCCAAAGCTGCTCCCTCTGATCGACGCTTTCGGCAAAGCCTTCCCGTTTGCTGCCATGGTCCCCATCTCAGCGCTAAAGGGCGAGGGCTGCGACGCCCTCGTAAAGGAAATTCTCAAGCACCTGCCCGAAGGCGAGCCCTACTTCGCAGAGGACCAGATCACCGACCAGCCCGAACGCTTCCTGGCGGGCGAAATCATCCGCGAAAAGGCCATCCGGCTCACCTATCATGAGGTCCCGCACGCCCTGGCTGTCCTCATCGACAAATACGAAGAAACCCCGAAGCTCCTGCGCATTCACGCCACCCTTCACGTCGAACGCGACTCGCAAAAGAAAATCCTGATCGGCCAAAAAGGCGAAATGCTCAAAAAGGTCGGCACCGAAGCCCGCAAGGAACTCGAAAAATTGCTGGGCACCAAGATTTTCCTCGAAATGTTCGTAAAGGTAGTCCCCGACTGGCGCGAAAACCCGTCTCGCGTCCGCGAACTGGACTGGCACACTCAGCTGGAAGCCTTGGCGGAAAATCAGGGATCACGAGAGAAAGAAGTGAGAGAAGACGAACCAGGGGAAGGGGAAGCTTAGCGCAGCGACGTAGATGTTTGCTTTTCTGTCCCCATGCCTCGCGGAATGTACTCCGCTGCGGCGATGCCCAGCGCCTTCATCTTGCGATAAAGATCCGAACGCTCCAGGCCGAGGGCCGAGCCGGTCTGCGTCATGTTCCACCGATGCTTTTGCAGCTTGTGCAAAATAACCCGCGCTTCTAGGGGCGGGTGGCCGAGGCTAAAGTGGCGAGGTGAGATTTGGGCGACGCGCCCTCTGGTTTTTAAGGGTGCGGATTTTTCTTGGTTTTGTTCTTCCTTTTCCGCCACTACGGACACTTTTATTCCGGCGCGGCGATCCCCAGCGACTTCATCTTGCGATACAGGTGCGAGCGCTCGAGTCCCAGCGCCGACGCCGTCTGCGTCATGTTCCAGCGGTGTTCCTGCAGCTTGCGCAAAATAAACTCGCGCTCATAAGCGCTGCGCGCCTCGTGCAACGTGGCATACGGATGCTGCGGGCTTTCCGCAACGCCCCGAAACAGTTCCGGCGGCAAGTGATGCGGCTCAATCCGTGCCTGCGGGCACACAATCACCAGCCGCTCCACCAAATTCCGCAATTCCCGCACATTCCCTGGCCACGGATACCGTAGCAAAATCTCCATCGCGGCGTCAGTCAACTCCCGAGTCTTCTTTCCGTACTCTGCGCTGAACTCCGCCAGGAAATACCGTGCCAGCACAGGAATATCTTCCTTGCGGTCACGCAGCGGCGGCACAAAAAAGGGAATCACGTTCAGCCGATAAAACAAATCCTGGCGAAACGCGCCGCGCGCGATCTCCTGCTCCAGATTCTTGTTGGTAGCCGCGATCACGCGCGTGTCCACGTGGGTCGTCTCGTTCGACCCCACGCGTTCAAACCGCTGTTCTTCGAGCACACGCAACACCTTCGACTGCGTGCGCAAGCTCATATCGCCGACTTCGTCCAGAAACACAGTCCCGCCATCCGCTTTGGCGAACTTCCCGATCTTGTCTTCGCTCGCCCCTGTGAAGCTGCCCTTCACGTGCCCAAAAAGCTCCGACTCAATCAATTCCTCGGGGATCGCCGCGCAATTCACTTCCACAAACGCGCCTTTGTTACGTAGGCTCGCTGCATGCAGCGACCGTGCCACCAGCTCCTTGCCTGTTCCGCTCTCCCCGTAAATCAGTACGCGCCCGTTGGTCGGACCCGTGACGGCAATCTGTTGTCGTAGCGCCTTCATCGGCACGCTATCCCCAACAATCCGGTAGCGGTGCCCAAGCTCGCTGCGTAAGAGCTGGTTTTCTTCCTGCAATCGCCGCTGCTGGATCGCGTTACGCACCAGCACAATCACCTTTTCCAGCGACAACGGCTTCTCGATGAAATCAAACGCACCGAGCTTGGTCGCCCGCACCGCGGTCTCGATATTCGCGTGCCCCGAAATGATGATCACCAGGGGAGGCTGCGCCAGGCTTTGCATGCGGCTCAGCGCTTCCATGCCGTCCATGCCCGGCAGCCACACATCCAGCAAAACCACCTCGAACTCCGAAGCGTTGAGCCGCTCCAGCGCCACTTCGGCCGATTCCACGGCCTCCACCGCATAGCGCTCGTCGCGCAAAATGGAAGAAAGCGACTCGCGGATGCCGGCTTCGTCATCCACAACCAGGATTTTCGGATTCGCGCTCATCGTTCGGTATCGGCTCCGGCGCGCTCCGGGGAAGCGGCGGCAGGCAGCTCGGCGGCGGGCAATTCAATCAGGAAGCGCGACCCGCGCGGCTGGTTGTCCTCCATGCGCAACGAGCCGCCGTGCTCCGAAATAATGCGGGCGGAAATGGCCAGGCCCAGGCCAGTGCCGCGATCCTTGGTGGAGAAGTGGGGCAAAAACAATTTGTCCTTGTCTTCCGGCGAAATGCCCTTGCCGGTATCGGAGACCGAAATCTCTATGGTATCGGATTCCGTGCGCAAATGTGTGGCCAGCCCGATTTCGCGGACCGTCTCACCTTCCAGAGCCTCCGCCGCGTTATCAATCAGATTCACGATCACACTGCGCAGCAATTGCCCGTCGGCGCGAATGGCGGGCAGATTCCGTTCGAGCGACGCCTTCAGCGTGATCCCGTCCAGCCGTCCGGAGAAAAGTTGCAGGGCCTCCTGCACCGCCGTGTTGGCATCGGTGGGCAGCAGCTTCGCGGTAGGGAAGCGAACGAACTGAGAAAATTCATTGACTAGCGACGACAACGTCGAAACCTCCCGCACAATCAGCGCGGCGCACTCCTGCGCGATCCGCGTCAGCTCCGGATCTTTGGCAAGCTGTTGCGATTCGTTGCGCAACTCGATCTGGTGCAGCAGCCGCTGCGCCGAAAGTTGAATAGGCGTCAATGGGTTCTTGATCTCGTGCGCGATGCGCCGTGCCACCTCCTGCCAAGCCGCGGAACGCTGCGCATGCAGCATTTCCGTCAGGTCGTCGAACACCAGCACATAGCCCAGGTTGGCGCGGCGCGGTCCCAGCGAACTCACCGTCACCGCCAGATGCCGCACGCGTCCGTCGACTGTCACTTCGATTTCCCGCGACACCACGCCCATGCGCAGCGCCCTGCGCATCAGCGACTGCACGGTGCGGTGCGAATCCACGCCCAGCAGGCCCTCCAGCGATTCCACGGCCGCCTTCTCTCCCAGGTGGAACATACGTCCCAGCGCCGCGTTGGTCCGCTGGATGGCTCCCTCCGCATTCAGATAAATTACTCCGGCGGGGATATTTTCGAGCACCGTCTCCATAAGTTGCCGCCGGCGATCGAGTTCCTGCACCGCCAATTGCAGGTTGCGCGTGAACTCGTCAATTTGCGCGCGGCTGTCTCGCAATTGCGTGGTCATCGTGTTGAACGAGCTCACCAGAACGCCCAGTTCGTCCTGCACCTGCTCCGGCACCTGGTAGTCAAAATTTCCTGTGGAAACTTCCCGCGTGCCTTCCGCCAGCGCCTGAATCGGAACGGTGACTTGCTTGGACAGAAACAACGCCACCCACATGGACGCCGACAGAACCAGCACGGTAAAGAAGAAAAGAATCAGCAGCATCTGCCTCTTCAGGGCGCGCAGGTTCTGCTTCACGTTCTCGTACTCTCTCGTCTGCTCCTGAATAATGGTCCAGCGGCGCAGGAAGTCCGGGTTGGTGTGGTACGCGGCCACCAACGTTCCTTGCTCCGTGGGATTCAACGCCACCGGGACCCGCGCCGCGAAATAGCTCCGGTTCTTCGTCTCCCAAAGTTCCACACCGCTCGGCAGCGTCCGCTTCATCGAGCCTTGTTCGCCGCTTACGCTGCAGACGGAAAGTGTGCGGTCTTCCGGCTGGCTTTCGCAAACCACGCCGCCCTTAATAAATTTCCCTTGCGAGTCGTACACCCACACCGCGTCGAGGCCGAGTGCAAAGGAGCGTTCAAGAAAGGATTCTGGAGTCTCTCCAACGTGTAGAGCGGCCTGGTAGCCCACAGTGTGCAAGCGCGGAAGCGTGCCCCGGCCCAAATCATTGAGAAGTTTCTGCGTCTCTTCGGAAGCGATTTCGAGCGGCCGCGGAAACCACCGCCCCAGCGTGCGGTTCAGCAGGGAATAACTAACAAAAAACATGAAGATGATCGGCAGCAGGGAAATCGCCATGGTCCCAAGCACCATCTTCGTCTTGAACCGCGCACCAAGGTGCTGCTTGCTCCGCTCCGTCCATAACCGCACGATGCTGCGTGTCAGGATCAACCCAAAAATCAGAAGCGCCGCGGTAATGAAGCTCGAAACCGCGTAGAGCGCAATCACCTCGCGCCAAGACTGCGGCTCCAACGGCACATCCAGCGACCCCAACGTAAACACCGCCGCCAGCAGCAGCGTCACGAAAATGCCGCCCAGCACCAGCTTCAACCGCATTTTGTCGTCGACTGGACTCATACGCGGCCCTCCGCCTCTTGCGGCAGGAACGCCCGCAGAGCGCAATTGGTGCACCGCGCCTCCCGGCTCCGGCAATATTCCTTCCCCGTACGCACGATCAGCGCGTGATACTCATTGAACAACGAAGCGTCCTTCGGTAGACTCCGTTCGAACAGCCCCCTCAGTTCTTCGTACGACTCCTTCCCGTGCGTGAGCCCATGACGTTCCAGAATTCGGCGGGTGTAAGCATCCACCACAAACACGGGGCGATTTCCGGCATAGAGCAGAATCGAGTCAGCGGTTTCCGGCCCTATCCCATGAATACCCAGCAACTGCTCCCGCAGTCGCACCGTAGGCGTACGAAACATCGCCTCCAGCGAACCCTGGTATTCCCGCCGCAAAAATCTCAGAAACTCCTGCACCTTGCGCGCTTTCTGCCGGAAGTAGCCGGAGGGCCGGATCAACCGGGCGAGTTTCCCGCGTGGCGTCATTTCCAGGGCCGCCGGAGTCAGCAGCCCGGCGCTCCGCAAATTAGCAATAGCCCGCGCGGCGTTCATCCAACTCGTGTTCTGCACCAGAATTGCGCCAAGCAACACCTCAAATGCCGTCTCCCCCGGCCACCAGTGCTGCTCGCGGTGCGCCTGAAACAGGGCATTATAATAAGTGTGCAGGATGGGGAGGGCCGGTTGCGGCTTGTCCAGGCGCGCCTCGCGGATACGCCCCACTCGAGGGGGCTGTGCGCCGGCGCTGCGGGATTTGGCCACGGAGAAAGACTCAGGCATCTCGTTCGCAAGATAGCGACGCCTCAGCGGCAAGTCAAGAATGCGCCACTGGCCGCCCTTCCTATAACCTGCTCAATTGTACAGGTATTAGCGAATTCACAACGATAGGCCAAAAATGCAATCTCTGCCCACACCGGGTTTGCTATGTTGAGCGATGGGTGCACGTTTTCTAGGGAGCGCTGCGGATGTCGGTCCGTCTAGGCGAAATTCTTTTAAAGGAAAGCCTCATCACCCAGGACCAGCTGGATAAAGCGCTGGAGTTTCAGCGTTCGAACGGCGGGAAACTGGGCAGTTGCCTTACCAAGATGGGCTTCATCACCGATGATGACATCACCGGTGTGCTCTCCCGCCAGTACGGTGTTCCCTCGATCAACCTCAAGTATTACGAAATCGATCCCAACGTCATCAAGCTGATCCCCCAGGACACCGCGCTCCGCTATCAAGTTGTGCCGCTCTCCCGCGTCGGCTCTGTTCTCACCATTGCGATGACCGATCCCACCAACGTCTTCGCCATGGACGATATCAAGTTCATGACCGGCTTCAACGTCGAGCCGGTAGTGGCTTCCGAATCCGCAATCGGCGAGGCCATCGGCCGCTTTTATGGCGGCGGTTCTTCATCCCATGAAGAACTCAGCAACCTGATGAAAGACCTGGTCGAAGAAGATCAGGAACTTGAGCTTGCCGCCGACGAGCAGGACATGGACGCCGCCGCCCTCGAAAAGGCCGCGGAAGAAGCTCCCATCATCAAGCTCGTCAACCTGATTCTTACCGACTCCGTGAAGCGCGGCGCCAGCGATATTCACGTCGAGCCTTACGAAACCGAAATGCGCGTCCGTTTCCGCGTGGACGGCATGCTGCAAACGGTCATGAATCCGCCACTCAAGCTCCGCG
>DATFSI010000120.1:0-5721 GCA_035262705.1 Candidatus Acidiferrum sp. | reverse complement strand
ATTGCTCACCAGGTTCGCGTCCATATCGGCAAGGCCGCCCAGCCCAAGCGAAGGATCGACGAATCCGGTCTTGGCCAGGTCGAGCCCGCTGACGGTGAGTTTCACGTTTTGCGGGGTAAAAGCTGCGTCCTTCTGATCGACAGGTCCCACCTTGCCGTTAATCTTCATGGTGCCGCCTCCGGGCAGCTCCATGGAAAAGTCCACCGGAAAATTATTTTTCATGGCCACGTCGGTAGCGGTCAGATTCACCTTTGTATAGACCGTTCGTTTCTTTGAATTCGTGTTCCCGAGGGTGATTTCCCCGTCTTCGATGCGTAGTTTTCCGACGGACACATCCGGAGTGGAGCCTCCGCCGGAGCTCTTGGCCGAAGCGGCCTTCTGCGCACTACTGCTGGAAGTCCCACCAATTGAAGAGAAATTCCAACGGCCCTCGGGATCTTTCAGCATCATCACCTGTGGATGAACGATGGCAATTTCCGTGACGTTCAATTGCCGCGAGAAAATCAGCGGAATCAACTCCACCCCTACCTTCATGGACTTCGCCGTCAGAAACGGCCCGGGGTTGAATTTGGGGTCGTCGCTGATAGAAACGTCGTCAATGCCCACGGAGCCGGTGATCAGAGACAGGCTCAGATTGCCGAGCCGCACCTTGCGACCCAAAGCGTCGGAAGCGTCGGATTCGATAACCGGCTTGAACCCGTTTACGGGGATCAGAAAAGGAGCGATGAGGAGGATCAAGACGATCACCACAACAATGATGCCAATCCATTTCAGTTTGCTCATGGAAACCTCCTCAGGAACGCTGGGCAGGCGTAGGCGGGCACCAGGTCGAATACGGCTGCATAGTACCACACGGAGGCCGCGCGCATGATGGATGGCGAAGGGGTTCGCCGGCTGGGCGTAGCGGTCTACGCTGTGGGAGGCCTGTTGCGGCTCTGGCCCATGCATGTTTTGGGAAATCGTTTCAGCGGACTGGTGGCCATCAAGCCGGGGCACACGCTGGTGACAAACGGAATTTACAGCGTAATTCGCCACCCCAGCTCTCTGGGTCTCATTCTCAACTCGCTGGGTTGGGCCCTCGCGTTTCGCTCGTGGGTAGGCGTAGCCCTCACCGTGCTGATCCTGGTGCCTTTGGTGGCGCGGATTCGGGCCGTGGAGAGGTTCTTGCGGAGCGAATTCGGCGATGCCTACGACGCGTGTCGCGCGCACATCGCGATTGACCCCCGGAGTTTACTAGCGCTTCGCTGAAACCCTCTGCACTTTGCCGAAGCAAATCGGATAGAAGCGATTTGCTCGATAACCCTATTCTTCGTGTGGATAGCCAGATCGATGGCATCCACATTTCGCTATTCGAAAGGGTTAGGAAATGCGCCTTGCTTTCTCTCTGCTTCTGAGTCTTGTTCTAACTGGGTTATCCATTCCTCAAACGCCGGGCAAAGTTCCACAAGCCTGGGATCCCAAAACCATTTCATGGCAGGAGGTCGGCTCCGACGGAACCAAATATGCCGTCCTCGAAGGCCGCCGCGATGTTCGCGGGGAGTCATTCACGTATGCCTTCTTCATTCCCGCCGGCTACCACGAACATCACTGGCATAGTTCCGACGCGCGCGTCGCCGTGGTCCAGGGCGCGCTGAAAGTCAGCTTTGGAGAAACACTGGATCTCGAACACATGACTTCCTACCCCGTAGGAAGTTATCTGCTTGTGCCTGCGAACGTGAAACACACAATGGCCGCCGATGTGGATACCATCATCATCGGCACCGCCGTGGGTCCCTGGGCCACGCATCACCACGGCGATCACCAACACCACTAATTTAAGTTCGATCCTTTGGCGAGTCTCGATGTGTGGGAAAGGGCCGGGTCGCCCCGGCCCTTCGTTTTGCGTTGAGGTCTGCGGACTAAACGCTTCAGCTCTTCACAGAGACAGTAACCGGCCTCAGCAGGCGGAACTGCAAGCGTGTTTCCGCCGGCAGCGAGATGTCTTTCTTCCCTGTCGCTGCCGCGCCCGCGGTGCCCGCTCCCGCGCCGACCAAGCTGCCGATCAAGGCGCCTTTGCCGCCACCGGCCAGCCCGCCAATCAGCGCGCCGCCCGCTGCGCCTCCACCGATGAAGCCAATGTTGCGCTTGTTGTGATTCTTTCCGGTTTCTCCGATGGTGTTGGTGTCGATGTCATACGACTTGCCGGAAACCTCCACCGAAGTGAGCGCCACGCTCAAGCGCGCCGGAACGTGCAAGCGGCCCGCCTCCTTCGCGTCCACAACGCGCCCCGTTAAGTGTGCGCCCGCTGGGATGATCGTCTTTCCATCCTTCATCACCGGGTCCGCGAGGCTCGCGGCGAAATTGTCGCCCGCATGGCTACGTTTGCTGGTAAGCGTTTCGTCGACGATCACGTCGAGCCGCGCCCCTTCGGGAATCGTGACGTCCTTGCTGAAGTCAAACAAGCCCCCAAATACCCCCTTCTTTGGGGCGTTTGGGTCCTGGGAATTCTGGCCGGAGTCCGCCGCCGCGCTCGAAGCCGCGTCGTGGCTGCATCCGGTCAAAAGAAGGGCCAAAAAGACGCTACCGAGAAGAGTCAGAGATCGATTCATGTGCACCCCCGGATATTTGGGAGCAGCGCATATGCCATCTTGCCCACTCTAACTGGCTGAATATAAAAGAACTACTTCTGTGGAGAGTTTTGCGCTGTGTAATTATTTCCGGATCTCAGGCGGATGTCTCGGTACTAAAACCAGGGTCTTGCTAACCCCGTAGTCTCGACTAGTGAACAACCTCAATTGGGTCATAACAATCCAATTGCCAGTATCGCAAGCTCCCATGGTAGGGGCCTTGCAATCGAAATCCAGCCGAAATATAACCCAGCAGATTCAAAAGCTCGCGAGCCACATGCGTAACGTTTTGCCAGTTACGCTCAGAGCAAGTTCCATTGCCTGGCGTCCGTTGCAAATGCTTTCTAGAAGGAGAATGTTTCGTCGGCAGCTGTTCGATATAGGATGTTCATGCATGGAGTAAAGTTCAAACGGGAAGGAAGTACCGCGCCGACTCTAGCTTTGGCTGTAGGGGTTGTGTGTCTTCTAGGGCTTGCGTCGGCCAAAGCACAGGTAACCGACGCGCCCAAGGATAAGACGAGCACGACACGGTTGTTGACGGTGGAAGAAGGCCGTACCATTGCGGATGCCTCGCTACAGCAGGAGCAGCCAGAGCCGGGGACGCTGGACTGTTCGCACATCATTCACCAGATTTATACCGACGCGGGCTTTGACTATCCATACGCGAGTTCCTTCGAGCTTTTTGCTGGAGACGAAAATTTTACGCGCGTGCGATCTCCACGCGCCGGAGACTTGATCGTTTGGCCGGGGCATGTGGGGATCGTGGTTGATGCAGAGCAGCATAATTTTTCCAGCCTAGTAAGTACGGGATTCGATGTGCAGGACTACGAATCTGCTTACTGGAGGACGCGGGGAAGGCCGCGCTTTTATCGTTACAAAGTGCAGACGGCCGCGGAACTAACTGTTGCGAAGAATCATGCACCTGCACAAATCTCGAGCCCGAACAGACCTAGAAGCAGCCCAGCGCCAGTGGAAAACAGTCCGCGAGCCGAGCGTTCCGCGATAAATCATTTACCGCAACCTGCTTCCGAACGGACGCTAATCTATGGGCCAATGCCTCCCGTCGAGGAAACGGAAGCTGTCACTCCGTTTGAAATCCCGTCAAATGTAATCATCGCGGCCGCCACCAAACCGCCCACGCGCGAGGAAGTGGCGGAAGGAATTTCCGAATTAAATGACGCGGCGGGGAGTATGTTGCGTTCGCAGGATCCGTTCCAGGGGCGATCGCCTTTGATTATCGTCGAACAATTTAACGTGACGCACCTGGAAATGAAACGCGACCACGGCTGGGCGCGGCTGCAGGTCGAGTCGAAAGTGTCCATCGACAAGGGCGCGGTGCAACGCAAGCCGCTGCGCGAAAGTGTCCTTTGGGAATTGCGGCGCATGCCGACGGGCTGGGAAGTTGTGGTTCCGCAGGATCGCACATACGTGCCACACGATGTGGCGGTGAAAAATTTGGCAGCGCAACTCGCTCAGCTCGCGCAGAGCAACGCAGCCTCCGCTCATGATGTGAGTGTCATGCGACAAGAATCACGACTGGCCAATCTGCTGGGCGCGTTGTTGGAAATCAAGTAATTGGATTTGTTAAAATCCGGCGTTCTTGATTTCCTCACGCGCGCTGTTTTCCGCGTTTCTGGCCTCTCCTTTGGCGTTCACACCCTCCTTCAGGCCGCGATCGCTTGTGCGAGGTACAGCGGTTTCGGAGGAGCCGCGCACGATTTCACATCGCCGTTCGGGCGAGCCCCGGCCATATCCCATTTCAAACAATTGAATTTGAGCTGCAGCGCGCTGCTGGCGCGACCACTTTATGCGCGACGCTTCGAGATTCGACCGCACGCAGGCTGACGAATTGCGGGGCGCTTGCCTGGGTGCGGCTCTTCGGCTTGGCGGCTGGGAAGGGCTCGGCAGCCCCCGGAAAAAGCCTGCACATGTCTCGCGGAAATCGCGCTAAGGCACTCTGACCACACCCGGACCGCCGTGATAAACTGCGAGTGCGGGGCTGTAGCTCAGATGGATAGAGCGACGGTTTCCTAAACCGCAGGTCGCCGGTTCGACTCCGGCCAGCCCCACCATTACAAGCCCGATACCACACGGGCAAATTGCTTGAAACGGACGGTGCACAGGCAGAGCCTGTGCTACACGGTCAGGGCGTAGTGGTCCTGGCGCGCCTTGTGCCTGTGGGGGCCTTGCTTTCGGGGAGTTTGCGTTTTGGGCCGATCTTTAGCTTGGTGAATTGTGTGATTTCGGGGTTCGCGGCGGCGAGTTGCGGCCAGAATTGACCTCCGCCGAGATGCCCGCAGGCGAGCGACCAGGTAGTGTCTCCCCTTTTGCAGCGCCATCGAAGTGCGCGGCGCGGCCGCACGGGTCCGAGCATTGCCGGGGACAAAGACATAGATTCCCGCGGGCAATCCTCCGGGATCGCGGGCCACGCCGGGGTTCACGCACAGCAATTCCGTCCAACGCAACCCGCTGCCCAAATAACGGGCAGGAGAGCTTCCACCAACTGTCTCCGGGTTGAACTTTCTGCCGCGAAAGCGAACCTGCCAACTGGGGAAGGGGCGCGTTCGGCAGGGGGCCGCACGTGATGACAAACTCTCGGGGCGCGCATGGCGAAAAGGCGCGACGCGGAATTGGCGCACGGCTCTGGCGAAATGGTTTTCGGCGCCGGAGCAATATTCCCGGCGCAGGCGCAAGGCTTCGCGGCGATGGGGCTACGAACTTGCGCGGCACGGGTTTGAGTTCATCACCGCGCAGCGAGCACCTGTCCGGCGTCACTTCGGGCTTCGCCGTGGCAAAGTGTTCGCTGGGACATCCAGGGGGTATCGCGAGGGCGGTTTGCTCTTCGACGCTTGCTCGGCTTGCAGCGCCGCTTTTTCCCGGCGATAGCGCCGTGCTACTTCGCCCAGCGATGTGGCATCCTGATTTTCGTCCGCTGAGGGCCCCGCACGCAGACAAGGCGGAATTATCTTTGCACTTACTTCGACCCGCGGAGCGCTTCCAGCGCGGGAATGGAAACTCCCGGAGTCACCGCGCGTTCGGGCGGCGTCTTTTTGTTTTGCAGCGCGTCCACGAGCAGGTCAATGGCTTGCCCGGTGTTCGGCTGGCTGTAAATCGT
>DATFSI010000119.1:0-7359 GCA_035262705.1 Candidatus Acidiferrum sp. | reverse complement strand
GATGGCGACGGCGGCAAGATCGTCGGGCCGCGTGGTGCGCAGCGAACCCTTGAACCCGCGTCCTACGGGAGTGCGAACGGAAGAAACAATGACAGCTTCGGCCATGGGGAACCTCTTTCGTGCGGAATCTTCCCGATTGTCAGCCGCGGCGCGGAAAAAAGCAAATCGGAAGGAAATTGCCTTGTGACGCACTTGGCTGCTTACTTTTTTTCCAGAGCGCTGCTATCACGGATGTGAAAAATGTCGGCGCGCCGACATTTAAAGTAAAACCTGAAGGTTGTTCGAACGGCGCAAATGGAATTCCCTTGAATTCACGATACATTGGCCCCTCAACACGATCGCTGCGTTCGAACTGAGCCGGCCTGGCTGCCGGCGCTACCAATAGCCCTGACTGCCGTGCCCCATACGCAAGCATGCAGGGCATGTGCGAAGGCTGCGTCTAGAATTGGAGGCGCAAGCCAAATTGCATGACGCGTGGCCCGCCGCCGCCGAGGCCGGGGTTACCCTGAGCCACGTCGGGGGTCTGCGAAATTGTCCCTGCTGGACCCGCAGAGTTATTCACCGAGCCGTCCGCGTTAATTCCCGGGACGATTGAGTTCGAGGGCAGCGCGAAATTCGGATGGTTGAAAATGTTGAAAAACTCCGCGCGGAATTGAAGGCTCAGCCTGTCGCGCAAGGGGAAGTTCTTGCTCACGGAAAAATCATAGTCCCAGAAGCCCGGGCCAAAAATCTGGTTGCGGCCCAGGTCGCCGAAGGTGCCATCGGCGGGTTGTGCAAAGGCCAGGGGATTCAGGTAGCCGGTTGTGGGCGACCAGTGGGGGAGAATCGGATCGACGCCTGGCACAACATTCGGCCGTTGGTGAAAATTGAAGGTCCCGCTGGTGTCATTCGAGGTGATGATGCCGATTGGCCGACCCGACTGCACGGTGATGATGGAATTCAGTTGCCAGCCGAAACCCAGCACATGCGGCACGAAATGCATCTCGGGCACTTCATAATTCACCGCCGTCGTCCAGCGATGGCGTGTATCGAACGTAGACGGGCCTTTTTCCGCTTTTAAATTGTCGGAGTTCTGGGGAAAGGCCGCGGTGGCGAAGTTGAAGTCGATACCATCGGAAGCTCCGTCTAGCGATTTGCCCCAAGTGTAGGTGGAGAAGCCTGAGACTCCGTGCAAGCGACGCAACCGCACCGTGGTTTGCAGTGCGTTATAGGTGGAATTGGCGCCTCCGGAAAAGACGTCGATAGCGGACCACTGCGAGTTCGTAAAGTCCTGGTTGGCATCGTAGAGACGGGTCAGCTTGGTGCCCTTGGTGCCGACATAGCCAACTTCCACGGCAAGCGCGGAGCCAACCTGCCGCTGCACGTTCAGGTTCCAGCTCTGCACGTAAGGCGTACGCAGATTCAAGTCGGTAATGAAAATGGATTGGGGATTGACTGTCGGAGTGAATACCGGGCCAGCCTTCGCGCCCCCAGTCCATGCATCGGAATTGAAGTCAAGACCGCCTACAAAAAACGGGCTGCCGGCGAGCGAAGCAACAGGATTGGTGGCTACGCCCGCCGAATTCGTGAAGTTTGCAATCAGATTGTTTTGCGGAGTGAAATCGTAATAGACGCCGTAAGCTGCTCGCACCACGAGGTTACTGCGCGGATTCCAGGAAACGCCGAGCCGCGGCGCAAAATTATTGAGATCGCGGCGGTAGACATGCGGCAGGGTCGGCGAGCCCACCTGCACAAGGTTTCCGGTGGCGTCAAAATTGGAAAGCAGGTCGTGCTTTTCGCCTAGCGGCCCGAAATATTCCCAGCGCAATCCGGCCGTGACTGTCAGGTTCCCGCGGACCCGCCACTCGTCCTGGCCAAAAAAACCAAAATTGTTGTTAAACGTGAAGCGGTTGGTATTGCCCATATCCGCGGAAGTAAAAAAATCTCCAAGATAAAAGCCGATAAGGGAATCAACGATGAAGTTCGGATCGATCCCGGGGTTGCTTACATCGAGAAGGCCGCGTTCCAGATTGTCGTTGAAGCTTTGCACGTCATAGCGATGGTACTCACCGCCGAATTTCAGGATGTGCCGCCCGCGAGACCAGGTGAAATTGTCGAGCACCTGGAAGGTTTCGCTGAGCCGGCCTCGCGGCACGCTAAAGGCGGTCGCACCCAGGTTCTCGATGGCTCCATTGAAATCAATCTCCGGCAGCCCCACATGGCCTGTATTCATATCCAATCCCAGCGCAGTGGGGTCGATGAAGTTTGGATTTCCTGGTGTCGCGTCGGAAGAATTGAAACTCGTGCGGAAGCGGGAGTAGCCGAAACGCACTTCGTTGATCTTCGATGGGGAGAATGAGGTCAGCCAATTGACAGAAACGACTTGCACGCGTGTGGGGGAAATCTGCGTGAAATTGGACAGCCGCGAGCCACTGCCAAAGCCGCCGAGCGATCCCAGCGGAAAGACCTGATCGCTCTGGCCAAACGCATAGCGGCCGCTGACGGAATTGTTTTCGTTGAGGCGGTAATCCAGTTTGGCAATCAGGTTGTTGTTGTCGTTTTTGTCACGCACCGAATAGGGCAGGGAATTGTTCACGCTGTCAGTGGTCGTGGGCATCAAGGCAATGATCTTGTCCAGGGGTGCGGTATTAATGCTTGGATTGACGGCCAGCGCTTCGGTCCTGGCGGTGCCGATCTGTTGCTGGGTGGGAACCGTGAGATTAAAATCGGAGCCCACGCGCTCCCGCTGGCCTTCATAAGCGAAAAAGAAAAACAGCTTATCCTGAATAACCGGCCCGCCCAGCGACCCGCCAAAATTGTTGTTGTTGAAGCGTGACTGCGGATTCGGAGTGACATTGAAATAATTCCGTGCGTCAAAGGCGGAGTTGCGGTTGTACTCGTACAACGAGCCGTGAAACTCATTGGTGCCGGATCGCGTGATGATGTTCACCACCGAACCGGAATTGCGGCCATATTCGGCGTCAAACTGCGATTGCAGGTTGAATTCCTGGATGGCATCGAGAGGCAGTAGCGTTGCGGGAGCTCCGGTGATACCCACCTGGTTTAGAGCCGAATTGTTGAAAAAGGGATCGTTGTTGTCGGTACCGTCCAGGTTGTAGTTGTTGGAGCGGTCACGGTTGCCATTGATGTTGAACTGACCGAAACCCTTTTCGGTGCCGGCGACGCCCGAGCCTTCTACGGTTACACCGGGGGTGAGGGCCACGAGTTTGCCGAAGTCTCGCCCATTGAGAGGGAGTTCCTGAACCAACTGGCGGTCGACCACCTGGGAAAGAGTTGTGCTGGTGGCCTCCACCAACGGCACGCTTTCGACGACCTCCACGCGTTCCTCGTGTCCTTTCACCTGCGAAAGTGCCAGATTCACCAGCGTTTCCGCGCCCACTTCCACGCGTACTTGCGGGGCGCGAACTTCCACGAATCCGGCAGCCACGGCAGAAACTTCATACTCGCCGGCGGGAAGCTCGAGGAAGCGGTATTCGCCTTCGGCATCCGCGGTCACCTCGCGGGTTTCGCTGGTGCCCAGGTTGCGCGCGACGACTTTTGCTCCGGCGACGTGCAGGCTGTGAGCGTCGGTGATTTCGCCGCGAATGCTTCCGCGGAAAGACTGCGCGTGCAGATTCGGCGCTTGATAATTCAGAAAGAAGACAAGAAGAAACAACGATGCCAACCGCAACCCTGAGGCAACTCCGTCGCGAGCGTCCATGATTTGTTCCTCTATCATTTGGGATTCCGCTGGAATGGAATCCATGCATCAGCAGAAGCCGGTGCAGCCTGGTTTCCTTATCGACCGGCCGCATTCAGCCGGTGTGAATTCCGCGACGACTCCGCCGCACTCCGCTACATCGGGGGAAGGTTGCCCTGCGTGTTTCCACGCTATGCACAAAGCCGATCCACATTCTTGCCAACGGTCGCTTCACTTGGCCCTCGGAGCCCCGAGCTTTTTCGGGATGAAAATAGTTCCCGGCGGCGTGATCTTATTCACGGCCGAAAAATTCCGCTCGTTCAAAGCGAGCGAGATTCTTCCCCGCGAATCGACATAAAGAAGAGGATCGCCGACAGGGACATCCATAAACGTTTTCGTATACGGCGCGCTGAACGGTTTCTTATTCAGCTGGACCCTGACGCGATCGCCGAGCACATAGCCGAGCTTCTTGAATTCGTCTCCGGGAATATCGGTGATGAGCGAGCCAAACGGCTCGTCCAGACCGATGATATCGCCTTCTATGCCCTTGTCAGTGACGGAGGCGGTCTTGGGTGTCAGGCGAACGAGTTGCTGAACTTCCGGGCCGACGAGCGTGTAGTCCCAACCCGCGGCCAGATGCGCGCCAACAGGCGAAAAGATGTCGCGTCCGTGAAACGTAGAAGAGATGGCGTCACCGATCATCCAGCTGGTGTTGGTGATTTCGCGCGCGGAATCGAGGCCGTCGCGGTCGAGTACGGGGGAGATCAGCCCGTTGTCCGGCACGACGAAATACTGGCCCTTTTTGGATTTCACCACCACGGCTTTGCGGTTGGTGCCCACGCCGGGATCAATCACCCCCACGAAAACCGTACCGGTAGGGTAATACGGGGTCACGCCGACAAGGAAACGCGCGCCTTCTTCAATCGAAAAAGGGGTGACCTGATGGGTGATGTCCATAATGCGGGTGTCCGGAGCGATACCCGCCATCACCGCCTTGCAGATGGCCACCGCGTCGTTGGCGGTGCCGAAGTCGGTCATGAAGACGAGCACGGGATGTGACGGGGAGGACTGCAAAGAAGTCGTGGGGCTGGCCGCGGGAGATTCCGGTTTCGCGCAGGCGGCGAGCATGGCAGCGAAGGCCAGAATGAAAAGTGCCGAAAAAACACGATGACGTCGCAAAAATATCAAGGAATGCTCCCGTTGGCGGAACTTGTTGCCGTTCCGGGATAACCTGCAATTTCTGGAGATGGGAGCCGAGCGCCCCTGAACGCAGCGGTCAAAACACGCGCAATCACCCAACTCACCTCGACGGTTTCGTTCAGTATAAGCGATAGGGAAAACGGCTGGCCAGCATTCCTTTACGCAGCTTGGAATTGCGGCGGCCTGGCAAGTCCATTAGACTTGAAACGCCCATCCAGCTTGAGAACAAGTTTGCCCGCCCGCTTAAGACCCAGCAGGATTTAGCCACACTCGAACTTTGGGAGGACGCGATGCGTCGCACTTGTCTAAGTGTTTGCGTGCTTTTGTCATTAGGGGCGGTAATCCGGGCCGATCAGGTCACCTTGAAGAACGGAGACCGTCTGAGCGGGAAAATCGTGAGCGCGGACGGAAAAACGCTGGTCTTGAAATCGGAGTTCGCCGGCGATGTAACCATTCAATGGGACGCCGTCATTGGAATCGAGTCAACCCAGAAGGTCACGCTGACACTGCAAGACGGCACGCGGTTCACCGGCAAGATCACCACGCAGGACGGGAAGTTTGTGGTCGAAGGGGAAACACCGGCCCCGCCATCCGCACCGACCCCAAAGGACGTCATCGTGACTGTCCGCAATGACGAGGAGCAGCAAAGGTACGACATGGAGACGGGAAGGATGGCCCATCCGAAGTTCTATTATTTCTGGAGCGGGTTGATTGACACGGGTCTCGCGCTGACGCGGGGCAACTCGGAAACTGTCAGTTATAATGTGGCGATGAAAGCGGTGCGCGAAACGCCGCGGGACAAGCTGACGGTATACGGCACCTATATTTTTGCAAACAACAGTTCCGTGCCCCCGTCGGTTACCACTGCGAACTCCCTGGATACAGGCATCCGGGGCGACTGGAATTTCAGCCCGCGGCGCTTTGTGTTCGCATTGGCCGATTTCCAGACTAACGAGCTGCAGCACCTGGACCTGCGCAAGGTCTTTGGCGGTGGCTTGGGATACCACGTCATCAAAACACCCGACACGACGTTTGATATCTTTGCCGGCGCCACCTACGACCGGGATTCTTTTGGGGCCTATCAATTGACGAACCCCACGCCGCCCCCTGTCTTCACCCTCGTCCCGGAAAACATCAAGGACAGCGGGGAAGCCCTTTTCGGTGAGGAATTCGACAAGAAGTTTTCCAACCGCACAGCGCTCACGGAGCGTTTTTCCATCTATCCGAACTTGACGAGCACCGGCGACTATCGTTTCCAGCTGGATGCCAACGTTGCCACGCAGTTGAACAGCTGGCTCAGTTGGCAGGTAACACTCAGCGATCGCTACATCAGCTATCCTCCGATCGGGCTGAAGGCGGACGATTTGGTGCTCTCGACGGGCTTGCGTGTTAGCTGGGGCAAGGCCAAACTGTAGCCGCTTTTCCGGCCCGGAAGTGTGTTGAATGCTCCCTTGGGAGCCAAGGAGGAAATTCAAAATGATCGCTTGGATTCTGACCGGGTTGATTGCTGGATGGTTGGCCGGCAAGGTGATGAAGGGCGGCGGTTACGGCATCATCATGGATATCATCCTTGGCCTGCTTGGCGGTGTGATCGGCGGCTGGGTGTTTGGGCTGCTCGGCATCGGGCACGGCGGGGGAATGATTCCGTCGATTATTGTGGCCTTCATTGGCGCGGTCATCCTGGTCTGGATTACCCGCCTGCTCAAGAAGGCTTAAAGCCCTTAGTTGGGTCCGGATTAGACTTCCCAAAAGTGTTCCGTTTTGGGAATCCGCCTCTATCCTTGTGTTTGCAGGGTCCAGGTTGGGATGCGCCTGGGGGCAACTCGCCTACCTGTCCCCTGTCCGAAAGGTCAGGTTTTTTTCACAGGGTCAGTACCGAAACTTTGGCGAAATCTGGAGCATGGTTTTCCGGCGACGTAAGCTATTTATAATCATTAAATTGCAGGCGGATTTTTGGGGATTTAGCCGGTACTAGGAGATTCGTTTACCCCCAATTTTGATGCTCCTGTACCATTTTCAATCCACCCCCTCTCCTGTCTAATGGGGCAGGTACGCACCCTAGACCCTTTGGTCAGGGAATTCATCTAAGGTGCGTAGGCCAATCGTCAGCCCCGGGCCGGTTATCCGGGGCCTTCCGAAACAAGGGACGGGTCAGCATGAGCAAGCGGGACAAGAGTCGTAAATGGATTTGGATCTTCCTCGGAACGATCGCCGCGATGCAGCTCTATTTCGTGCGTGAGCTGCTGGCGGCGTTCGCCATCTTCCTGTTGGGCTTCTCGGTAATTGCGCTGGCCATTTCTTCTCTGTACCTGGCGCAGAAGACCTGGGAAGCGGGCGTGGGCCGGTTGGCGGCTAGCCAGCACCCGGTGATGCTGGCGGTGCGGCGCAGCGTTGCGGCCGTGGAAGATTTGGGACGCCGCCCGATCCGGCGGCCGGGTTCACAAACGGCTTCGTAAGCGAAGTTGTTTCTTCGATTCTCC
>DATFSI010000118.1:0-2952 GCA_035262705.1 Candidatus Acidiferrum sp. | reverse complement strand
ATCGAAGATGCCGTGTCCCCCGGGATTCATGCCGGTGATCAGATTAGCCCAGGCGACCGGGCTCTGCGGTGGCATGCTGGTCTCGAGCGTTAGAAAACTGCCGCGCGCGGCGAGGGCCGCAAAGTTCGGCATTTTCCCCTCAGCCATATACTGCCGCAATAATTGCGGGTCCATGCCGTCGATTCCGAGGACGATCACCTTTTTTTGTGTCTTAGAGGATTCCGCGCCACGCGTTTGCAGGAGCCAGACGGCGAGGAGCACGCCGAGCAATGCGACCGCGCCGAGCGCCAACATCCATCTGGGGATTCGTTTCATCTACTCTTTCTTTGCTCAGATGTTGACCGCTGCACGGACGCCGGGACAAGACTGGCCCCGTGCAGCAGCAGGCAAAAGCAGATTTTCACGCTTCTTCTGGTGCAAGCGGCCTGGAACACAGCCAGCATAGCATAGGCTCCTCGGCTGACATCCCCGCTCCAATCATGAGAATTCGCAATCGCAAATTCTCGCTAATCCCGGTTTGCAATGGAGCCCCAGGCCTCAGCCTGCTGATACAGGTGTTGTATCATTTCCACTGAGAGCATCCGATGAGATTCCGAGGCTTCTGCTGGATCCGCTGTTTATCGACAAACGGTTTCGGCTCCCTTTTTTTGTGCACTATTTTGTTCTCTAGTTCCGGGGCGCTCGCGCAGGTTGCTTCCACTTCGACGGAGCGCGTCTTCGAGGAAGCCCAGCGGGCTTTTGACCAGGGAGATTTCGCGGCAGCGGTTCGTGGCTTCGAGCAAGTGCGGCGCGATGCACCCCACACAAAGGATGCCTGGCACGGACTGGTCTTGTGTTACTTTCGCTTGGGCGACAAGGCCCGCGGCCTGGAATTGGCCCATGAGGCCGTTCGGCTCTGGCCGAATGACGGAGAGACGCATCATCTGATGGGATTTGCTTATTTTCAGAGCGGCCAGCCGGAGCCGGCCATCCGGGAATTCCTCGAAGCCACGCAGTTGCTTCCGAATCAATACGAACCGCACCTGGACCTGGCCCTCGCTTATCTGAGTACGAAACAATACCAAGCGGCCAGTGAAGCCCTGGAGACTGCCATTCGCCTTAAGCCGACGGTGGCTCTTCCGCACATCTTGCTCGGCCGCGCTTATCTGAATACCAATCGCACCATTCCCGCCATCCGCGAGTTCAACAAGGCGCTTTCTCTGGATCCGAAAATTCCCCTCGGCCACTACCATCTTGGTTACGCTTACGACAGTCTCGGACGATCTTCAGAAGCGATCGCGGAATTTCGCAAGGAAATCTCGCTATATCCGGACAATGCAGAAGTTTATTACCGGCTCGGGCGCACCCTGCTGGACTCCGGGGAAACGCAGGAGGCTGTCGAGCAACTTCGCCATTCTCTCGTTCTCGACCCCAAGAATGGCGATGCGCAATTTACCCTGGGAAAAGCGTTGCTCGAAGCCGGGCAACCTCAGGAATCGATTGAGGCCCTGCGCAAAGCGTGCGTTCTGAAGCCGCAAGACCCGAGTCCGTACTTTCTGTTGGCGCGCGCTTATGGCAAAGTGCAAAACCAGGAGGAAGCTGCAAAGGCGCTCGAACAGTACGCGGAACTCAAGAAGCTGCAGGGGCAGACGGGTGGAATGGCTTACCGGCCTAACTAACATGGTGCGACAGTTTACCCGCCGCCGCGCCGTCTGGCCGCGCTTACTCGTCTGTTTTTTGATGATCATTCCCGCTACGGGAATCCCGCGAGAATCGCCCGAAGCGCCGGTTTTCACGGACGTGACCCGCGCCGCAGGAATTGATTTTCACCTAACCTGCGGCAGCCCGCAAAAACTCTACATCATGGAAACCATGTGCGGAGGGGTCGCTTTTATCGACTACGACAATGATGGCTGGCCGGATATTTTCCTGGTGAATGGCTCGACGCTCGAGGATTCGAAAACAGGCAAGGGCCCCGCCAGCAAGCTGTATCACAACAACCACGATGGGACGTTTACGGATGTGACGGAAAAGGCCGGGCTGGCGCACCGCGGCTGGTGTTTTGGGGCAGCCGTGGGGGATTACGACAACGACGGCTGGGACGATCTATTCATCACCTGTCTCACGGGTTCCTACCTCTATAAGAACAATGGCAACGGAATATTTCGCGACGTTACGGCGCAGGCGGGCGTCGGCAATCCGGGACGTTGGGGCACCGGCGCCGCTTTCGGGGACTACGACCGTGATGGGTTCCTCGATCTCTACGTGAGCAACTACGTGGAGTTGGACCTCAACCATCTGCCAAAATTCGGAAGTGGACCCTTTTGTCAGTACCGGGGTTTCGCAGTTTCCTGCGGCCCGCGCGGACTCGCCGGATCACGCGACCGTCTCTATCACAATAACGGCGACGGCACGTTCACAGACATGACCGAAGCGATGAATATTGATGCCGGCTCGTACTATGGCCTGGGCGTCATTTGGTGCGATTACGATGGGGATGGCTGGCCGGACATCTTCGTGGCCAATGATTCCACACCGAACCTGCTGTATCACAACGAACAGGGCAAGTCGTTTTCGGAGGTTGCCCTGCCCGCCGGCGTGGCCTTCAGCAATGAGGGGCGCGAGCAGGCCGGAATGGGCGTGGATTTCGGCGATTACGACAACGACGAATGGCCGGACTTGGTGAAGACCAACTTCTCCGACGATGCCAATAACCTCTATCACAACAACGGCGACGGCACGTTCACGGACCGCGCCTCCGGCGGATTTGCCGAAATCAGCATTCCGTTTCTCGGATTTGGCGTCCGTTTTCTGGACTACGACGACGACGGCTGGAAAGACATCCTGGTTGTCAACGGCCACGTGAATCCGCAGGTGGATGAACACGCCTTTGGGGTTACTTACGCACAACGAGCGCTGCTTTTCCATAGTCTGCGCAATGGGCGATTCGAAGAGTTGGGGCAGCGGGCGGGT
>DATFSI010000117.1:0-12252 GCA_035262705.1 Candidatus Acidiferrum sp. | reverse complement strand
ACGAAGTCGATCGTGGGTTGCGCCACGCCGCAGGCGACCAAGATGGCCCGCCAAAAATAAGACCCCCTTTGTGAAGGTTAATGGTCTGCAAGGCGCACTCCTTGTTGGCGTTAAATCGTTTGAGACCCTTATCTATTCGCCCTTGGTGTGAACCAAGGAGCCGTCTTTAACGAAATATTGAACGAGCAGGGCAGTGTCAGCCAACTTGGCGAGGATGGTCATGTGTTTTCCGACCGGGATCTTTTGCTGAAAATGAAGGACGACGCACACTTGCCCGGGTTGCGCGGGATCCGAAGACCCCATCGTCATACGAGTGACGTTCTCGACGGACGTTTTAAAATTGTACTTTTGTTTTTTGGTTCCGTTGGGCAACTCGAGAAATTCCAGTTCCTCGCGGCTTAGGATCAGGTCGCCCGCATGCGATTCGTGTCCCAGATCAGGGATGTATTCCACGGGAATAGTGGTTGGTGCGGAAAGATCGAGAGTGTGCCTGAGGCCGGACGCAAGCGGGCAGCGAGCGTGGCCAGCATGCTTTTATCTGGAAATGCGGTAATGCCGCTGACGATAGCGTTGCCGTCGAAGTCGATGACCACGTTGTGAGCTTTCCATATCTGATTGTAGCCACCGGCAGCCGTGAAATACGAAGCCCCTTCCCATGCAAGTCCCCAGGAATTGTCGGCCCAACGGCCCAGAAAAAAGCTCGGGTCGGCCACGCGGGTATCGATCCAGCCCAGACGTTCGAGGACCTGGTCGCGGGAAGTTTCGCCTATTTTCACGAACGAAAGGTCAACTTGTTTGGGGGGAGCCTCGGCGGAGAGGCTCCGCATATTCTTGGAATGATGAATTGGCATCACGAGGCAGCCAGAGCACCACAAAACAAGAATGGATCCACTCACGAGGCGGGCGAGAGAACGGTACCGTGCGATGGCACTCATGGGTTTCTCTCAGGTTGCACTGATTGTCCTGCTGCATAGGTAAAAAGTATGTGACGGGGATTAGTTTGTATGGGAAGCGGGGAGGCGGGAGTTCGGGGTGTTCATGTACCGTACTTGAGTCAAAAGGGGAGTTTCAGGCTAGAATTGCGCATCGATGTACCAGGAGAGTGGTCATGGTCACGACGAAGGGACTGTTTGTGGGATTGCTGCTGCTTGTTTGCGGCGCTGTTGCGACAGGACAAAATGCGAAAACCACCGAGCATTTGACGATCGCTCAGGTTTTCAACCGGGACCTTGCGGGAGCGGAGAAGGAGTTTGTTTCAGCGGCCGAGGCCATGCCGGAGGACAAATATTCCTTTGCGCCGACGAACGGGGAATTCAAAGGCGTGCGGAACTTCGGCCAGCAGGTGAAGCACGTTGCGGCGGTGAATTACCTGATTGGAGGGACGATCCTCGAGGAAAAGCCTCCGGTGGACCCGGGCGGCGAGAACGGGCCGGATTCCGTGAAGAGCAAGACGGAGATTGTGAAATACCTGAAGGATTCGTTCGCCTATGTCCATAAAGCCATCGGGACCATTAATGAAAGCAATCTGGTGACGCCCATCAAGCCGCCCTGGGGCGAAACCATGGCGACGCGACAGGGGATGGCCACTATTGCGGTGGGACATTGTTTCGACCATTACGGGCAGATCGTGGAATACTTGAGGATGAATGGGATGGTGCCGCCCGCCAGTAGGAATTGAGAGAGGAAAGCGCCAGCGTCTAGGCAGTGCGCCAAGGCGGGCGAGCGCACTCGCCGAGCGGACTTTGCAGGGCTGGATGACGGCGACCATGTCTTGCGAGCTGTATCCCAGATTGACCGCTTCTTCGTAGAGTGCGAGGCAGGCACGAATGAGGTCCGCCGGAAGCGCGGACCTGCTGGGCCGCGTCGATGATCAGGCGAGTGCGGTTGAGCGTATCAGCGATAGCCGCATGCGGCACGTAGTCATGGGTCAGACGGCTCCATATTCATGCTTTTGCATGGCGGTTATTTGCCCGGGATGGCAGGTACGGGCATGGACATACCGCTCACGATCTGCCAGTCGTTACCAGTCTTAAGCCAAGTATGGAAGACGCGTATGGTGCGCTCCGTGCCTTTGCCGTCGTTGCTTGCCCATTTGCTGGTTACCCAGTAACACACGACCACAAGATCGCCGTTTGTCTGGATCGCAGCGGGTTTGAAATCGACCAGGCGGAACGAAAGGCCTTTACTGGTTTGCGAGATGATCCAATCGGTGATGTGGTCCTTGTGAACAGGAGCGTTCTCTACGGACGGCCAGCCGAGAAAATCCTTGTGCCAGAGGTTTTGATAGGCGGTCAAATTGCCATCCTGCACGTATTGCCAGTAAGAATGTTCCAGGTCCCAGATGAGTCGCTCGGTTTCCGAAACTGGCGAGCCAATGGTCAACAAAGGGAAAAGAGCAAAGAGAACGGCTAGGGAACAGAGTGCCCGAATTATTCGCATCCGGGGATGCCTCCTGGCAGGAACTTGTGCGGCAAGACTAACCAAATCTGTTCCGTGAGTCTAGGGCGGATGGCGGGACGGCTAGCTAATGCCGTAGGCAAGTTGGCGCCGGTATTCTTTTTGGTCGAAGGTGCCGCGGGATTCGAGAATGAGTCCATTCGGGCTGAGTTTCCAGCTTTCGAAACCACTGATGCGAACTTTGTGATTGGTGCCGCCGGGGCCGGTGTTGGTGCCCATGAACTCCGAAGCAGCTTGTGTGATAGCTGCGCGGCCGACCGATGGAGAGCCACCGTTAACGGAGAGAGAGCCGTTGGGGTCGTAGAAGGCGGCGACCCTTGCGGGGTCTTTGCTGCACCAAGCGGCGGTGTAGCGCACTGCGAAATCGTGCAGTTTAACTTGGTCAGGTTGCATGGGCGCCTGAGAATTGTTTCATAAGTTCGAATGCCAGAGGAAGGCAATTCCAGAAGAGAAGACCCACCCTTAAAAACCACCCTTCGCTACGCTCAGGGCAAGCCGCAAGATCAGGTGAGCTAGTCGATGCAGGGGACAAGGCTTGGCGTTGACTGTTGCTTTGGGCGAGGTGCGGGCGTTGGCGCCGATTTGGCGCGGGTGCGGAAGCGGGCGGGAGGAACGCCAAACTCGCGCTTGAAGGCGCGGTTGAAGGCGGGCTCCGAGGCGTAGCCCACGTCGCCGGCGATTCTGGCCACGCTGCGACTGGTGGAAGTGAGCAGGCGCGAGCCCAGCTGTAATCTCCATCGCGACAAATAAGTCATGGGAGGTTCGCCGAGAAAATGGCGGAAGCGCTCGGCGAGGACCGAGCGGGACATTCCGACCCGCCGGGCGAGCTCTCTAATGGTCCAGGGATGCTGCGGATGGTGATGCAAATGCCCGAGGGCGGCGCCGACGCCGGGATCGCGCGCAGCGGCGAGCCATCCGGTTTGTTCGCGCGGAAGTTCGGCCATATAACGGCGCAAGGTCTCGACGAAAAGTGTTTCGGAGAGGCGTGCCAGAAGGGCGTCGCTGCCCGCGCGGTTGACGGTCGCCTGTTCGGCGGCGAATTTAATGGAGTTTTCGAGCCATTGCCCGGCCCTGTCTTTGAGGATGTTCACCTTGAACACGGATGGAAGGCCGCTAAGAAAGTAGCGGGAGATTTCACGGTCACATTCCATGAAACCGCACACGAAAGAGGTGGATTCGCCGCCACCACCACTGCGGAAAAGCGTCATGCCCTGGGCGAAGATTTGTTGCAGGTGTTTGGCGTTATCCGGGAATTCGGACGGGCGGCCGTTGGAAAACAGGTGGGCGTCGCCGTGGGGGAAGACGACGATGTCGCCGGAGGCCAAATCCACGGAGTGCGCCGTGTGCTCGACCCGGGCCGTAGCGCGTCCCGCCAGGATGAAGTGATAGGTGATGAGGTGCCGGGATTCCTTGCCGAGAAAGGCGGCAAGTTCGCGGGAAGCTGGGGAACGAAAGCCCCAGGGATGAGTGAACTCGGCGTTAAAAAAGACCGCGCCTTCGAGCTTGACCGTTTGCAGGATTTCCGACAGTGCGTCCATGGGAGTTTCGACGGGACTCCAGGATAAGGTTTCAGGATCACGGGGCAAACCAGGAAACCGGGGCCGTGCCGCCGGCAAAGTTTGCCAGACGCACGGATAAGTATTAAAGCGCAAAAGCTGCGACAATTCAACGATATAAGCGGTTAGCACGCGCTAGGGAAGAAGTGGTTGCCCGCAGACGCTTTGCGGAAGCGCTGCACAAAAAAAAGGAGAAAGCAGAAACATGGGTACAGCAGCACAGGTTCTCGCTCTCGATACCAACAAGTTGAACGCGTTTCTCGGTCAATTTGTAACCGACCTGGGGGCTTCGGTTCACGCAGGGATGGTTGTGATTGGCGAAAAACTCGGACTGTATAAAGCGCTGGCGGCCGAGGCCATGGATTCGGCCGCACTGGCCGAGAAGACACAAACAGATGAGCGCTATTTGCGCGAATGGCTGGCTTCGCAAGCGGCCGGGGGATACATCACGTATGAAGAGGCAACCGGGAAGTTCAGCTTGAGCAAGGAACAGGCCTTCACGCTGGCGAACGAGGAGAGCCCGGCATATCTGCCGGGAGCGTTTGAGCTGGCGCTGGGATCGCTGGCGGCGGTGCCGCGGATTGCAGAATCGTTCCGCACCGGGAAGGGAATGGGCTGGCACGAACACGAGGACGGCGTGTTTCACGGCTGCGAGAAGTTTTTCCGGCCGGGTTACGTGGCGAATCTGACGAGCATGTGGATTCCGGCCTTGGACGGCGTGAAAGAGAAACTGGAAGGGGGGGCGCGCGTAGCGGACATCGGCTGCGGCAAGGGCGCGTCGACGCTCCTAATGGCAAAGGCGTATCCGAAGTCGCGGTTCTTTGGGTTTGATTATCACGACAAGTCGATTGAGGCGGCGCGCGAGGCGGCGAAGCGCGAGGGACTTGCGGACCGCGTAACGTTCGAAGTGGCCAAGGCGAAGGAGTACCCCGGAAAGGACTATGACTTCGTGGCGGTGTTCGACTGCCTGCACGATATGGGCGATCCCATCGGGGCGTCGGTGCATGTGCGCGAATCGCTAGCCAAGGACGGAACGTGGATGATTGTGGAGCCGTTTGCGAAAGACGATTTGAAGGACAACCTGAATCCGTTGGGGCGAATGTACTACGGGTTCTCGACGCTGTTGTGCACGCCGTGTTCACGATCGCAGGAAGTGGGATTGTGCCTGGGCGCACAGGCCGGCGAAAAGAGAATCCGGCAGGTGGTGACGGCGGCCGGGTTCGGCCGATTCCGCCGGGCGACGGAAACGCCGTTCAACTTCGTCTTCGAAGCGCGGCCGTAAGTTTGCCCGGCCACGTTGCGCAAAAGCGGGGGGCGTCAAGGACGGACCCCCGCTTGCGCGGCGGGGTTTAGCGGGTGTTGCGCGCCGGATGAAGACTCTGGTGGATCCGGGCACGCGGAGCGCGGCGGTGCTGACTTCGCTGACGATGGACCGGCCGATGGAGATGCTGGTAAAGGGGATGAAGGATGGTTCGCAGCCGTCGGAACCGACTTATGTAGGCGCAGAGTCGTATCCGAGCGTGGAAGAGCTTGTAAACAAAAACAGGACCTTGACGACGTAAGCTCGAAACGACTGAGGTGGAACCAGCCTGCGTTGCCGGCAGAGTCGCGCACTCGGGGCCCGCCCGGGTGCTTCCAGCCGATCCCTGGTAGAAGAAAACCCGACAAAGCAGACCGACGGACGGGCCAAAGTGGCTCCTGGAGTGGGCAGCGGGTGAAACGGGACTTCCTTCTCGGAAGATGAAATTGTGCCAGCATGAATGCATAGGCTTACCGGCCGAGTTGTGACTGGAAGGAATGAGGAGAGTATGGCAGAGACGATACTGACGTACCGGGGGACGATTTATCCGTGGCACTGCGACCACATGGGACACATGAACGTGATGTGGTACGTGGGGAAATTTGATGAAGCAACGTGGCACCTGCTGGCGGCGGCCGGATTTACGGCCAAGCGAATGCGCGAAGAGGGGATCGGTATGGCGGCCGTAGAACAACGCATCGAGTACAAACGTGAACTGCATGCCGGGGACCTGATCACGATTCGCTCGTCGGTGCAGGAAGTGCGCGAGAAAGTGATTCTCTTCCAGCACGAGATGACCAACGAGGGGACGGGTGAAGTTGCGGCGCGGACATTTTTGACGGGCATTTGCATGGATACGAAGACGAGAAAGGCGCGGCCACTGCCGGTGGATGCCCGGGAGCGGATTGCACGTGCGTTTGCGGGCCAAGGCTGCGTGTAGCGCGACCAGCAGGAACAGGGCGAGTCTGTTGCTCCGGAAAGTCGCCTCGCATATCGTTTGCGCCCCATGTGCAACATGACGACTACGTTGTGCCTGGCAGTCTTTTTGTCCCTGAGCCGAGCATCCCAATCCCCCAATGGAGAGCAAAAGCGGAAGACGGAGATTCCGCGGCGCAGGAGCGGCTTGGGGAAATATACCTTTCTGGCGAAGATGTCGTGCGGGACAAGCAAGAGGCAGTGACGTGGTTTCCGGAGAGCGGCACGCCAGGGCAACGCAGTGGCCATGTACAGCCTGGGGGCGGCTTACGACAACGGCGGATTTTGCGGCAGCTATAACTTCGTGACGGCTCTCCCTGTGAGCCGGTTGGTGGTCTTACTCCGGGCGCAAGGCCTAGAGATTTGCTATCTACGGGGCTGCCAACCTCGGGTAAAGAAGAATAGAAGGTCTCTCTCGGTTGCTTGCCCCCAGAGATGGCTTCAAGTTCAAGCGGTTGGCGGCCGCCGATCGCGTCTACCGGCAGGAGTGTCTGTGCCACCGAAATCAGCGGACAGAAGATTTGGCATCGAGGATCTTGAAACGGTACCAGGAGGTGCCGTTGGGGTAGAGGGTGTCGCGAATTTCGGAGTTTTGCTGTTCGCCGGGAGCGTAGGTGCCGGGGACGGTGCCTTGATTTACGACGATCGCTTTGTTGTCGGCGCCGATGTAAGAGGTTTCATAGCGGATACCGGTGTAGGTGTAAGAAGCGGACTTGTTTTCAATGGTGACGAGCCAGACGGCGGTGGCGCCCAAGGGGTCTTTGTTCATAGTGGCGCGGACGATTTTCAGGTCGTGGACAGGGTCGGCGGGGCCAGAGGGAGCGGCGGCCGGGGCGGCAGCGGCGGGCTGCTGAGACGCTCGTTTGGACATAACGTAGTACACGCCCCCCACAATCACGAGAAGCACCACGATGGAGATGCCAATACGCTCGTATTGGAGCTTGTTTTCCTGTTTGTCGACGGGAACTTCAAACATAAGAGCCTCCTTGGGCGAGGGTAGGCCGAAAAGAACGGTGGTCGGGCAGGCTCAATCCTGTTTATACCGGGAGTGTATCGCAAGTTGGAGGCAAAGTCGCGGGTAGAGGAGAATGGCAAGAGCGGAAGCTGCCCTCGGGAGCAGGTGACGGTCACGGACAGACGGGGCTTTTGTCTATTTTGTTTTCCTGCGGAGCGTAAGATGATGGTGACGTAAGCGACGAATGACTTCCGCGGAGAGTGAGACGTGATCGGGCTCGCGCATCTGTACTACCCGTGGGGACTGATCCTGCAGGGGATTGCGATCTGGCATTTCATCAAGAGGCGGCCGGACAATTACTGGCTGTGGATCATTATTGTCGGCGGAGTGCTGGGCGCGGGCGTGTATGTTCTGGCGGAAGTAATTCCGGATGCGGGGTTGCTGCGTGTCTCATTTCAGGGGATTGGAAGGAAATCGCGGATCAAGGCGCTGGAAGCGCAGATTCTCGATAATCCATCGGCGGGGAATCTGGAAGAAGCGGCGGATTTATATTTCGACAACAAGGATTATGGGAAGGCGCGGGAGGCGTTGAACCGGGCGATTGCGGCGAGAAGCGATTCGCCGCACGCATTTTATTTGCGCGCCAAGTCCGCTTTGGCCTTGGGAGATTACGCGGGAGCGATTCCGGACCTGCAGCATGTGGTGGCGGAGGACGCGAAATTCGACTATTACCGCGCGACGGGGTTGCTTGCAGATGCTTATGCGCGAATGGGCGACCTGGAAAAAGCCGGGCATTATTTTGAGCATGCGGTCGAGTATTCGACCACCCCGGAAACGATTTACAACTACGCGAGCTATCTGAACAAGGCCGGGAAGAAGGATGAGGCGCGGGAATGGACCGCGAAACTGGCGGCGAAAAAGAGGACTTTGCCGCGATACATGCAACGGGTGGAGCGGCCGTGGTTCCGACGAGGAAGGGCCCTCGAGAAAGAACTCGAAGACCCTGGACGTCGGCGAAGCGGCGGAAAATGATTTGTACGTTGTACTAGCAATTGCCAGCGGCGTGCGGGAACTGGTGACTCTGGTTTCGTGCGCCTGCTTCCAGACGACAGATAGAGCATTACGTTGAGGCCATTTGCGTTTTTGCGCGTCTAAAGCGGGCAAGGGGAGTTGTGCCCGCGGAGGAAAGCATGAAAATGACGCGCCTGTTGGTTTGGGCATTTTTACTGGCAGTGGGGTTGGGAAAAGCGGCTGCACAGGGGCCGAATGCGGAAACGCTGTCGAAAGAGGCGAACGCGGCCTACGAAACGAAGGACTGGGAAAAGACGGCCAAGCTGTACGGAGAATTGAGCAGGGAGATAACCGAGCCTCCGCCGCGTGTGTGGCTGCGGCTAGGGGCCGCGCTGAGGTCGTTGGGAAAATACGACGAAGCGCTGGTGGCGTTTGAGAAGGCCAACCAGAGCGGCGCCGGACTTTTTGGCGAATATGGGAAGGCTTGCGTGTATGCGGCGTTGCAGCAGCCGGAGAAGGCATTTTCGGCGCTGGAGAGCGCGGTAAAGCAGGGCTACGCCGACCCGGAGAATCTTCAGAGCGATCCCAACCTGGTGACGCTCAGAGGCGATGCGCGGTTCGCGAAAATTGTGGAACAGGCGAAAAAGAATCAGCGGCCATGCGCGTATGCGGCGGAGAACCGGCAATTCGATTTCTGGCTGGGGGAATGGGAAGTGAGCACGACCGAAGGCGCTGTGCCGGCGGGGAACAGCAAGATCGAGCTGATTCTGGAAGATTGCGTGGTAGAGGAGAACTGGAAAAGCCTCGGCAGCATATATGCTGGAAAGAGCTACAACATTTATAACGCGGCGCTCAAGCGGTGGGAACAGTATTGGGTGGACAATGGCGGCGGGAATATTTTCTTCTACGGTGGACTGAAGGACGGGATGATGGACTATTGGACCGACGAGCTGCCGCAGCCGGACGGCACGAAGCTGCGGCGGCATCTGCAGTTCATCAAGATGGGGCCGGATACGGTGCGGCAGTTCAGCCAGGGATCGAGCGACGGCGGAAAGACGTGGAAGGTGGAATACGATTTTACTTACCGGCGGAAGAGCAAAGGGTAGCCAGAGCAAACGCGTTACGATTTTTCGCCTGTGATGTGGCTGGCCCGCGCCACAAAATTAAACTCCAAGACCTACCCTCAAAACCCGATGCTTCGGCTGCGCAGGGCAAGTGGTGAGGCACCCGCCCATACCACAAAGACCGAGGTAGCGCAGAATGTGAGGGGCGCAGGGGCGCCCAAAGCGAGGTGGAAGTATGTCCGTATGTTTCCCTACCAGGCGAGCGACATTGGCTGCGGGAATTTTGATGGCGAGGGCTCTCGCGATCGCGCCGGGGGTGGCCGGGCAGTCTTGTGGAGCACGAGGCGTGGCGGTGCAGGTGCTAGGGTCGGGAGGGCCGGAACTGCAGGATAAGCGGGCATCGAGCAGCTACCTGGTGTGGGAAGACGGGCGGGCACGGGTGCTCGTGGATGCGGGTGGAGGAAGCGCGCTGCGGTTTGCGGAGAGCGGGGCGCAGATGGCGCAGCTCGACGTGATTTTGTTTACGCATTTTCACGTGGATCATAGCGGGGATTTTGCCGCGCTGGTGAAGTCGTCGTGGTTTGAAGAACGGACGAGGCCGCTGCCGGTGTATGGGCCGGAGGGAAACGAGTTCATGCCAGCGACGACGGAGTTTGTCGCAGATTTTTTTGGGGCGCGTGGCGCGTATCGGTATTTGAGTGAGTTGCTAGTGGCGGGAGAAGAAGGGAGTTATAAGTTGCAGCCAGGCAACGTTCGAGGAACGGCCAAGCCGACCGAAGCGTTTCACAGCAGAGACTTGGCAGCGTCGGCGGTGCGCGTGTTGCATGGAGGAGTGCCGGCGCTGGCGTGGCGGGTGGAGGTGGGCGGCAAGAAAATCGTGTTCAGCGGAGACACGAACGGCGAGGGAGGATTGCGGGAGTTGGCGGAAGGGGCGGATTTGCTGGTGGCGCACAACGCGGTGCCGGAGGGCGCGGCGGGAGCGGAGCGGAAGCTGCACATGCCGCCGTCGGTAATTGGGGAGATTGCTGAGGCGGCGCAGGTGAAGCGGCTGGTGTTGTCGCACCGGATGTTGCGGACGCTAGGGCAGGAAAGCCAGACGCAGGCCAAGATTGCCAAGCAGTATGAGGGACCGGTGGAGTTTGCGAATGATTTGGATTGCTTTGCAATAAAGTAGCTTAGATGCGAAGACACGCTACCACGACCCGGAAATCTGGCAGATTCCCGCGAACGGCGGGAACGAGTCACGCGTCTCGTCGTTGTTGCGGCCGAGCACATGGGCGAACTGTGCGGTGACGGCGAAGGGCATCCTGTTCTTTAGGAGAGGAAGTTGCACCGGTAGAGTGCTTGTGCAACTAGCGGCGGGAGGCGCCGACTAGGACGACGGCGATTACGCAGGGAGAAGAGGAACGGTTGTGCCATTCGTGGCGCGTGCCGTTCTGAATGACGCAATCGCCGGGCTTGAGATGAACTTCGGCGCCAGCGTCTAATTCCATAAAAACTTCACCGGAGAGGACGACGTCGAAATCAACGGTATCAGTGGTGTGCATGCCGGGGTTCATAGGCTCGAGGACTTCGGCCATGCCGGGAAGTCTGGTTTCGAGCTCGGCGAAGGCCGCGAGGAGGGTGGTGGGATCGCGAAGGATTTTGCTTTCCGGCGGGATAGTGAAGAAGCCAAAGCGGAAACCGCCTGCGGGTGGGAAGTAGCGCGGGTGCGCAGGAGGTGTGCCGTCGGAGGGAAGCGTGGGAATGGCGTCAGAGCCCCAGAGGCGGTGAAATTCTAGGCCAGGAGCACTGGCGAGGGTGATGGGCTCGACGGCGGAGTCTCGAGTGAAAACGGATTTGCCGGAAGGGTCGCGGCCGGTGACGACGCAGCGGATGTTCACAGGTTTCTCCTGGATGCGTGGTTAATCTACAAGGGAAGGCGAAAATAGAAAATAGAAATTAGAAAACAGGGAAAAAGAACCAACGCAGAGATTGCCGGGAAGCGAAGTTCGCCGAGCAGAATACTCCGCACCTGAAGCCCGAGCTAGGGAAGGGCGGCCTGCTGACGGCGCTGATGGATAGGGCACAGGAGGGCGTGGGCGGGGAGCGCGTCCGCTGCGGATGTGGTGTGATGAGGATATGCAAGTACGTGGGGTACAGGAGCGCCGGCGGAGCCGGCGGCTGAAGATCGGGCAGCCACTCAAAGTGGTGCCGACCGATCCGAGCGGTGGTATCCGCGAGGATACCGGGACGACGCGAAACGTTTCGCGCGAGGGGTTCTACTTCCTGACTAAGAAGACCGGCTACCAAGAGGGCATGCGGCTGTTTGTGACCTTGCCGTTTCACAAACCGGGCGATTTGCGGAATCGCGAGCACCTGGGACAGGTGATCCGTGTGGACGCCATGGAAAATGGAGAGTGGGGCGTTGCGGTACAGTTTTTGGCGGGATGGACAGCGGGGGATAGAAGGAATTAGTTAAGGAGGAGAGAGATTCGGAGCCGTTAGATCGAAAGACCCACCTCTCCTAAAAGGCGCTCAGGATGGGCACTCTCAACTACGGAGAGTGCATTGGCCCGGCAAGATTCGCACAGGCAAGAGTGCCTGTGCCACAAGTTGAAAAAGGGATGCGGCCCGCAAGATTGCGGGCCGCTTTTGTTTGTGCGGAGAACTTCACTGGTGCCAGGGGTGGAGGCGGGGAAGCCAGCGGGGAACGTTGCGGCAGTAGGTTTCGTAGTCGGAACCGAAGAGCTTTCGAAGGTGCGGCTCCTCGTAGAAGCGTACAAAAAGGGCGACGAACAGGATGGCGACGCAGGCGACGATGAGCGCCGCGAAATTCGCGTGGCCGAAGATGATCCAGAGGCCGACCCAGCCAGTGAGAAAGCCGACGTACATGGGATTGCGGACATAGCGGTAAAAGCCGACGACCACGAGGCGTTGCGGGGGAGCGATGGG
>DATFSI010000116.1:0-5976 GCA_035262705.1 Candidatus Acidiferrum sp. | reverse complement strand
ATCGATGTCCGCAAAGTCGAACAGCATGCGCTCTCCCGGCTACACAAATTGGATGCTGGTGTGGAGCAACCCTGCATCTGCATTTAGTTTATCGTGAAAGATTTATTGAGAAGAGGCGCGGACATACTTTTTGCGAGGCGTTACTGCTCCGCATAGCTCACGGCTCTGCGGAAGGAAATTCTTAGTTCACGCCGTTTTTGGGGTCCCAGGAGCCTTGCTCCTTGCGGACATAGATGATCTGTCCGATGTGATACGCGTTGTGGGTGCTGATGTGTGTGAACACCTGGGCTGCCTGTTTGAGTTGTTCTTCTTCGGCGGTTTCCACCCACTTCTCCAGTTCCTTCATGACGTCGTCGAGGCGTTTTACTGTCGCTTCCCAAGTCTTGGTATCAAATTTGGTGAAGGTCTCGTCGTTGTTGCCGCTGAACTTCTCCGGGTTTTCTCCCTTAAGTCTTGAGAGATTCTGTTGGTTCCAAAACACCAGGTGATATGCGAGTTGCCCGACGGAATGGTTGTCCTTGCCGTCGGTCCAGCTGGCTTGTTCGGCGGTCAAACCTCTTACCGCGACGTTGGCGGGTACAAACCATTCCGGATTGCTGTGCGTGGAGCGAAGTTCCGCAAGTAAGACTTCCCTGAGAGTGGTGGGTTTTTTGTCTTGCGCCGAAACGCAGGCCGCGAGCAGAAAAGGCAGCACAAATGCCATTCTTTTGACCATGCGAGTACACCTCTGGTTGTTTAGACGTGCCTGGCCCAAGAAGGATTCGCCACGCCCGCTTTGCGGATTCCTGCATTGGCAGCGCACGCCCGGGCGCTCATTTTGCCTGGCCAAGCAATTGGCGCGCGTAAGCCGGCGCTTTGCCCTCGTCTTCGTGTTTACAATAAACGAAAACATCCACGCCTTGAGCTATCCAGCCGTCAAATCGCTTACGCCACTCCTTTAGTTGTTTGGGAGTGTATAGCTCGCGCCGGAGCCGCACATAAGTGAAATCGGCGGTGAGCACTTCGAGCGGTGTCTCTTTTTCGGTTTCAGCCAGGCAAAGCGCCGTGCCAAGCTGCCGCAGCACGGCGTAGGTTTCTTCCGTGTACCACGAGGCATGGCGCACCTCAAAAGCGAACTGAAAGGCTGGAGGACGCAGGGCGAGAAACTCTTCGAGCAGAGGCTTATCGAACTTAAAGGTAGGTGGCAGCTGTACCAGGATCGGCCCGAGATGATCACCATCCTCGAGCACGCTGGCCACTTCTAGAAAGCGCTTTAAGGTTTCTTCGCAATTGCGGAGTCGTTTGATGTGCGTGATTTGCTGATTTGCCTTTAAGGCAAAGCGAAATCCTTCGGGCACGCCTTTTGCCCAGTTGAGCAGGATCGATTCGCTGGGCATACGGTAAAAGCTGTGGTTGATTTCCACAGTCGGAAACTGCTGGCCGTAAAAGCTCAGCATCTCCTTGTCCGGCAGCTTCTCAGGGTAGAAGTTTCCCTTCCACTGCTTGTAGGAATAGCCAGAAGTTCCGACGCGTAGCTGGCCCGTGCGAGCGATGGAGCACCTCCGTGCCTTGCGATTTAATCACATGGTTCGCTGGACGCAAGCGGATCGTAATGCCAAAGGAGATCCCAAGGACTTCAGGCCCAGGTGATGGTCAGTTCGGAATAAGCTTCGCCCCTCGAGATGGGGATCGTCAGTGGCGTCCCGCGGAACTGAACCTCCCGGGCCGGTAACGTTACGCTCCGTTATTTAGTTTGTGCCGGCATGCGGTGGCTGAGGAGTTCAATCGCTTCCTCCAGCTTTTGCCGGCGGTTCCAGAAATCGGCCCACAAATTTCCTTTTTCTTTTAGGCGGGCAAAAATCGTCTTGATGTTGAGGCTTTCGGGGCGCAGCCTGGGGCGTAATTCGCGCGACAGAATCGGCGCGGAAACAGGGGCCTTGGGAAAAGCGCGCACTGAATAGGGCGAAGCCAGCGGCCTGCCGTGCGCGTTTTGCTGCACATCAATCAGGATGCGGCCCGCGGGACGCTTGGCGACGGAGCGCTCGTTGGTCACTAGATTCGGGTGCTTAGCCGTCACCGTGCGCGCGATGATTTCCCCGAATGTCCGCAATTGTTCGTAGGTGTATATGGGTTCAACCGGAATATAAAGGTGCATTCCCGTCGCGCCGGAAGTCTTCAAAAAGCTTGTTAGATTGAGAGCGTCCAACTCTTCCACCAGCGCGCGGGCGATAGTAACCCCGACGGAAAAATCGGTGCCGTCGGAAGGGTCGAGATCGAAGAAAAAATAGTCAGGATGGTGGAAATCGGAAAGGCGATTCGACCACGGGTTGTGATCAATGCAGCCGAGGCCGGTCAGAAAAAGGAGCGAAGCGCGGTCATTGGCGGTGGCGTAGTGAATCTCCTTGCCGACACCTTCCGATTCCACCGGCGCGGTGACAAACCAGTCCGGCAGCCCTTCACGCAAGTCCTTCTGAAAAAAGGCCTGGCCCTTAATGCCGTCGGGATAGCGGCGCAGCACCAGCGCGCGATCGCGCAAAAAAGGCAAAATATAATCGGCCACGCGATAGTAGTAAGCCAGTAGGTTGCGTTTCGTGTAGCCGGACTCCGGGAAATAAACTTTATTGAGATTGCTTAAGCGGAGCCGCCTGCCGTCAAGCTCGATAGCGACGTTTTCGGCGCGTCCCTTGAACAGTTCGGCCTCGATCTCCGGCTCTGTTTTCAAGACCAGGCCTACCACTTCCCGTGCATGCACGAGGCTGGGGGCCGTTAGAGCGGGAGCAACGGCCTTCGCGGTCACCTCGTTCTCCCAACGACAATCCGCCGGCTCCACATCCTCGCGCAACCCCATAAAAACCGGATGCCGCAGGACGTGTTCGTCGGTCCAGCCGCTGAACTTTACGCGTGCCACCAGCTTGGGCGAAACCCACACGGGCTTCTCATTCGTATCGGGAACTTTGTCGAACGGACATGCGGATGCTGCCAGCTCTTTCAGGCGGCTCGCCAGTTCGCGCAAACCTTTTTCGCCAAAGCCGCTGCCCACGTGCCCGATGAACCGCAACTTCTTGTCTTGGTACAAGCCCAATAGCAACGAACCAAAGGGAATCGCCGAGGTGCGCGCGGCGGTCCAGCCGCCCACGACGGCGTCGAGAGTCTTCGTCACCTTGAGCTTGAGCCAGTTCGGGCTGCGATCGGAAACATATGCGCTGCTGGTGCGCTTTGCGACGATGCCTTCCAGGCCGTTATCGCGGGCCAGCTCGAAAAGCTCTTTCCCGTGCTCTAACTGGTGATCGGAGTAACGGAACCGATCCGATGTGTGCAGCAAGCGTTGCAGGAATTGTTTGCGTTCCAGAAGAGGCGCTTGGCGCAGATCGTAGCCGTCGCAATAAAGAAGATCGAAAACGTAGTAGACGACCGGCGTCTGCGCGATCAGGTGTTCGCCGGGGGCACCCACATGCATGCGTTCCTGAAGCCGCTCGAAATTGCTGTGGCCCCTGGTATCGAGTGCGACAATTTCGCCGTCCAGGATCGCATCGCGCGCGGCAATCGCCTGCGGCAAGCCCGCTAATTCCGGATAACGTTTCGTAAAATCCTGTGCCTTACGCGAGCGCAGTGTCAGGCTTCCTTCGGAAATCCACGCCAGCGCGCGCACGCCATCCCATTTGATTTCGAACAGCCAGTCGGGATCAGAGAATGCGCCTTCGCCAATGCTCGCCAGCATCGGGCCGAGCCGCGACGGCATCGCCGCTTTCCGCGCTGTCTGCAAATCGGAGGCGCGCACCAGGCTGGGCTGCCGCTTCGGTGGGGACTCTTCCTTAATCTCCTGCATCATGCGTCCCGTCAGCACCGAACCGTCGTGCTGCTCGATGTCCCAGGCGAGGTCCTCAGCGGCGTCCTTGTGCTTGATCAACAGCCATTCGTTGCCCTTTTCGCTGTGTTTCAGCTTCACCAGCACAAAACTGCCGCGCAGCTTCTCACCATTCAGTGCGAACTTGATTTCCCCGCGATCGAGCTGTTTGAGCGCATCGGTACTTCCTTCGACGCGAAACGTCCCGCGATCCCATACCATCACGGTCCCTGCGCCGTAACTTCCTTCGGGAATTTTTCCTTCAAAGCCCCCGTACTCGAGCGGGTGATCCTCGGTCTGCACGGCCAGCCGCTTATCCGCGGAATTGAGCGAAGGCCCCTTGGGCACAGCCCAGGATTTCAGCGTCCCGTCAATCGCCAGACGGAAATCGTAGTGCAGCCGCGTGGCGGAATGCTTCTGCACAACGAAAGTATCTCCATACTCCGAGGCGGGGCGCGCTTCGAGCCCCAGCTTTGGTTTCGGCAGGCGGCTGCCCTTCTTTGGCTCCTCCGGTTCGCCCGCAGGCTCCGGTGTGCGGTCAAACCGCCGCTTGCGCCTGTATTCGTCCAGATTCGCCATGCCCGGATTCTATCCCAGGCTCCGGGTGAGCCCACAATGTGGCGGGGGTCGAAGGAGGAAGCGTTCACTCGACACGGCAGAGACAATAGAGAAACTGCTGCGTAGTGCCGAACGGGGTGGTGTGCAATTCCTTCAGACTCTCCAGCAGCCGAAAGTGCGCGCCGAATTCCGCGTGCAATGACTCCGCGTCGTACCGGACGATGTCCAACCCGCTGCATTTCATGGGTCCTTCCGGACCGAAGGTGCTGATCAATACGTGGCCGCCGGGCTTGACCGCGCGGGCAACCTGGCGAACATACGAAATGCGTTGCTCCATGGCGGTTAGGAAATGAAACACCGCCCGGTCATGCCATACATCATAGGCAGCGGCAGAAAGGTCGGCGGCAACGATATCTCCGACGAGCCATTGGACCTTGTCCGCGCTCGCGCCTAGTCGTTTCCGTGTAAATTGGATGGCCGTCTTGGAAATGTCCAGGACGGAGAGGTTTTGATATCCGCGAGCCAGGAGATCATCGACAAGTGTCGATTCACCTCCCCCGACATCAATAATCGACGTGTTGTGTTGAGGCGCCACGCTCTCAATGAGCGCCAGGGAAGTCTCCAAATGCGGGCGGTACCAGCTGACCGCATCCGGCGCTTTTTCCGCGTATATTTTTTCCCAATGAGTTTGCCTGCTCATCTCGCAGTTTCCTTCTGTTTGAGCATACGCCCGCCTGGGGCATGAAGCACAATATGGCATGGTGGAGGTTACACCGCATCCCAGAGGTTGTGGACCCCCTCCCTGCCGGTGTTTCCCCCTTAAATGCCTGCAATTCGGGCACAAAGGCCGTTTGATCCTCTTGATTCCCGCCAGCCCGGGGGTCTAACCTTAAAGCTCCGACTCATCCCTCGACTGCTCACCGAAGGAGCGTCTACATGGCTACCACTGTCTGGAAGGGCCACCTGACCTTTGGGTTGATTTCCATACCCGTGCGCATGTCCGCAGCGGCGCGCGGCGAACGCATCAGCTTCAACCAGCTCCACAAGGTGTGTCATTCGCGCATCAAGCAGCCCTTGTTTTGTCCCGTCTGCAATCGCAACGTGGAGCGTTCGGAAATCGTAAAGGGTTACGAGTATGAAAAGGACCAATACGTCCTGTTCAGCGAAGAAGAGCTCGACAAGATCGCGCCACCCTCCGCGCACGTCATGGAAATCCTGGAATTTGTAAAGCTTTCGGAGATGGACCCCCTCTATTTCGACGCCTCCTATTATGTTGCACCCGAAGACGCCGGCGTGAAGGCTTACCAGTTGCTCATGCAAGCCATGGAAGAATCCGGCTACGGCGCCATCGCCAAGCTCACCATGCACCAGCGCGAGCACATCGTGATTGTCCGCCCCAGCGCGAAAGGCATGACGCTGCACACGATGTTCTATTCGAACGAAATTCGTGCCGCGGAATCCATCCCCACCGACAAAGTGGAGTTGAAGGACCAGGAGAAAAAGCTCGCCGAGCAGCTGATTCAAAGCCTGGCGGCCCCCTGGGAGCCTCAGAAGTATCGCGATGAGTATCAGGAGAACGTGAAGGCAATGATCGC
>DATFSI010000115.1:0-15739 GCA_035262705.1 Candidatus Acidiferrum sp. | reverse complement strand
TCCTGAAGCCGCGGCCGGCGACAACTTCAAGGAAAATCGCCGTCCGGCTCGCGACCCGCACACATTCGGTTTTCCTATGTGGCAACTGAAGTCCGGCGAAGAGAAGCTTATCGCCGACCGCCTGGTGGAGATCTTCAGCGCGGCGCCGAAAGCCTAGAGTTTGCCTCGTTAGAATTCAAGAAAAAAGCAGATTCCTCGGGCAAACACCCACCCTCGGAATGACAAATTGGAGCCTTTTTCTCGCAAGATTGTGAAGCCGTGCCCTCCCGAGCCTTTGCGAGATAGCAGGTGGCTTCTGGCGTTTTGCTTACTTCGCTTTATTGCCGCCGGGAAGGTAGGGAACGAAACCGCGGGCTTTGGTACGCAATTTGTAGACGGAAGTTGTCGCGGTGATGTAGAGCGTGCCGTAATCGGCGTCGCCCCAGTTAAGGTTCGCTGGTTGTTCGGGCATCTCGATGGTTCCGAGATGATGACCCTCCGCATCCCACACCCAAATACCTTTCGGGCCGGTCACGTAGAGATTGCCCGCTTGGTCCACGCGCATGCCGTCCGGCACGCCTTCATGCGGGCCGCCTTGTTCCGTACCGAAAATCTTGCCGTTGGTCAGCGAGCCATCGGGAGCAACATTGTAGACCCGGATGTTGCGCTGCTTGGAATCGTCCACGTAGAAGCGTTTGCCATCCGGAGAGAAAGCCAACCCGTTCGGCTGAGTCAACTCCTTCGTGAGGAGGCGGACTTGGCCCTTATCGTCGAGACGATAGACACCCTGATAGGGAATTTCCTGCGTTTCACCTTTCACCAGGTCCAGAGTGGGGTCGGTGAAGTAGAGCGCGCCGTCGGGACCGACGATGACGTCGTTGGGGCTGTTAAACTCCTTGCCTTCAAACTTGTCGGCAAGGATGGTGTATTTGCCGTCCGGCGTAACGCTGATGATGGCACGGAGCACGCTCGCACAATCGATCAGGCGACCCTGGCGGTCATAGGTGTTTCCGTCTGGGTCGCCCAGTGAAATTACCTCCTCCTTGCGGCCGTCAGCGAACACTTTGAAGATTTTGTTCTGGTCTTCATCGCTGACGTAAAGGAAGCCGCGTTCGTCCCACACGGGGCCTTCGGTGAATCCCAGTCCGCTGGCAACGCGCGTCAGAGACGCATTTTGATCCACAAGCTCCCAGAATTTCGGGGAGTCCGCCTTGAGGGCAAATTGCCTGGAAGGAGCCTGCTGCGGCTGGGCGCGTGGAAGAAAAAAAGCCAAGGTGCAGAGGAGCCAAGGCAGCTTGCTCCCGGGCAGACCCCTAATCTTCATCCTCATCCTCCTGGCTTTTTTCTTTTTTCAAATTTTCTTTGGCGAGGGAATCGAGAAACTTCACCAGGTCGTCGATTTGCGCCGCGGATAGGCGGCTTCCATAGTCCGCGGGCATCGGCGATTCGTTGCGGTAGCTGAGGTTTTTGAGGGCGGACTTGGTCAGAAGATAGAAGAAGCCATCCGGCGTTAAAAGTTGCATTGAAAAATTGTCTTCGTTGCGCGCAATGCCTTCGATGGTGCGGCCATTGGCAAGGGTGGCGACAACGATTCGGTTGCGCAGATCGAGATCACGATTGGGCTGCAAGATAGCGTCGCGGATGGCTCCCGGCCCCCGCGCCTTTGCGTATCCCGTCAGGTCCGAGGCAAAAAATCCGCCCTCGCCGCGAGCGGTGTGGCAGCGGGAGCATTCTGCTTGCCCAAAAAACAGTTGTTTTCCGCGCCGGACGTCTCCCGGAAGGTTCTCCGTCTTCGGGTCTCCCTGCAGCGTGCGGAGGTGGGTCAGCAGCCCACGGAGGACGGGGTCGCCCAGGTAGCTGAAAGCGGGCATGGACGTTCGCGGGATGCCGTTCTGGAGAATTTGCAGAAGCTGAGCGTCAGAGAGTTGGCGGACGTTGGGGCGCGTGACGATGTCCGGGGCGCGTTCGCCGCCTTTGCCGTCGAGGCCATGGCAGCCGGCACAATTCGTGGCGAAGGCTTGCTGTGCGGTGGCATCGGTGTTGGCTTTTGAAGGAGAGCGGGAGGGGGCGGCATTCTGAGCGGGGCAAATCGCCGCGACGAGCAGCCAGCAAAGCACGCCGAGGAGCGGAGCTCTCCAGGAGCGGCGCGATTCCCGAATGGCCGGCCGACCTTGGTGTGAAATCGCTCTTCTACTTTCGTCCAATGAAAACAAAACAAAAGCTACCTTTGCGCAACGGTCGCATTCCTACTGTCTATACATCAAGAGGGCGCACCCATGTCAATGCAATTCTTCGCGTAGGTAAGGGCCACATCCAAATAGACCAGGAAAGGCAGAGGGTTTCCAGGTTCGCGGGATGCCCCGGCCGTGAACCTACCGAAGTAGACGAAAAACTTCTTCTTCAAACGATTTAAGAGTAGTGATAGAGTGCTGTTCTTAAATTTGGCCTTGAGGGACGCCATGAATCGTACTCCTCGCATAACACGTTATGTTCTGGCCGGGACCGCGGCAAGCCTGGTGCTGGCCGTCTGCCTGGCGCTCCCGCGGGCCGGATCGCGAGCCGCGCAGCAGAAAGCCTCTGCGGCGCCGTCGCGTGGAGCGGCGGAATCCTTGCTTGATGGTTTTCGACACGTGGAAGTGGCATCCGTCTCCGATGCGGCCGAGCAGATTCTGGGGCACAAGATGTACATGTCGCATCGCATGCAGGCTCAGTCCATCTTTCCGGCGAGGTTTGCCGGATACGCGGTTACCGTCCTGCTGAAGAAGGACGAGGGCAACAAGGATCCGAACGCGCTCGCGGGGATGATGGCCGCGATCGATGGTGGCGCGGAAGATTCCGTCTACGTGATGACCGTGGAAGACGGCGCGGACATCGCCGGCATGGGCGGGCTCATGGGGACAACGATGCACGCTCGCGGGTACGTGGGAGCGGTGGTTGACGGCGGAGTGCGGGATGTGGCGCAGCTCCGGCGGATCGCGTTTCCCGTTTACGCGCTGGGGCCGGTGCCCTCGACTTCCGTGGGGCATTACAAGTTCGGCGGGGCCAACATTCCGTTGTTGTGCGATGGCGTGCAGGTGCAACCCGGTGACATCGTGGCGGCGGATGCGGACGGCGTGGTGGTGGTACCGCGCGCCAAGGCCGAAGAGATTCTTGCGCTGGCGCAGCAAATGGATTTCAAAGAGCACTCGATGTATCCGTTCATTGAAAAGTTCCGGTCGTTGCAGGAAGCGGTCCGCAAGTTCGGAAGAATCTAAAGAGCAGAGAGGCATACCTTGGCCGATTCCGCGAAACGCGACTACAACATTACTTCGGTGCAGCGCTGCCTGCGCCTGCTGAGCCTGTTTGCGCAAGCGGCCGACGGACTTTCCGCAAGCGAAGTGGCGAAGCAGTCCGGCTTGCCCGTCAGCACGGTACACCGGTTTCTGGTGAACCTGGAAAACGCAGGTTTTCTGGCGTACGGCAACAACGAGAAATATCACCTGGGTATTTCCAGTTTTTCGATCGGGCGGGCGGCGCTGGCGCAACTCGATATCCGCAGGCTAAGCCTGCCCTACCTGCAGGAGCTGAACCGCAGAACGCGGGAAACCATTCACTTGACGGTTCGCAACGGCCTTTCCGCGATCTACGTGGAGAAACTGGACTCGCCGGAAAAGCTGCGCATTTTTTCGCATGTCGGCGCTTCGGTGCCTCTCTATTGCACGGCGGTCGGAAAGGTCATGCTCGCGTACATGCACCAGGAAGAGTTGGAAGGAGTGATTCCGCAAATGGAATTCCGCGGGCTGACGGCGAACACGATCGGCGATCCGGCCGAGCTGCGTCGGCATCTGCAGCGGGTGCGCAAGAACGGCTACGCGTTCGACCTCGAGGAACACGAAGCGCACATTCGGTGCGTGGCGGCGCCCATCTGGGATCCCAACGGCGCGGTGAACGCCAGCCTGAGCTTGACTGCCCCGGTGGTGCGCATGGGGTTGCCGCGGTTGCGGCAACTGGCTCCGCTGCTGCAGGAGGCGGGCCTGCGCATTTCCCGGGAGCTGGGTTACCAGGGCGCGGGATATTTGCAAGGCAGAGGCGGCAACGAACGGCAAGTACGCGCAGGACAGGCTTCCGCGCCGCGCACTCGGGCGCAAGCCATCTCTCGCTGACCGGAGAAAAAGTTTTGAAGCAACTCCGTTCGATTCCCGGTGCCGCCGTTTTTTTTGTCTCGCTGGCGTTTTGCGCTTTGCCAGTCGCCGCCCAGGAGAGGCAATGCACGATTCATCCCGTGAGCTACAAAGGATGGAGCGGGCAGGAGATTCGCAACGACTGGGTAACATTGACGATTGTGCCGCGGCTTGGCGGACGCCTGATGCAGGTTGCTTTCGGGCCACACACCTATTTGTTCGTCAACAAGGCTTACGAGGGAAAGTATCTGCCGCCTTTGGCGCCGGGTGCTCCCGGCAAGTGGTACAACTACGGCGGCGACAAAATTTGGCCGCTTCCCGAAGGCAGACAAGACCCGCAGCATTGGCCGGGGCCGATTGCCGACGCGCTGGATGATGGAGACTACGCATTTTCCATTTTGCAGCAGGGCCCCCTGTGCAAAGTGCGGCTCGACGGGCCACCCGACGAGAAAACGGGTCTGCAGTATTCGCGCGAAATCGCATTGCAGGGGGATTCGCCTGAGATTTCCTTTCACGCAGTGATGAAGAATGCCTCGGGACAGCCGATTGAATGGTCCGTGGAGTCGGTGACGCAATACAACACCGCCGATGCAACGGGGCGAAACGCAAGCAGCAGAATTTGGGCGTTCACGCCGGCGAATGAACAGAGCGAATACCCCGGCGGATATTTTATTCAAACGGGCAAGGCTCCACCGTCCGGACTCAGTGTAAAGAACGGATTAATGACTTTGAATTACAGCTTCCTGGAATACGAGCTGTGGTTCGATACGCAACATGGTTGGCTGGCGGTTGCGGATGACGCCACGCAGTTTGCCGTGGTGGAGAGGTTTCGAGTTCAAAAAGACAAACCGTATCCTGGAAAAGCGACAGTCATTTTCTATACCAATGGCAGCGAGCCGCCGGGCGACGATCTCTACTACATGGAAGCGGAGATCGTCAGCCCGATGGTACGGTTGCAGCCCGGCGAGACCTACGCGATGGATACGAGATGGTATCCAACGCGCCTTGGCAAGGAGTTTCTCGCGGTGAGCGATGCGGGCGCGATTGTGGAGCACTTGCGAATTGCAGGCTCAATCGGCGATACGACGCTCACGGGTAACTTCGGCGTTTTCTTCGAAGGGAAAGTGGTGGCGAAGTTTCTGGGCACGGGAGGCAACACGCTGTCTGAAAAGACTTTGAAGGCAGCTAACCCGCTGGAGTCCTTGAAGCTGGCGGAGAAGGTCAGTCTACCAAAGGGCACGAGCCGCGTGGAGCTTCACCTCATCGATGCTCATGCGCGAGATCGCGGCCTGCTGGACGAGGTGACCGTCGCGCCGGGAGGAACCGGTGATTAGCCGGCAAGGCATTTTCCGCGTGGTGGCGCCGGCATTCGCCTTGAGCCTGCTGGCGTATTACGCCAGCGCGCAGGCGAAGGAAGACCTGACGGTAAAAGCCGTGATTGACGTCTCGCACGCGGAACTGACCACGGCGCCTCCGGCGGCGAATTGGCTTTCCTACAACGGTGATTACACGGGGCGCCGGTTTTCCAGCCTGAACCAGATCACGCCCGCCAACGTGAATCAATTGCGCGCGCAGTGGGTTTTTCACGCGCGTGAGTCGGACTCACTGGAAGTAACGCCCGTGGTCGTGAACGGCATTATGTTTGTGACCGCGGCGAATGACGCTTACGCCCTGGATGCGCAAACTGGCCGCGTCATCTGGCATACCTCGCGCCCGATTACCGAAGGATTGATAGATGACGCGTCGCAACACCACAATCGCGGTGTGAGTGTGTGGGGTTCGCGCGTTTACATGAACACGGACAACGCGCACCTGCTGTGCCTGGATGCGCGTTCCGGACACGTGCTTTGGGATGTTGCGTACGCGGACTGGAGCAAGAATTACGGGGCCACGAGCGCGCCGCTGGTTGTGAAAGGAAAGATCATTGTGGGAACCTCCGGCGGCGATGATGGCGTGCGCGGGTTCATCGCGGCATACGATGCCATCACGGGCAAACTCGCCTGGCGATTCTGGACGATTCCGGGGCCGGGCGAATTTGGTTCGGAAAGCTGGCCGGGCGACAGCTATTTGCTGGGCGGCGGCACGACATGGATGCCGGGCACGTACGACCCGGACCTCAATACGCTGTATTGGGGCACCAGTAATCCTTCGCCGGATTTTTCGGGAGAGACGCGGCCCGGCGATGATTTGTACACCAGCAGCCTGGTGGCGCTCGATCCAGACACCGGTAAGCTGAAATGGTATTTTCAGTTCACGCCGCACGATCTGTATGACTATGACGCGACGGAAACCGCGGTGCTGGTGGATGCCGAGTACAAAGGCAAGCCGCGAAAACTGATTCTCGAGGCCAATCGCAACGGTTTCGTGTACGTGCTGGATCGCGTAACGGGCGAATTTCTTTCCGCAACGCGGTTTGTGGAGAAACTCAATTGGGCAAAAGGAATTGACGGCAAGGGCCGGCCGATCCTGGACGAGAATAGCGCCAAGCCGACGCCCCAAGGGTCTCTCGTGTGTCCCGGCTTTGCCGGAGCCACGAACTGGTTTGCGCCTTCCTACAACCCGGAAACGCGTTCTCTTTATTTCATGGCGCTTGAAGCGTGCTCCGTCTATTCTTCCGGCGAACAGAAATTCAAGGAAGGCGAAACGTATTACGCGACGGGTGTGCGGCGCTCCCCGGGCGAGCACGGCCAGAAAATTCTTCTGGCATACGACCTGGATACCGCAACGTTTCGCTGGCGCTATCCGCAAACCGGAGCGCGGGGCGCCGCCGGAACCATGACCACCGCCTCCGGCCTGGTGTTTTTTGGCGACAACGCGGAAACCTTCGAAGCCGTGGACGCAAAGACCGGCAAACCTCTGTGGCATTTCAATACCGGACAGTTTCTGCATGCTTCGCCGATGAGCTATGCGGTGTACGGCAAGCAGTACGTGGCCATGGCCGCGGGAGGGGATGTCTTCAGTTTTGCATTGCCCGAATGAGTTCAGCAGTTGGTTTGATACAAGGAGGAAAAAATGTTGAATGTAACCACACGCCGGGGTTTTGCAGCGCGCCTGGCGGCGATCTTGCCTAGCCTCGGTTTGGCGAAACTTGCAGCAGCGGCTCCGTCATCGGCGCAGCAGGAGCCGGGAGGAGTGCAAAAGCTCGATGCTCACGGCAAGCCTTCCGACAGGAAAGGCTTCATCACACCTTTGATCATTCATAACGGCCTGATTTACATCGCCGGCCAGGGGGCGCATTCGCAAGGTGACAAGTCCGATGAAGGCAAGACGCCGACGATTGAGATGCACACGAAAATGGTGATGGAGGGAGTGAAGAACCTTGTCGAGGCCGGCGGCGGCACGATGGACAGCATTCTGCAACTCACTGTGTATCTCGCGAAGTTGGAGTTCTATGACGGGATGAACTCCGTGTTCAAAACGTACTTCCCCAACGGCGGACCGGCGCGCACGACAGTGGCGGTGGCGGGATTGCCCGGAGAGTCGCTGGTGGAAATCAATTGCATAGCGGCGGTGGTGCGCGAAGCGAAAAGGGGAGGGTAGGTTTATGGCGTTCGAAAACAAGTCCAATCGCAGAACGTTTTTGGGCACGCTGAGCGCGATCTTGGCGGCGCTGCTGAGTCCGCGAAAATTATTCGCAGAGCGGCCCGCGGAGACCGCGACGGGGGCATCGGCTGCCAAGCTGGCTGGCTTTGGATCGACGGGGAATATCTATGAAGAGCTTGGCGTAACCACGCTCATCAACGGCCAGGGAACGATGACCATGCTGGGCGGCTCGCTGCCGCGGCCTGAGGTGGAAGAGGTGATGGCCCTGGGCGGGAAGCACTTCGTGAGCATTCCGGAACTCGAAGTCGCCGCAGGAAAACGCATCAGCGAAATGTTGAAGTTACCCACGGGCTACTCGGCCTTGGTGACATCCGGCGCCGCTGCGGCGATGCAATCGGGGCTTGCGGGCATCCTCACCGGTGACAATCCTAAGTTCATCCGGCAGATTCCGGACCTTACGGGCATGAAGAGCGAGGTGCTGATTCAGAAGTCGCACCGAAATCCCTTTGATCACCAGTTGCGGACGACGGGCGTGAAGCTGATTGAGGTGGAGTCCGCAGAGGATGTGAAGAAGGCCGTCAACGCCCAGACGGCGATGATGCATTTTTCGAATTTCGCCAATGATCAGGGCCAGATCAAAGTCGAGGAGTGGTTGAAGTTGGCCAAGGAGCACAACGTTCCCGCGTTTATTGATGCGGCTGCCGACACGCCGCCGGTGTCGCACCTATGGGACTACGCCAACATGGGCTACGAATTGATCGCGTTCAGCGGCGGGAAGGCGATTCGCGGGCCGCAGTGCGCGGGGTTGCTGATCGGCAGGAAGGACCTTGTGACGTATGCGGCGTTAAACAACAGCCCGCATGAAGACACCATTGGGCGGAGCCAAAAAGTCGGAAAAGAAGAAATCGCGGGCATGGTGAAAGCTCTCGAGTTGTACCTGCAAGAGGATCACGAGGCCCTGAACAAAGAATGGCAGCGGCGGCTGGAATACATTGCAACGCAACTGAGTGCGGTGCCGGGTGTGACGACGTCGTTTCCAAAACTGGAAATCGCCAATCATGTGCCGCACCTGCAGATTCAGTGGGACGCGAAGCGCATCCCCATGACGCCGCGCGATATCGGCAAGGCACTGCGGGAAGACAGGCCTGCCATCGCGCTTTCCACCGGTGAACACGGCGAAGCGCTTTCAATGAACTCGTTCATGCTGCAACTCGGCGAAGAGAAGATTGTCGCCGCGCAACTCGTGAAGGTCTTGAAGGCGCACCTGGTTTAGGAACTAGCTGGCTTCTCGGGTCTCATCTTCCGCAGGAGAGAAGGAACGCGATTGAACGCTGCAAAGACAAGCCACATCCGCTGGCTGCTGATCCTTTGGTTATTTGTGCTCAGCGCCATTGCGTATCTGGACCGCGTCAATATTTCAGTCGCCGGAACTCTGCTTGCCGGCGAGTACGGCCTCTCCAAGATTCAGCTCGGTTGGATTTTCAGCGCCTTTCTGGCTGGATACGCGCTTTTTCAAACTCCGGGAGGAAGGCTTGCGGACAAACTTGGCGCGCGCCGCATGCTGGCCATGGGCGTGGTTTGGTGGGGGATTTTCACCGCGCTTACCGCGGCGGTCCCCGCGCGATTCGGCGCCGCGTTGTTCGGGTTCATGCTCGTCCGGTTTGCCCTGGGCGCGGGGGAAGCGGTCATTTATCCGGCTTCCAACCAGTTTGTCGCCCGGTGGATTCCGTCTTCAGAGCGCGGGCTGGCGAATGGGCTCATTTTTTCCGGCGTTGGCGCCGGCGCGGGATTGACGCCGCCGCTCATCGCTTACCTAATGCTGCGTTATGGCTGGCGCTGGTCGTTCGTGGTGTGCGCGATTCTTGGGTTGCTAGCGGGTCTGGTGTGGTTTTTCATTGCACGAAACTCACCGGACGAGCATCCGCTGGTGTCCTCCGATGAACTCGAGCGAATTCAAGCGGGTCTCCCTCTTCCCGTGGAGGCCAAGCCCGCACTGGTTTCCTGGGACCGCATGCTGGGCAGCCGGGATGTGCTCGCGGTGACGCTCAGCTACTTTTCGTTCGGGTATGTCGCGTGGATTTTCTTCAGCTGGTTCTACATTTATCTGGCGGAAGTGCGCGGACTGAATTTAAAGGCCAGCGCACTTTACTCCATGCTGCCGTTCCTGGCCATGGCAGTGTGCTCGCCGCTGGGTGGTCTGCTGAACGACGCAGCGACGCGAAAAAAAAGCGCGCGGGCAGGGCGCTGCGGCGTGGCGGCGGTGGCCATGATTCTTGCGGCGGTTTTTTTGGTGCTCGGTTCACGAACGGAGAATACGCGCGTGGCCGTGGTGGTTCTCGCCGGAGGCGCGGGCGCGCTCTACCTTTCCCAAAGTTCGTTCTGGTCGGTGACGGCGGATATCGGTGGGCGCTCGTCCGGGTCGGTTTCAGGTTTCATGAACATGGGGAATCAGATCGGCGGCGCGATGACCGCCTTGCTAACGCCGTGGATTGCCTCGCGGCTCGGGTGGCAAGCACCTTTTTTTGTGGCTGCGGTTTTGTGCTTGGGAGGCGCGGCGGCCTGGCTGTTTGTGGATCCGCTGAAGAGGATGGACTCGGCGGAAGCAGCGCGAGCATTCGTGCAAAGTGAGTTGAAAACGACACCGTGAAGATAAAAGCGAAAGAGGGATGCACTTGGGACCTGGTGAGCTTGGGCGAAGTGATGCTGCGCCTGGATCCCGACGACGAGCGCATTTCGACGGCGCGCCGTTTCCGGGTGTGGGAAGGCGGCGGCGAGTACAACGTGGCACGGGGGCTGCGGCGATGCTTTGGGCTGCAGACGGCCATTGTCACGTCGCTGGCCGACAATCCGGTCGGCAGGCTGGTGGAAGACTTCATCCTGCAAGGCGGGGTGAGCACAGAGCATATCCGCTGGGTGCCGTACGACGGCGTCGGCCGCACGGTGCGCAACGGCCTGAATTTCACGGAGCGCGGATTTGGCGTGCGGGCGGCGCTGGGATGTTCCGATCGCGGGCACACCGCGGTTTCGCAACTCAAGCCGGGCGATGTGGACTGGAAGCGCATCTTTGCCAAGGAAGGGGCGCGCTGGTTTCATACCGGCGGAATTTTCTGCGCGCTCTCGGAAGGCACGCCGCTGGTTGCAAAGGAGGCGATGGAAGCGGCTCGCGAAGCTGGCGCGATTGTTTCCTACGATTTGAATTATCGGGCGTCGCTTTGGAGCGCAATCGGCGGTAAGCCCCGCGCCCAGGAAGTGAATCGCCAATTGGCGCCGCTGGTGGATGTGCTGTTCGGCAATGAGGAGGACTTCACGGCGGCGCTGGGCTTTCGCGTGGAAGGCGTCGACGAAAATCACTCGGAACTCGCGCCGGAAAATTTTCAGCGGATGATCGCCGGCGTGGCGCAGGCGTATCCCAACCTGCGCGTGATCGCAACGACCCTGCGCAGCGCCAAGACCGCTACACGAAACGATTGGGGAGCCGTCTGCTGGTGCGAAGGAAAGTTTTTTCATGCTATGCCGCGGCCTGACCTGGAGATTTATGACCGGGTCGGCGGCGGGGATTCGTTTGCTTCCGGCCTTATTTACGGATTTCTGAGCGGCAAGGATCCGCAATGGTGTGTCGACTGTGGAGCAGCCCACGGCGCTCTGGCGATGACTACTCCCGGCGACACCAGCATGGCCACGCTCGCCGAAGTCTTGGGATTAATGAAGGGACAGTCCGCGCGGATCGCGCGCTAGCTCCGGCGTGATTGGTTGTCGGAACGGGAGAATCAATGACCGTCGAAGAAGTAGTGGCAAAAATTGGCGACGTGGGGATTATTCCCGTGGTGCGCGCGCAATCGCTGAGGACGGCGAGCCTTGCCGTGGAAGCGGTTTGCTCCGGCGGGATTCCTATCGTGGAGATCACCATGACGGTGCCGAATGCCCTTGAAGTGATCCGGCAGGTCGTGGGCAAGTATGGAAAGGGAGTTTTGACGGGAGCGGGGACGGTTACGACTCCGGAGCAGGCGCGCGCCTGCCTGGATGCCGGCGCGCAATTCCTGGTCAGCCCCGGACTCTCGCGACGAGTCCTGGAGGTCGCCGCGGCGGAAAACGCGCTCGCGGTGCCCGGTGTGTTCACCCCGAGCGAAGTGATGACTGCGCAAGAGTCTGGGGCGACGCTGGTGAAGATTTTTCCGTGTGGCAGTGCGGGTGGAGCGCGCCATATCAAGGCGTTGAGAGGGCCTTTCCCGAAGCTGCGGATGATTCCCACGGGCGGTGTCACGCTGGCGAATGCCGGGGAATACATCGCGGCAGGGGCCTTTGCCTTGGGCGTTGGCTCAGAGCTTGTGAACGAAACAGCGCTGTGCGACGGCGAGGGCGGCCAGGTGGCGGAATGCGCCCGGCAGTTTCTGGAAGCCGTGCAGCGGGCGCGCGCGGCTTGAGGAGGGCGCGATTAGTCCTTCTCATAGGTCGGAAATAGGAAGCATGGCATGAAAAAGGGCATTGACACGCGGAAATCGATGCGTTTAAATCGTTTCAATTTGGGGTAGCGTTCTCGTTTATTTTCATGGTGTGAAAATAAGAGTAGAGAGCCTGCGAACCGCGGGGTGAATCTTTTCGGAGGATCTTTATGCGTTTTTCATGGAAATTCTTTGCGGCGGTGGTTGCGTTCTGCACGATTCTTGCGGTGGCCGCTCTGGCCAGCATCAACGGCAGTATTTCGGGTGTGGTGGCTGATCCCAGCGGAGCGGTGATCGTCGGGGTGGCGGTGACCGCCACGGAAACGCAGACCGGCGTTAATGCGCAGACCGTGACGGATGCAAAAGGATTTTACAGCTTTCCGGACTTGCCGATTGGCAAGTACGACGTTGAGGTCCGGGCCAAAGGTTTTAGGACCTATCGGCAGACTGGTCTGGTGATTGACGCGAACTCCGCCCTGCGCGTGGACGCCACCCTTGAGGTAGGCAACAACACGGAACAGGTTGTCGTCAACAGTGATGCCGTGCACGTGGACCTGGAGAGCACGCAGAACGGCGAAGTGATCGAAGGGCAAAAAATTCTCGCGGTGCCGCTGAACGGGCGATCCTATACGGACTTGCTGGATTTACAACCGGGAGTGGTTCCCCATGCGTATGGGAACCAGGCGCCCGATACTCAGGACCGCTCTCCCTCGGGTACGGCGAATCCCGGCAACCAGTCCATCAACGGTCAACGCGAGAGTTCCAACGGCTTCATGGTCAACGGTGCCAACGTGGTGGAAGGCAAGAATAATGGCGCGGCCGTTTTGCCGAACCTGGATTCCATCGCGGAGTTCCGCATCATCACGAACAATTTCGACGCGGAGTACGGAAACTACAGCGGCGGCCAGGTGAACGTGGCGACGAAGGCAGGCACAAACTCCTTCCACGGAAGCGCGTTTGAGTTCTTGCGGAATACCGACTTCGATGCGCGCGATTTCTTTAATCCTTCGTCGGTCGGGCCCAAGGACGATTTTAAGCAGAACCAATTTGGCGGCACCGTGGGCGGACCGATCCTGAAGAATAAGTTGTTCTTCTTCGTCGATTACCAGGGCACGCGTCGCATAAGGGGCAATATCGTTGGGACAAACGTCCCCAACGCGGGCGATTTTCCCGACGCCAACGGCAACGTCAACGCCCTGGACCTGTTCACGAGCGCGTACCTTGCCAACGGCTCTTGCGGCAAAAAAAGTTGTGCCGGGGCGAATCAAGTGAACGGGCAGACCTGGGCGGATGTGCTCTCAACACGACTTTATGGCGCACCTGGCATGGTGCACGCCGGTGAAGATTATTTCGACCCTGAGACCCCTAACGTGTTGGATCCGAACCTGCCGAATCCGACTTGCGCGGACAACACGCAGTGCGTATTTCCCAATGGCGTAGTCCCGAAGGCAGCCGTCCTGGGCCTTTCGAACAATCTCATTAAATACTTCCCGCAGCCGAACTCAACCGGACCGAATAATTTTGTTTCCTCGCTCGGCTCGCACCTGCGTGATGACAAGGGCGCGGTCCGCATCGACGACAATACGCGTTTTGGCACCATTTCGGCGTACTACTTCATAGATGACTTTAACTTGGCAAATCCGACGCCGCAGGACATTGGCGCGAATGTGCCGGGCTTTGCGGACTCGACACTGGGCCGGGCGCAATTGGCCAGCCTTGGCATCACAAAGACTTTGGGGCCCACGGCCGTAAATGAGTTTCATCTGAGCTATACGCGTGACGCGGGGCGCTTCGGCATACCCACTCAGGGAGTGGCGCCGGGCACCCTGGCTAATCTGGGCTTTGTCCCTCCTTCAACCTCTGGGGGAGTCTTCAACGGAGGCATTGGCCCGGTGGTTCCCGAGTTGGACGGCGTGCCGGGCATAACCTTGGCCAACTTGGGCGCAATCATTGGTGTTCCGTCTACCACCACGGCTCAGGTCAACAATACCTCGCAAGTTCAAGACACCTTCACCAAGGTCTTGGGTACCCACACATTGAAGTTCGGCGGGCAGTTTCACTATGATCAGATCAACGAGCGCAATCTCTTCGGCCAGGATGGTACCTTCACGTTTGATGGCACCGAATCTGGCGTGGACTGGGTCGACTTCCTGCTTGGGGCTGTGGGCGGTGGTGGCTTTACACAGGCCAGCCGGCAGAACCTCGATTCGCGCAGCAAATATTTCGGCTTATTCGGCCAGGATAGCTGGCGCGTGAACTCGAGCCTGACGCTTAACTTCGGATTGCGTTGGGAATTCAGCCAGCCTTGGTACGACACGCAGAACAAAATCAGCACCGTTATACCGGGCCAGCAATCCGTTGTCTTCACGCAAGCCCCACAGGGCTTGCTTTTCCCCGGGGATCCCGGAATTCCGAAGACACTGGCACCGACGCAATACAACGCTTTTTCTCCGCGGTTCGGCCTGGCCTGGTCGCCAAGAGCTTCTGATGGCTTTCTTGCGAAATTGACGGGGGGACCCGGGAAAACGAGCATTCGCGCGGGCGGCGGAATCTTCTATACGGCTTTCGAGGACCTGAGCCAGTTCCAGGAGGTTGGCGACGTTCCTTTCGGATTGTTCTGGGCTCCCGGAGGACAAAAGCTCTTTCAGACGCCCTTTGTTGATCGCGTCACCGGTCTTGATGTGCAACAGCCAGTGTTCCCGTTTACCGTGCCGAGCAACGCGACGCGGCAAAATCCGAACACCACCTTTGATTTCTCGCAATTCTTCCCGTTGGACGGCAACGCCGAAGTTGCTTTCTGGCACACCAACCGCCTTCCCTACGCGGAGCACCTTGATTTCTCCATAGAGCGGCAGTTGGGCGCCGACACAATTCTCAGCCTGGGTTATGTGGGCACGATGGCACACAAGCTCATCGTCTACGTGAACTACAACCCGGGTGATCAGAACCTGTGCCTCTTCCTCAACAATCCGAACAATTTGGATTTGGCCGCGGGCAGCCAGGTCTGCGGCCCCAGCAACGAAGATAGCGGGCCCTTCATTTTGAAGCCTGGGGTTTTCGCCCCCGGTTATCCGGGCATTACCTCTTTTTCCTCGTCGCGGCTGCTGGCCGGACTGAATACCCCGAACCTTGATGCTTTTGGCAGAAATGCTGCGGAAAAAACGATGGGCAATTCCGCTTATCATTCGTTCCAGGCGACCCTGCGTCATACGAGCCGGAACGCGGAATTCCTCCTCGGCTATACCTACGGAAAGTGTCTGGACAATTCTTCCGGCCTGGAGGATTCGGTAAATCCCTACAATCCGCGAAAGAGCCGGGGCCTGTGCCTGTTTGACGTAAAACATCACTTCGTCGGCAGTTACAGCGCGCGCTTGCCGTTCGACAAGCTCTTCCACGCCAACAGCGGCTGGTCGAATCGCATCGCGGCCGGATGGCAAATCACCGGCATCACCACGTTTGCCACCGGCTTGCCAATTGGGCTTTCAGAGAGAAACGACCCATCGCTTGCCGGCTCCAGCGGAACAGACGTCCCGAATTTCACTCCCGGCAAACTCCTGAACGACACCAATCCCCGCCACGGCAACCCGTATTTCAATACGTCTCTTTTCTCCAAGGAAG
>DATFSI010000114.1:0-19171 GCA_035262705.1 Candidatus Acidiferrum sp. | reverse complement strand
GATTTCCTTACCAGTATAAAGAAGGGCGATGTAAAAGCCGAGGCTTAGAAAATAGGCAAGAAAGGTAAGCAAAACGAACATTTGGGTCATCGGCCTGGGTCCTTGCCGAGCAGGGCCCCAGTGGCAGGGCGCGTTTCCCCTACCCCGGGCGAAGTTTCATATCGCAACAGTATAGCGTAGTCGAAGATATCTTCCATTGGCTCCCACATTCGCAACTAATACCTAAGCCTACGTTCACCAAGCACAGGGGCGCTGTGACGAACTTCACAAGCGGCTGGCCGCCTTCAGATTCCTTGACCCCGGCGGAGGTTGCTCAACCGAGGCCGCTTTTAATTAGGATATATGGCCTTCCGAGTCGCTCCTTGTCTGGCCGCTGTGGAGCAAAGAATTGGTGCTCGCAGCCGCTTCCCGGTTGCAGCCTTCGACCGGCAAAACGTGAATCGGGGTGACTTCTACATCCGCAATCCGAAGACTCTGCTGGCCAGTTCCGTGCTGAACTCCCGGGATTATTCACGTGGGATGCAATTTTCTTTTCCAGCGCCGGAGCGAAAACCGTTTGTCTGGCTGGGTTGGCTGTACATTGGTCTACGCAAGAGAAAAGCAGTACACGATCGACTCCCGCAGTTTGCCCTCCCAGTTGTTTTGGGGACATCCGATGAACCTACGCTTGTAGACCAGCGGCACAATCTGAATCTCTTCGCCAGCTATCGGCTCACGCCTTCGATCCGCTTGGGTGTCAAGAATCTCTACGGTTCTGGATTTCCTTTGGCTAACGCGGTTCCCAACTTCCGGCTGCATGCATACGAGAGGCTGGATTTACGGGTGGACAAGTCCTCGCTGATGCCGCGTGGAAAATTCAGCTTGTATGGCGAACTGCTGAGCGCAACAAATCATTACAACCCGGTGTTTGAAGGTTTCGTTGTCGAGCCAAACGGGCTGTCTTTCGCGACCACTTCGCAGGGTGCGCCCATTACGCCGACGGTCGGTATCGCATTCGATTTTTGAGGTTTAACGGCTCCCTCCTGCGTCTGTGACGAATAACCTTTCTCAAATCCCGAGGAACTGCCAGATTTGTTATGCTTTGACCAAAGGACTTATGACAAATCTGGCCCCTTCGTTGACCCGTAAAGAGTTGTTCCTTCGTGCTGCGCGGGGCGAGCCTGTTCCCCGCCTGCCGGTATGGATGATGCGGCAGGCCGGCCGGTACCTTCCCGAATACCGCGAGATTCGTGCCAAACATTCCTTTTTGGAGGTTTGCAAGACGCCCGACTTGGCTGTGGAGGTTTCTATCCAGCCTTACCGGCGACTGGGCGTGGACGCCATCATTATTTTTTCGGACATTCTGATCCCGGCTGAAGCGATGGGCTTGCCGCTGGAGCTCGAGGACCAGGGGCCGAACATGCCGGAGCCGGTGCGCAGCGAAGCGGATGTGCGCAAACTGCACATCTTCGACCCCGAGAAAGAGACAGGATTTCTGATGGAGGCGCTGCGGCGCACGGTGAAGCAGGCCGGGCCGGATGTTCCGGTGCTGGGCTTTGCGGCTTCGCCGTGGACGCTGGCTTGCTACATGGTCGAGGGGCGGACCAAAGAAGGCTTTGCGACGGTGAAGAGTTTTCTTTATCGCGAGCCGAAGGTGTTCCGCGAACTGCTGCACAAGATCGCGCAGGCGACGATTCTCTACTTGAAAGCGCAGATTGCGGCAGGCGTCAGCGCGGTGCAGTTGTTTGATACATGGTGCGGCGAACTGAATTTGCATGACTATACGGAGTTCGTGCTGCCCGCCGTACAGGGGATTATTTCCGGACTGGGCAACAAGGTGCCGGTGATTTATTACACGAAGGCGTCGCACCATTTGCTGCCGTCGGTGGTGTGCGCCGGGGCCAACGTATTGAGCGTGGACTGGCGGATTCCTCTCAGCGAGGTGCGCAAGCTGGCGGGGCCGCATGTGGCGTTGCAGGGCAATCTGGACCCCGCAGTGCTGTTTGCCCCCGCGGAAAAAATTCGCCAGACGACTCTGGACATCGTGGCGGAACTTTCCGGCCACGGACACATTCTGAACCTGGGGCATGGGATTCTGCAGCACACGCCTGTCGAAAACGCACAGCTTTTCATTCACACCGGCCAGCAAGCGGTTTTGCAGCAAGCACAGCCGGTCGTGCAAACGCGCCCCTGAACGAGGAGGTAAGCGCCGTGTCGAGCATGAATCCAACGTTGCGGGAGATGCACGAGGACCTTTCGGTGGGAGAGGATTTCGTCAATCGCTACAATCGCCCCGGGCCTCGTTATACCAGCTACCCCACGGCTCCCGTGTGGACCGATTCGTACGGGCCAGCGGATTTTGAGGCCGCCATGCAGAACGCCGAAGCCAAGCGCAGCCCGGTTTCGCTGTACATGCATCTTCCCTTCTGCGAGAGCCTGTGTCTGTTTTGCGCTTGCAACGTGATTATCCGCAAGGACAAGAGCGGCACGCCGCCGTATTTGAGCATTCTGAAGAAAGAGATCGACCACGTGGCCAGCCGCGTCTCGCGCGACCGCCCGGTGACGCAGTTCCACTGGGGCGGCGGCACACCCACGTATCTTTCCCCTGAACAGATCGAGGATTTGTTCACGTATACGCGCGAACGGTTCACGTTTGCGCCGGATGCGGAAATCGGCATTGAAGTGGACCCGCGAGTAACCACGCAAGCGCACATGGAAGTGGTCCGCAAGATGGGCTTCAACCGGCTGAGCATGGGCATCCAGGATTTCAAGGAAGAGGTACAGAAGGCGGTTCACCGCATCCAGTCCTACGAACTGACGCGCGACCTGATCGCCTACGCGCGGCAACTCGGGTTCGACAGCATTAATGTGGACCTGATTTACGGCCTGCCCTACCAGACCGGAGAAAGCTTCGCGCATACTGTCGAACAGATTGTCGGTCTTTCGCCGGACCGCATCGCCATGTTCAGTTACGCGCACGTGCCGTGGCTGAAGAAACAGCAGGGCTCGTTCGTGAAGTTCCTGCCCGAGGGCATGAAGAAGTTCGATATTTTCCGCAGCGGGCTGCTGAAGTTCCTGGAAGCGGGTTACTTGTATATCGGTATGGACCATTTCGCAAAGGAAAACGATGAGCTGGCTATTTCCCAGCGCAACCGGACGCTGCACCGGAATTTCCAGGGCTATACGACCAAAGCCGGCGCAGATTTGTATGGCATGGGCATCACCGCGATCAGCAGCATCCAGGGCACTTACGCGCAGAACTATCGCGACATTCCTTCGTGGGAAAAGTCAGTGAACGAACACGGCATTGCTACCATGCGCGGCTATTCCTTGTCGCAAGATGACACGATCCGCCGCGAGGTCATCAGCCGCTTACTGTGCCACACGGTCATCGTGAAGGATGAGATTTCGAAGCAGTTTGGAATTAATTTTGACGAATACTTCGCCCCGGAACTGGAACGTCTGAAAATGCCCGAGGAGGATGGCCTGGTCGTGACGAACGACAAGGAAATCCGGACCGCCTGGCTGGGACGCATCTTTATCCGCAACCTGGCGATGGTTTTTGATCCATACCTGGAAAAGCAGCAACTCGCGTCGCGCCCGCTTTTCTCCAAAACCCTCTAGCCGCGGCAGAGGCCATTTTTCATGTCTAATCAGGTCCAAGCACTGGTGGTGGGCGCGGGAATCTCCGGCCTGACCACGGCATATGCACTGCAGAGATCCGGCATCGGCGTGCGCGTGGTGGAGGCGATGCCCTGGCCCGGTGGGGTGATTCGGTCTGTCAAACGAGATGGCTATCTTCTGGAATGCGGCCCGCAGAGCTTCAGCGGCAATGGGGCCATCACGGCGATGTGTAAGGACCTCGGCATCCTCGAGGAACGCGTCCTTGCCGATCCCAAGGCCCCACGCTACGTGTTGATAGACGGAAAACTTCAGAATGTGCCCATGGGTCCGGGTTTGCTGGCGTCCCCGTTTATGGGCGGCGGAACGCGTTCCGCAATTCTGCGCGATGTTTTTGGCAAGAGTGAATCGCCGGAGCCGGACGAATCGGTGGCCGCCTTCATTCGGAGAAAATTCTCAGACACGTTGCTGGATCGCCTGGTGGGCCCCTTCGTCTCCGGCATTTACGCCGGCGATCCGGAGAAGCTCAGTCTTCGGGCGGCGTTCCCGATTCTGTATGAGGCGGAAAAGGCTTCGGGGAGCATTCTGCGCGGGGTTTTCAAAGTGATGAAGCAAAGAAGCGCCGCCCGCGCGGCGACTCCGCAGCCGCCGCGCGAGAAGGCTACGTTGCAAACGTTTCGCGACGGCAACGAAACATTGATTCGTGCGCTTATGGGTCGCCTTTGCGAGAATCTTTCGCTTGGAGTAATGCTGCTCCGAGTGGAGAGGCTTGCGAGCAGCGGGGAGGCGAAGGCACCCCGATTCCGTGCCATCCTGCGCGGACCAAAAGGTGAGGAAACGGTGGAGGCGGAACGGTTGATTCTGTCGGTGCCGACGGGAGAGGCGGGAAAAGCGCTCCATTCGCTCGATCCTGGATTTTCAGGGCAGTTTGCTAGCATCGGCTATTCCGGCGTGGCGGTGGTTTCGCTTGGCTACGCGAAAGCGGACGTAGGAGACGCGCTTACCGGCTTCGGTTTCCTGGTACCGCGCTTGTCCGGCCTGAGCATTCTCGGCACGGTGTGGAACTCGTCCCTGTTTTCCGGGCGCGCGCCCGAGGGGCACGCGCTGCTGACGAGTTTTGTGGGCGGCGCCACGAATCCCGGGGCCCTGAATAAGACCCTGGAAGCGCTAGCTTCGCAGGTGCATCGCGAAATGTCGCCATTGCTGGCGATTCGCAAAGAGCCGGTGTTTTCCAACGTTACGGTCTGGCAGCGCGCAATCCCACAATACAATCTGGGCCACACCGCCCGGATCTCTGCCATCAACGCGTTGCGGGCGCGATTTCCCGGACTGTATTTTTCGGGAAATTATCTGAATGGCCCGGCCATCGGCGCCTGCGTGGAACACGCCATGAAGGTTGCCGACGAAGTGCGGGTCAGTTTCGCAAACTAGTGATTGGTGACTGGTGGAAGAACGTCCAATGCGGCAGGGCTAGCCCTGATTCTTCTGACGGTTGGCGAGGCGTAATTCGCGGCGCTTGGCGGCTTCTCGCCAACGGCGTTTTTCCTCGGGCTTACGGACGATCAAGGGTGGAACGGGCCGCGGTTTGCGTGTCACTTCGTCGATTGCCACAAACGTCACATAAGCCGTTGTGGTTTGTTTTCGCTCGCCTGTAAGCAAATTTTCAGAGAAAATTTCCACTCCCACTTCCAGCGAAGTGTTGAAAACGCGGTTCACGTGCGATTTCAGCATCACAATCTCGCCCAAGTTTACCGCGTTGCGAAAATCGATGTAGTCCACCGAAGCGGTGACCATATAGCTGTTGGCATGCCGGCTGGCGGCCATTGCGGCGACGATATCCACCATGTGCATGACGTGGCCGCCCAGGAGTTTCCCCAGCGCGTTGGTCTGGGCCGGCAACACCACTTCCGCCATCTCCGAGGCCGAAGCGCTTACAGGCTTTCCTTTCAGCTCCCAGCCATCCACTCTTTTTGTCTTAGCTTTCACTTTGGCGCTCATCGCTCTCCTCATCCGGCTTCATTGGCCGCGCATCGTTCCCCCCGTATAATACGCAAGAGCAGCATGAGCACACAAAACAAAACCCGGCGGCAGAAACTTGAAGAGTTCCTGGCCCAGAATCCCACCGATGCGTTTACGCTCTACAGCATTGCATTGGAATTCCTGCGCGAGAGGGATCTTGCGGCCGCCGAACAATATTTCAAAAAACTGTTGCAAACGAATCCGGAATACGTTCCGGGCTATCAGATGTATGCACAAACGCTGGCAGAACACGACCGCGCCGAGGAAGCCAAAGATTTGTTGAACAAAGGAATTGCGGCGGCTAGCCGGCAGGGGAACCAGCACGCGCGTTCTGAAATGGAAGGCTTGCTGGAGCAACTCGGGTAGGCACAGCTTGGGCTGTGCGGCCCCCGGGGGCGAAAGCCCCTGATTTTCTTAGCTACTTTCGGCACGGCTAACGCCGTGCCCTCCCACACCTAAGTTGGGTGTGTGTTCTCCGCAAATCTCGGGTTTCTTCGCTACGATCAGCCCGTAAACAAAAGCCCCCGAAGCAAAACCAGCGCGCATCGCACGGAATGACTTCAAATTTTTAACAAAATCGCGTCCCAGCTTTGCGGCCAGCAGCCAGAACTTAGGGTCAGCAACGATTTCGACTCCGAGATCCCAGCTACGCGCGCACGGCTTGGAAATGTCTTCGCGACAGGCAATCTCCATCCCAGCCGCTTGCAGCCACTCCACGTAGGTGTCCATCGTGGCGAGCTGAACGAACATGCCCTCGTCAATCGGCGCGATGTACTTCTTCTCTTCGGCGGCGGTGAGATTTGGGCGCTTGAACCAGTCTGTCAGCGCGAACATGCCGCCCGGTTTGAGAAAGTTCACTGCCGAGGCAAAGAATTTGGCGCGGTCCTGATAGTGGGAAATCGACTCCATGGACCACAACACATCGAAGGGGTGGTCAAAGGCCATGGCTTCCGCGTCCATCTGGAAGAAATGCGCGTTCGCGCTTTCCTTCGTGGCGGCCTCCTGGGCCATCTTCACCTGAACCTCTGAAATCGTAATGCCGGTGGAGGCCGCACCATAGTAGCGGGAGAGGTACAAGCTGGTGCCGCCAAAGCCGCAGCCGATGTCGAGGATGGTGGCGCCTTTAGGGATCTTGGCCAGGGCGGCAAGATGATCGATCAACTGGTCTTGCGCCTGCTCCTTGGTTTCGTCGCCGCGAATCCAGTAACCGTGGTGGATGTGATCTCCCCAGAGCTGCTGGTAGTAGGGACTTACCGCGTCATAATGTTCGATAATTTTTGTTTTGTCGTTTGGCTGCGCCATCGCTGGCGGTTCCCCGGTATGGTCAAGATTGGGCCCTTCGATTTGCCCCTGTATTGTATGCACTTCCCTGCGCGGCGCAAATGGGCAAGCACGAGAAATGCTCTTCGGCGGACAGCCCGGCGATTTGCTATCATTTGCGTAGGCACCCATGCGGCCGGAACGCATACCGCTATTCCCGCTGAACGTCGTGCTTTTTCCCGGCGAGCAGCTTCCCCTGCACATTTTCGAGCCACGTTACCGCAGGATGGTGCGTGAGTGCCTGGACGCGCGCGCTCCTTTCGGCATGCTCCTGGCCATGGATGACGGCATCACGCGGGTGGGGTGTACCGCCGAGATTCTCGAAGTGATGAAGCGTTTTCCGGACGGACGCATGGACATTCTGACCGTGGGTCGCGATCCTTTTCGGATCGTGGAGTTGTTCACTGAGGATCCGCTGCTCGAAGGCCATGTGGATTACCTCGAGGATCGCGATTCGCACGTGGAGCCACAAAAACGGGGAAAACTGATCGAACTCTACGAAACCTGCCACACGCTGCTGTTTAACAGCCTGCCACGGAGTTTCGACGATGTGGCCGGCGAGGAACTTACGTTTGCCGTTGCCTCCACCTTACCTATCGATCTGCTTTGCAAACAGCACATCCTGGAACTGCGCACGGAAAATGAAAGGCAGGAAAAACTGCTCAAGTACCTCTGCGACTGGGCGCCGCATCTACACAAAGAGAGGGCTATGCGCCAGAGCGCGGGCGGCAATGGGCACGGTTTGAATTAGCAGTCCGCGGACGATGGCGACTGGTCCGCAGATAGGGGCCCCATGACAGCAAGCGGTTCTATTCTTCCTTCGGGTCACCCGAAGCCGCGCACTCTCGGCGAATTGAAGCGCATTCCGGATTTTGACGCGCGCTCGGCAGGCGTGTCGGTGAAAAATGAGATCCGACGCAATTTATTGCGTGCGATTGAACGGGACGATGCCCTGTTTCCTGGCGTTCACGGCTACGAGGATACGGTGATCCCGCAGATCGTTAACGCCCTTCTCTCGCGGCACAATTTCATTTTGCTGGGATTGCGCGGACAGGCGAAAAGCCGCATTCTGCGGGGCCTGCTGCAATTCCTGGATCCGGAAATTCCGGTTATAGCCGGGTGCGAAATTAACGACAACGCTTTGCAGCCTATTTGCCGCGGCTGCCGCGAACGTATCGCGGCCGAGGGAGACAATACGCCGATCGCATGGCTAGCGCGCGAGCAGCGCTATGTGGAAAAGCTGGCCACGCCGGACGTGACCATGGCGGACATCATCGGCGACGTGGACCCGATTCGGGCCGCGCGAGGAGGCCGGGACCTTTCCGACGAGCTCACGATTCATTACGGACTCCTGCCGCGCGCCAACCGCGGCATTTTTGCCATCAACGAACTGCCGGACCTTGCCGGGAAAATTCAGGTGGGATTGTTCAACATCATGCAGGAAGGCGACATTCAGATTAAGGGATATCCACTGCGCCTACCGCTGGACGTGTTGCTGGTTTTTTCCGCGAATCCGGAGGATTACACCGCACGCGGCAAAATTATCACACCGCTGAAGGACCGCATCGGCGCGGAGATTCGCACACACTATCCGGCTTCGGTGGAAGAAGGCATGACCATCACAAACCAAGAGGCGTGGACTGCCCGTGACGCCGGGATAAACGTGGAGGTTCCCGATTATCTGCGCGAAGTGGTGGAAGAGATCGCTTTTCAGGCGCGAGAAGACAAGCGCGTGGACCGGCGCTCAGGGGTCAGCCAGAGACTGCCCATCTCTACTATGGAGAGCCTGGTGAGCAGCGCGGAGCAACACTCGGCGCGTGTGGGAGAAAAGTGCAGTGTGGCGCGCATCGCCGACCTGTATGCAGCCCTTCCCTCCATTACAGGCAAGATGGAACTGGAATACGAAGGCGAACTCAAGGGTGCAGAAGTAATTGCACGCGAACTGATTCGCACCGCGATCGGGCGGGTGTTCTCCAGGCATTTTCCGGACGTGAGTTTCCAGCCTGTGGTGCAGTGGTTCGAAAATGGCGGCGAATTGAAGATTCCTGACCTGATCACCACCAGTCAGCGCTGCCAGCAGCTTTGCAAGGTGCAAGGGTTGATGGACAACATCGGCAAGCTTGGCGCGAGCAATCGCAAAGACGAAGGGCACGCCGCTGCGGCAGCGGAAATGATTCTAGAGGGATTGTGGGCGCACCGGCGCATCGGCCGCAGCGAGGAGCGCGGCTTTTATGCGGAGAAGCAGAGGCAGCCGGAGCCCCGGGAGTCGGTGAGCCGTCCACGGCGAAATTACAACTGAGGGGCCGAGAGCCAAGGGATGAAATTTACGAAATATGGCAAATACGTTGGAGAACCGGCCGACGCGGTCGATCTCGACGAGTTGATGAAACGCCTCGGCGATTTTCTGCTGCAAAGCGGGTTCGAATCGCAGTTTTACGGCCTATCCGAAATGGACGCTTCGCGTTCGATGGAAGCCTTGCGCGAAGCTATCCTGCGGGCGCTTCAGGAAGGAGACCTCCTTCCCGACGACGCGATGAGCGATGAATTGCGGGAGCTTCTTCAGGATCCCGGCGCACTGAACAACGAAGAGATGCGCGACCTGATCGATAAATTGATCGAGCGCATTACCCAGGAAGGTTTTATCAACCCGCAACAACCACCGCAGGTGACCCCGCCGCCGGAGAACATGCCGGGCGGGCGGCTTGGCCAGGCGCAGGACACCAACACGGAAGCGCGGTTCGAAATCACCGACAAGGCGATCGATTTTCTGGGCTTCAAGACACTGCAGGATTTGCTGGGTTCGCTGGGGCGGAGCAGTTTTGGAAGGCACGACACGCGAGACTTGGCAACCGGTATCGAATCGGGCGGGGTCTCGCGCCCCTACGAATTTGGCGACGTACTGAACCTGGACATCAGCGAAACGCTGGCCAACGCGATTCGCCGCGAAGGCGCGAAAGTGCCGCTGCACATGGAGTATCGGGATCTGATGGTCCATCAGTGCGAATACCAATCTTCGTGTGCCACGGTGTTGCTGCTCGATTGCAGCCACAGCATGATTCTTTACGGCGAGGACCGCTTCACGCCGGCGAAGCGCGTGGCCATGGCGCTTTCGCATCTGATTCGGACGCAATATCCGGGGGACACACTAAGCCTGGTGCTTTTTCACGATTCGGCGGAAGAGGTGCCGCTGGCACAGCTTGCCCGCGTACAGGTGGGCCCCTATTACACCAACACTCGGGAAGGGTTGCGGATGGCGCAGCGCATCCTGCTTCGGCAAAGGAAAGATATGCGGCAAATCGTGATGATCACGGACGGGAAGCCCTCGGCTTTGACGCTGGAAGACGGCCGGATTTACAAAAACGCTTTTGGTCTCGATCCCTTTGTAGTGGGCGAGACGCTCGAGGAAGTGAACAAGTGCAAGCGCGCGGGCATCATGATCAACACGTTTATGCTGGCCACGGATTACAGCCTGGTACAGTTTGTGCAGAAGATCACGCAAATGTGCAAGGGCAAGGCGTATTTCACGACGCCGTACAATCTCGGCCAGTATCTGTTGATGGATTTCATGCAGCGCAAGACGCGCACGATTCACTGACACACGCCCGCACCGCATTGCTTGCCGGTCGGTCTAAAAAGCGGCCACTGTAAAGGCCTTAACCGCGGTAAACTTGCTGTTATGTCGTTTGCGCATCGAATCTTGAGGCGGCTTGGATGGGAGGCATCGTTGACGAATATCGCGGCGGGACAAGCGGCTCCGGCATTTTCGCTGAAGGCGTTAGATGGCAAGGAATATTCGCTGTATACATTGCTGGAGAAAGGGCCGGTGGCGGTCGCCTTCTTCAAGATTTCCTGCCCGGTCTGCCAGTTCACCTTTCCGTTTTTGCAGCGAATTGCGGAACGATATGCGGGCGATTCCGTGACAATTGTCGCCGTTTCACAGGATGATGCCGCAGACACAAAGGCCTTCAATAAGGAATACGGCGTTACGTTTCTGACGCTCCTTGATGGTCCCGGGTATCCGGCTTCGAATGCTTACGGCCTTCACACGGTGCCTAGTATTTTCCTGATCGAGCCGGACGGGAAAGTGAACGTGACTTGCACGGGATTCGACAAGGCGGATTTAGAGAAAATCGCTGCCGAACTTTCCGAGCGCCGCAAGATCGCCGCTTCGCCGCTGTTCCGAGCCGACGAAACGATCCCCGCCAATAAACCGGGCTGAAGCTCCAAGAACTAGGCCCGGTCGGGCCTACGCAATTCGAAATCAAAAGTTGAAAGTTTAAAGTCAAAGGGCGGCCCGCCTTGGAGGGCGGGGCCCTGCAGGTTCATTCCAATTCTTGCAGAAGGTTCGGCTTGTGCTTTGCGGGCTTTTTGCGCTTGTCAGGGATAACACGCGTGTTTGCCGGGGCAAGGCCGGAACGGCGGGCACGCCGCCGCGCTTCAATTCCTTTGTCGAGCCGCTTTTTCTTCCGGTTGGCCATCTCAGCTTTCTTTTGCAACAATTTCTGAAACCCCGTGCCAGCCCTCGCGATCCCGTTTCTCCACCGGACTCACAAAGTCCTCCACCTTCGCATCTCGCACCAACACAACCGTGCGTCAAGCTTATCGCAATCTTCCCCTGTTCATACCATTTTGGAGCGCCAGCGCGAAGCTTTCACCGTTGCAGCGTTTGCTGCAAACATCCGCTTAGAAGCTAAACGTGACTTGCAGGTCGAGTCGCCGGTTATAGCTGGCGCTGCCGAAGGGAGGCTTTGCGAGCGCATTGGACTCGCCGAACAGAGGCGACCCGAGATTGCCGATGGGTGCCGCGAGATTCACGTCGTTAAAGAGGTTGCGGACCACCACGCCAAAGGTGAGTGAGTAGCGGCGATTCGACGAAGCACCTCCGCCGAAATCCATTCCTCCCCGGCCACCACCCCCACCGCCGCGTGGGCCACCACCGCCTGGCCCATGGCCGAAGGTCCCGCCGCCGGCTGAGCCGCCACCTCCTCCCGAGGCGCTTTCGATCGCCGGGCCGAAGCCGAAGGTTTTGCTTGCGCGAAGGTTCATCGTGAACGCGCCGGGCCCCTGGCCGAAATTGATGGGGATGGGTGGAGTGTTCGGCGCGGGGTTGGCGTCAAAGCATCCGAATTTTGTCTGGTTCGCAGGCGTACAGGCCGCGGCAAACGCAGGGCGCTCGTTAAAGACATTGTCCTGGAAAGGATCTGTTCCCGCGGTGATGTTGAAAGGGGCGCCGGAGCTGGCAATGATAAACGGACTGAGGCGGTACCCATGGGGCAGGCCGATCGTGCCACCGACAAACAACCGGTTGCGGATGTCGAAGCTGGCGCGGCCGTAGTCCTCCTTTATATGTAGAGGGATGGACGCCAGTGTGTTCGCACCTGAAGAGTCACTGCTGGCGTTATTGTAGGTATAGTAGCCAAATAAGGACAGTTTTGCTCCCATCTGGATCCTGCCATTGACAATCAACTGGTTCTGCTTAAAGTCTGCTCCCGACGCATACCGGAAGAGGTTTCCTATACTTGCATCGGGCCGGGAACCGGGGGGGCTGGTGTTAGAAGGCGCAAAAGCGTTCAGATTATCGGTAAAAAACTGGTGAACGCCACGGGAGTTGAGATAGGTGACGGCAATATTGGCGATTTTGCTGAGCTGGCGCTCCAGGCTTACGCCGCTCTGTATGGTGTACGGGGCTTTCAAATCGGGGTTGAATTCGTAAAAAGATGTCTGCGTTTTGTCTGGTCCTACAGTGCTCGGAACGTTAGGAAAGAATGTGGGGTTCTGAATGTGCAACTGTTCCTGGATCCCCTTGTTCGCATCAAAGCGTTGTTGGGTTTCCGCCAATTCGTAGGTGTAGCGATCGTAAAACAATCCGAAGCCGGCGCGAAGCACGGTCTTTGGCGGCTTCTTGGTGCTGCCGCTGATGCCCCAGGCAAAGCCGAGGCGCGGCGCGAAATCGGACTTGTCGCTAAACTCGTTCTGAGTTTCGAATCGCAAACCGTAGCTAAGGGTGAGATTGGGGCGGAGCTTCCAGTCGTCCTGCACAAACAGGCCCGCATCAATGAGGGTCACTGTGGAGGGGACGATCGTTGCTCCACCGGCCGTCTGAAAGGTCTGGATAAAATTGGTCGCGCCGCCGCCGGCGGCGATGATGGTGGCCAAGGGGACGCCTGCAGCCAGCCCCTGCACGGTCATTTGGTATGCCTGAATCGGCGAAATGATGCAATTGTTGGTCGCGGCGGAGGGCACGCAACTCGGGTCGGGGTTTGGACGCGAGCCGAAGGAAAACGTACCGGTGAAATTGCCGCTGATCTGGTTGCGATCGTCGTTGGCACGCAGGCGGCCTCCGAATTTCCAGGAATGCTTGCCGTAATTGAGGAACGTGGTGTTCTGATATTCGTAACGATTCTGGATGTCCGAGGAACCGAAGCCGCCGACGCCGCTTCCATTGAACGCACCGCCCACGTTGATCGCGGTCAACGTGCTGACCGGCGTGTTTTCGTTGTCCAGGTGCAAGAACTGGAAGCGCGACTCGTTGATGGCATGGGCACCCATAATCTGCGTGTCGGTAGCCTGTAAGGTGTGCTCGACGCCTAGCAGGTTCGCCGCAACCTGCGGCAGGTTGAATTGCCCGACGCCGCTGTTGGTCTGTACATCGCGGAAGTATTGGTAGCGGGCGGTAAGCGTGTTGTTGGGCGTGAGCTGGTAATCGATGCGCTGGCTGAGGTTCGTGCGCGTCTGTGGGTTTCGGACGGCCTGACTGAACCCATTGATGATGCTGAACGGGGCCTGGCCCGCGGGACACGGAATCTGCAGGATGGAGTCGCCACAAACCACGCTGGCGCTGACAATGTTCAACGCGCCGATGTTCCGCCGATCGATATTGAAAAAGAAAGAGGCCTTTTTGTTGATGGGCCCGCCGATGTTGCCACTGTATTGCTCGGAATGGTAATCGGGTTCCGCGACGCCCGGCGGCAGGTTTTCGAACGGATTGCGCGCGTTGAAGGCCGAGGCGTTGCCAAGCACCTGGAACTGGCCATGAAACTTATCCGTGCCGGGCTTGGTGAAGATTTCGACGCGGCCGTAACCCAGCTTGTCGTATTCGGACGAGAAGGGATTCTGGTTGATGCGGATTTCACGGATGGAGGCTTTCGGTGGCAACTGCCCGGCGGTGAAACCATCGATGTAGATTTGCCCGCCATTAGGGCCTGCGGAAGGCCCAGCCAATGCCTGCAATTCGGAAGAAAGCTCGTCGGGATCGTCGGAGAGCGCTTCGAGATCTTTTCCCTGCAGGGTAATGCTGTTCGCGTTGTTGGCGGGGCTAACGTCGACCTGGGTTGTAGAATCGTTGACGGTGACCTTTTCCCGCTGAATTTCAATGGTGAGGGAAATGTTCACACGAAGGGATTGCCCCACGCCAAGAGCCACACCCGGGTTGTCGAACAGAGCGAATCCTGCGGCCACAGCCTTGACCTCGTAAGTCCCCGCGGCAAGTCCCTTGAACTCGTAGAAGCCGTCCCTGTTCGTGGTGGTGTCCATGGAAGCGCCGGACGGCGTCGTTAACAGGACGGTGGCGCCGACAAGCGCTCCGCCAGAAGGATCGGTGACCTGGCCGCGAAGGATGCCGGTTGAAGTTTGCGCGACAATGTTTCCTGCCGCGAGCAACAGGGTGCTGAAAAACAGTATTGCTGCCCGCCCGATTCCCTTCCTCACGATCCTTCCTTTCGCAGCGAGATTTGGCTTTTGCCGATTGTTCCGGTAGTTGTTATCACGGAGCGGCAGCGGCATCTGCTCCACCACTGCTTAAGCTCCACGGCGTCAGGATGCTCGACGCTTCTTCTCGGCTCGCGCTTTGCAGCAGGGGTTCCACGCCGCCCAGGATGGTGATCGCGGTGAGTTGAGGATTCTTTTGCGATCCCGTGGCGACGATCATAACGGCGTCGCCCTTTTGAAAATCGGAAAGCGGAGTTGCCGGAAGGCGGTTCAGGAGTTGCTGAAAATCGCCACCGCGGCCCTGTCCGCCCGCTGTGCCATTCTGCGATCCTTGCGAATTGGGAACCGCTCCGTTGCCGGCGGGAGTCCCCTGGCTCGCGGCCTGCGTCGCGCCGCCCTTGAGCCGCGCGGCGATCATTTGAGCCATGTTCGCAGGCAATTTGCGCAACTGCGTATCGATGCTGACTTTCACGAGTTCCGATTTTTTTTCCGCCAGATCGTTGACGGTCATGGTTCCCGTGCTCGCGTCCACCGCCGAAACCGTTCCTGCGATGTTGCGGAACGTGCCCGTTACGATTTCGTCCGCGGCAAAAGTCGTTCCGTCGGCACTACGCGCGCCGCGAGCACGCAGTTGGTCCCCTAGCTGCACTTCCTGCAGGGCGCTCAGCTTCGCATCATCGAATTCTACGGAGCCTGGAGCATATCGCCGCAGCACCGTGTTTTTGCCGACCATGATGGCGACGTCTTTCTTTCCCGCGGCGGTCATTGTTCCGATGATGATGCTTCCCTGCGCCGCATCAACGCTTTTTACGAGGCCGCCGATACCGTGGCGCTGCCACTGTTCGCGTTCGTGGGACTGCTTTTCCGCGATGTCGCTCTTCTTCATGGCGATTACGGCGCTTGCTTCACACGCCGGCGGGTCACCGGCGCAGTCGAGGCGCACCAGCACACGGTCGCCGGCTTGAAACTCGGAAAGAGGAATGGTTACGGCCTGGGAGAGGTCTTTCGAACCGGGAGGCACGCGCAGCAGCCGCGTCGAGGAACGCAAAGTGACTTTTGTTTCTGTTCCCGTATCGACGGCCACGGTCATCGTGTTATCGAAGACGGTTTTGATGGTGCCGAGGATGGGAGGGGTCTTCGGAGTGGCGGCGGGCGCTTGGGCAGCTGCTTGTACCGCCACCAATAGAAAGAGGCAGGTGCTTAAATGCAACCCGCATTGCACAATGACAAGTTTTCCCCTTATCAGTAAACTTCCCATCAAGCACTCCTGAGTTTCCTGGCTTTTGGCGAGAGCGCAAGCCGGCCTTAACGCATACGGCAAGCGCGGACGGGCCTGTTGGTTAGACGCCTCAGATTATGCTTCACGTTTCATGCAACTTGAGGGGAGTTCCCATGGACCTACGTCCTGGGTAACGTATGTCGCGCCTCCGGCGCTTGGCGACGGCAACCATATTTTGATTATTTCTGGCTGTCTTAGATCCCGATGATTTCGCCAGTTGCGTCGACGTCCACTTCAACGGACCGCGAGACTTTGGGCAGACCCGGCATGAGCATCATGTTCCCGGAGATTACGACTACGAAACCCGCGCCAGCAGAAAGTGAGGCATCGGTGACATTAAGCTGCCAACCGGCGGGCGCGCCCATTTTCTTGGGGTCGTCGGTAAACGAATACTGTGTCTTTGCGATGCAAACCGGCAGATTGCCGAAGCCCCACCTTGCGAAATCCTGCAATTTGGCTTTGGCCTTATCGCTCAGAGTGACGCCAGCCGCGCCGTAAATTTCGCGGGCGACTTTATCGATCTTGGTTTCGAGGGTCTCTTCGGCGGAGTAGATCGGCTTGGCCTGAACGCCGGGATTCTTTTCAACAATTTCGACTACGCGGCGCGCCAATTCTTCGGCGCCTGCTCCGCCGTTTACAAAGGCAGTATGCCGCGCGCTGAGCGCACCGTTTTCGCGGCAGGCGCGCTCGAGGCGCTCCAGGTCCGCGTCAGTGTCTTTGGGGAAACGGTTGATGGCGACCACCGTGGGCAAGCCGAACTTGCCAAGGATTTGTAGGTGCCGAACGAGGTTGGGAATTCCCTTCTGCAAATCGCCTTCGCCCTGATGGCGCAGGCTTTGCACGGTGGTCACCAGCACGGCGGCCGAGGGGCTTACTCCCATCGAACGAAAGACGATGTCGACGTACTTTTCCCCGCCCAAGTCGGCGGCAAAGCCGCATTCGTTCACGACGTAGTCGGCCAGACGGAGGCTCATCTCCTGCGAGACAACGCTGCTGGTACCGTGGGCGATGTTTCCAAACGGGCCGGCATGCACGAAAGCGGGTACGCCTTCAATGGTCTGCACAAGATTGGGCTGGATGGTTTCGGTCAACAGCGCCATCATCGCGCCGGTGGCTTGCAGGTCTTTTGCATGAACGGGTGACCCGGCGCGCGTGATGCCCACAACAATATTGTCGAGCCGACGGCGCAGGTCCGCACGATCCTTGGCCAACGCGATGATGGCCATAATTTCGGAAGCAGCAGTGATTACAAAGCCGGTGCGGCGCGCGCCTTCCTTTTTGCTGTCGGCACTGACCACGATGTGGCGGAGGGCACGGTCGTTCATGTCCATGGTGCGCGGCCAGGTGATGCGTTCGGGGTCGAGGTTCAGTTCGTTGCCGTGAAAAAGATGGGCGTCAATCAACGCGGCCAGCAGGTTATGCGCCGCCGCGATCGCGTGAAAATCTCCGTGAAAATGCAGATTGATTTTCGCGGCCGGCTCAATGGTGGAGCCGCCGCCGCCTGCCGCGCCGCCCTTCATGCCGAAGACGGGTCCGAGCGAAGGCTCGCGCGAGGTGATGATGACTTTTTTTCCGATGCGCGCGAGCCCTTGGGTGAGGCCAATGGAAGTGACCGTTTTACCTTCGCCGCTGGCAGTTGGAGTGGTAGCGGTGACGATGATGAGCTTGCCGCGCCGGGGGAATGCAGTGTCGCTAAGGAGGTCGAGGCGCACTTTGCCACCGTAGGGGCCAATCTGTTCGAAATATTTTTCGGGAAGTTCCAGTTTCTTGACGATTTCCTGAATCGGACACAGGGATTTGCCCATGTTTTGGCTAGCGGGCCGTTTGCGGCTCGCTCCTCAGCTCACTTTCCATTGGAATATGTAGAGTCCCGGGAGGGGCCAGTCTCTCCAGCTTTGTAACTACCTTGTTCTTCCGTCCATTAGAATACCATCTTGCCGCATGCAATTTCCTCCGGGCCTCGATGGCCTAGACGATAGTCGAACAAACTGAGAAGGTGCAAGAGCGGCGAGCGAGAGTAAACCCATGACCTCGATGAATAATAGTCGCGTTCCTGCCCTTATCGGTGTGGACCTGGGCTGGTATGGAAAGCCTACGGGACTGGCGGTGTTCCGTTGGGTCGATCGAGCGCTGCGGCTTTCTGACATCGCTCGCTTGGAAAAAAAGGAACACATCCTTGATTGGATTGGCCAGAAGGCCGGGGCAGGCGACGCCGTGGTTGCCGTGGATGCGCCGATCATCATCCGAAATAAAAGTGGTATTCGCCCTGCCGAGCGGGCCCTGAACTCGGTATTCCGGAAGTTTCACGCCGGGTGCCACCCCGCAAATCTGGGGCGGCCCTTTGCCGAATACGTCTCGCAATTCAGCCGTGAACTAGAATCAAAAGGGTTCCTGTTCAACCTGGAAATGGCCGCGCGCGAGCCTGGGCGTTTCCAGATCGAGGTGCACCCCCATGCCGCAAGCGTGAATCTTTTCCGCTTACCACGGATTGTCAAATACAAGCGTGGGATTCGGGAAGAACGAGCGAAGGAGCTGAATCGATTCCGAGGGTTGCTGCTGAACCGTCTGCCTAGATTGGAGCCGGCCACAAACAGGTTCCATCTACCCGCAGTACCTGGGCGAGGAAAGACAAAGGATGTTGAAGACCAGTTCGACGCGGTCTTGTGTGCCTACATTGCAGCACACTGGTGGTATTGGGGTAAGGCGCGTAACAAGGTGTTCGGCGATCGCGAGACAGGTTTCATCGTTGTTCCGAATTTACGACCTTGAAATAGATTTCTTAGCCCACAGGAGTATAATCGGGGTACGGCCTCCCCAGCCACCGAACTACGTATTTTGACGCATGGGTGCGCTGTGGGTCTGCAAATTTCAACTCGGCAATCCGGGGATGTCACCATTCTGTACCTCCGGGGAAGGTCCATCGAACCCCCCGCGTGCGAATTGTTGCGCAGTAATCTACAAGAAGTGGTGGCCAGCGGTGCGCGCAAGGTGCTGTTGGACATAACAGACTTGACCCAGCTGGATAGTTATTGCGTGACTTTAATCGTCAAAATGCATGCCTTGCTATGCGCCCAGGGAGGGGATCTGAAATTGTTACATCCAGGCGGCCATGTGCTGGAAGTGTTCAAGACATTGCACTTGCTAAGACTCATCCCTAGCTTTGAGGATGAGATGGAAGCCCTGGCCAGCTTTGGGCAACTGAGTTGCCCGGCGAAGCTCTGACCGGCAAGCGCGGTGGGACACTGG
>DATFSI010000113.1:0-54810 GCA_035262705.1 Candidatus Acidiferrum sp. | reverse complement strand
AGGCGGTTCAAATCGATCAGCAAGATCAGGCTTCCATCAGGGGCGATAGTCGTGCCAGGGAAGAGCTTCACGCGACGCAGATATTCGCCGAGGTTTTTGATGACGATTTCGTCCTTGCCCAGCACTTCTTCCACCACCACGCCGATTTGTCGATTCCCCGCATTGGCCACCACCATGCGGAAATAACCGTTAACCGGTTCGAGTGTCGGTAAGCCGAGATAGGAATCCAGCCGCACGACTTCCGTGACAATGTCGCGCACCTTCGTAAGCAGCTTTCCTCCCACGTCCTCGATTTCGTCAGCGCGCAATCGGCGGATCTCTTCCACCACCGCCAATGGCAGCGCGAAGTGGAATGCGCCACAGCGCACAAACAGCGCCGGAGAGATGATCAGCGTCAACGGCACTTTCAACGTGAACTTCGTTCCCGCGCCCGGTGTGCTCTGCACCTCGATTTCACCGTTCAATGCGTTCAGGTTCGAGCGCACCACGTCGAGTCCCACGCCGCGTCCAGCAAGCTCAGTCTTTACCGATGCCGTTGAGAAACCGGGGTGGAAAAGCATCTCGCGCAGGTCGCGTTCTGTCAGCCGGTCTGCCGTCTCGCTCGACACTAGACCACACTCGATCGCCGTCTGTTTCACGCGCTCGTAGTCAATGCCGCGCCCGTTATCTTCCACTTCGATGTAAATGTGGTTGCCGCGGTGATAGGCGCGAAGGAAAACCGTTCCTTGTTCTGGTTTGCCCTCTGCCACGCGCTTTTCAGGTAATTCAATCCCGTGTGCCACCGAGTTGCGCACCAGGTGCACAAGCGGATCGGAAATCTGCTGAATGATATTGTTGTCCAGTTCCGTGTCACTTCCCGAAAAATCCAATTCCACCTGTTTTTTGGCTACCTTGGCGGCGTCCCGAACCGCGCGCGACAACAACGAATACAACGTGCCGATCGGTACCATGCGCGCGGCGGTGATCTCGTCCTGCAGGTGGTGCGCCAGCTTCGTAAACTCGTCGATATCGCCCTCGACGCGGTTGATGTAGCTTTCCAGCTGCGTCAGCACTTCGTTCACGTCAGCGGAGATTTCCGTCATCGAGCGCGAAAGAATGTTGAAGTCATCGTAGCGGTCCATCTCCAGTTCGCTGAACTCCTCGAGATACGACCCTTCGCCTGCCGCGGCGCTGGTCAGCATCTTTTGCGTCTGCGAATTGGCCCACGGTGTATTCATTTGCGAGCGGATGCGGTTGAACTCGTACTTTTCCTGGAATTCGTTGACCTTTCCCTGCAAGCGCTCCTTCGAAAAGCTCAACGTATCGATTAGCTTCGTGAGCTCCGTCACCCGGCCGACCATCTTCGTGCGGCTGATCACCAACTCGCCGACGGTGTTCATCATGCGGTCCAGCCGCTCCAGCGCAATGCGTACGGACTTGTTGGCCGCCGCCTGCTTGGCCGTCAATGCCTTCGGAGTCGCCTTTGTCAGGCCAGGCTTGCCCGGAACATCTTCGTGCGCATCCGCCGCGACTTCGGCGGGCAGTTCCTCTTCTTCCGCTTCCTGTGGCGCCAATGCCGCGATACGCCCGAGCAGCGAATCGACGCCCGAGCGCATCTCCGTCTCGTCCGCCCACTGGCGGTGCAACGTTTTTTTCAGGACGTCCACCGACTCCAGGCACAAATCCACGATCGACGGCGAGGGCTGAATCTCTCCGTCACGCAACCGCCCGATCAAATCCTCCACGCGATGCGCGATGCCGCCCAGCCGCTTCAATCCCACCTGCGCCGCGGATCCTTTTACCGTGTGGATGGCGCGGAAAAGCCTGTTGATCTCTTCCGGATTGTTATTTCCTTCCAGTGAAAGCAGGCAATCGCCGACGATCTGCAAATGTTCTTCGGCTTCCGGCTGGAAAAACTCTAGGATCTCGTCGGGAACTTCGTCGTCTGCCGGCAGCGCGTCAAAATACGATCCCGTCTGCCCTACGCTGGACGTTTCCGGTTCGTCGTAATAGCTCGCCATCTCCTGCGTTAGGGCCGGCGTCGGCGGCATGCTCAGATTCAGCGGGGGTGGTTCCGGAGGAAATGCGAAGCGATACCGCTCCTTGAACGCCGCTACGTCCTCGGTGTTTTCCTGGCCCGTGTCGCTGATTTCCAGCAGACTCGTTTCCAGCAGGGAAATGGCGTCGGAGAGAAATTCCGTCAGCGGGCCGTGCAAGTCATCGCCCAGCGGGGCGTTCAACGCGTACTGGAAAATGTGCGCCAGCTTGGCGGCAATCTCCGAAAATCTCGGAAAGCCATAGCTAGCCGAAGTTCCGCTTAAGGTGTGCGCGGAAATGTACAGGCGCTCCAAATCCTCCCGCCGCGGCTCCACTTCCTGCAGCACACTCACATACTCCCGCAAATACTGCAGGTGCTCCGAGGCCTCCTGGAGGAACAACTCGACGGCTTCTCGGTCCGGCGTGCTCACGCGCGTCCCTCCGTCACCAGTTCTGTGGCCTTCTCCAATTCCTTCACCGTCGGCTTGCGGTACAAAATACAATCGCCCAGCACGATGGCCTGAAACTTCACCGGCATCTTCGAAATGGATTCCGAATGCCCCAGGAACAAATAGCCGCCCGGTTCCAGCGCATCATAAAAGCGCTGCACCAGCGCGCGACGCCGCTCTTCCGTGAAGTAAATCAGCACGTTCATGCAGAAAATCAGGTCCATGCGGCCGACATACACTGGCGAAGCCAGATTCATCGGCGCAAACGAAATCATCTTCCGCAACCGTGGCTTCACCTGGTATTTGCCGTCTAGCTCCGTAAAGTGGGTCGCGAGTTGCTTCGCGCTCACGCTAGCTAGGCTGCGGCCCCCGTAGATTCCCGCCTCCGCGTGTTTCAGGGCTTGTCGGCCCACGTCCGTGGCCAGAATCTCCACGTTCCACGCGTCCGCAAAGGAAAGGGAATCCGCAATCGTGATGGCGATGGAATAGGGTTCCTCGCCCGTGGAGCATCCCGCGCTCCACACGCGAATCGTGCGCGGATTCTTCCAGAACTTGGCCACATGAATTTCCGGCAGCACGCGTTTTTCGAAAGCCTCAAACACCGCCGGATATCGGAAAAAAGACGTCTCCTGTGTCAGCAGCCGCTCCAGCAGCGATTCGTATTCAACGTTGCTTTTGCGGGCCGCCCGCAGCAATTCGCTCCCTCGCGTGTACCGGTGCGCGTGCATGTGTTCCCGCACGCGCGTGGAGAGAAACCTCTCGCGCGACTCGTCGAAATGAATGCCTGTCCGCTCCTCAATCAGCATGCGGATCTCGCTCAGTTCGTGGTCCGTCAAACCGTGTCCCGCCCCTTGGCGCTCACTCATCGTTTTCCCATCCGGCTCCCGTCTTTCCTGTCGGGGGCCGTCGAATCAACTAGCGCACGGCGCCTGCGGGCTGCGGCCGCTCGCCTTCTTCTGCCGCCACTGTGCCGCCCTTCGAATTGGCCCGGAATTGCGCCAGCGCTTCGTTCAGTTGGTCGGAGAGTTTCACCAGTTGGCTCACCGTGGCCACTGTGCCGCGTGTGCCTTGCGACGTCTGCCGCGTGATGCCGGAGATAATCTGCATGGCGTGTGCCACGCCTTCGGTTCCGCGCACCTGCTGTTTGGACGCCAGCGAGATTTCCTGCACGAGTTCGGCGGACTGCCGCACCACACTTGAAATCGCGTCCAGCGCGCGTCCTGCCTGATCCGCCAGCTGCGCGCCGCCTTCCACTTCCTTGGTGCCATCTTCCATCACCACGACGGCCTCGTTCGTTTCCGCCTGGATGGCCTTGATGAGAGCCGCGATGTCTTTCGTCGCGCTGCGGGAGTGTTCCGCGAGCTTGCGGACTTCGTCGGCAACGACCGCGAAACCCCGGCCCGCTTCGCCCGCGCGCGCCGCCTCGATGGCCGCATTCAACGCCAGCAAGTTCGTCTGTTCTGTGATGTCGTTAATCACGTTGATGATTTCCGAAATTTCCAGTGACCGGTCGCCCAGCGACTTGATCTTCTTCGCGGTTGCCTGTACCGACGCCCGGATGCGCTGCATGCCTTCCAGTGTGTCGCGCACCGCGCGGTTGCCTTGTTCGGCGGCGTCTAGGGCGCGTCGGGCCGCTTCGGCGCTCGCTTCCGCGTTGTTGGACACCTGCTTCATTGAAACCGTCAGCTCTTCCACGGCGCTAGACGTGTTGGTGATTTCCTGGTCCTGCTGCGTCGCGCCGGCCTGCATCTCGTCGGCCGCCAGAAGAATGTTGTTCGCGGATACCGCCACTTCCATAGCGGCCTTCCGCACGCGCTCTAGCACTTTCGTGAAGTTGTCCAACATGTAGTTGATGGAGTCAGACACGTTGCCCAGCGCGTCGTTGGTTACCTTACCGCGCAGCGTCAAGTCGCCGCGGGCCACCTGGTTGATCACCGCCAGCAGGTCCGTGATGCTCCTCTGCAGCGATTCGGATGCCTCCTGGTTGCTCGAGGCCTTCGAAACCTTGGCCACCGCACGGTTCAGGTTCTCTGCGATGTAGCCGAACTCGTCGCTCGAGTGGATATCGGCACGAGCCTTGGCGTCCCCTGCAGCGAGCCGCTCGGAGAAGGCCGCGAGTTCATTTACCGGCGTGATGATTCCGCCAAAGCGCCAGGCCACAATAATTGTGGCCACCACCGCGCCGACAATGGCGATGATCATTCCAGTCATATCCGGTGAACCGGCCCCTGCTTGTTTGCCGGCGCTGTAGGCGAACCCGACCGCCACGCCGAAACCGACAACGTTCGCAAAGATCAGCATCCAGATTGTGCTACTCAGTCGCGATTTCATTACTGCCTCCCAAACGTTTCCACAAATTTCTCAAATGCCAGGCCCCGGATAAACTTCCAGCAACCGCCGTAAATCAATCACCAGGGCCAGGCGGTCGTCGTGCCGCAGCATGCCTACGCAATGCGGCACATTTTCCGGCGCCTGTTCCAGCAAATCCTCGGCTTCTTTCGCCGAAAAGGTTCCCACCACTTCATCGGCTGCGATTCCCAGCCGCATGTCGTCGCGGTGCCCGTTCCCGTGCAGCGAAGCCACCACCACGTGCTTCGGCAACAGGCCCGCCCGCCGCCCTTCGGTCAGCGCGATGTCAACCAGCGGTACAATCGCGCCGCGCAAATTGAAAATTCCCAGCACATAAGCCGGCGAGAGCGGCAACTTCGTCACCACCGGCCACTCCAGCACCTCTTCCACGTCCAGCACCGGCAAACAGAAACGCTCACGCCCACTGCGGAACACGCAGTATTGCGATTCGGGCGCTCGCTGGGCGGCGGAAGCCTCCATCGCTTCCAGAAGCTCTCCCAGCTCCGCGTCCGGAGCTAGTGGCGTCAGTTGGAATTCTTCGCTCATGCTCTCCGTTTACTCTCGCTCTCTCAGGCGAAGCGACGAACCGCCCGCAAAAGCTCTTCGCGCGTAAAAGGTTTCGTCACATACCCGTCCGCGCCCTGTTGTTGGCCCCAATACCGGTCGCTCACCGTGTCTTTCGACGTCACCAGGATCACCGGAATAGCGTTGAATTCCGTGTTGCTCTTCAGCTCCCGGCACACCTGAAATCCGTTTCGCTCCGGCATAACCACGTCCAGCAGGATCACGCTGGGGCGTTCCGCGGCCACGGCTTCCTCGACCCTCTTGGGGTCGCTCAAGCCAACCGGCCAATAGCCCTCGGGCTCGAGCAGCCCCTGAATCAGCTTCACTTGGGCCGGCGAGTCATCCACAATCAGAACTTTTTTCTGCACAAGGGTTCACTCCGCACAGTTCTCCACGGCGGAAAATTGCACGTCGGCGGCCACCTTGCGCGCCAAGTTCGCGGCCGTTCCCGTTTCCCTTATCTGTTTGAAAATGAACTACTTGTTTTGTTATTCCAAAGCCCTACCGCCGGGGAAACGGCAGGGAATTCACTTCTTCTGTCTCATCTTGCGATGGCGTCTCACCCTCTCGCAGTTCGCTCGCCAGGGATGAGAATCGCTGCATCACCTCGTGAATGCGCAGCGCCATCGTGTGGATGGTCTTGATCTGCGCCAGCGACTGCGCGGAAAGCCCTCCGGGCTCCAGCAGCAGCAACTCCGCGTTGCCTAGCAGCGAAGTCAGCGCGTTGTTCACGTTGTGCTTCATGTCGTACATATACCGCCCCAGCGTCGCCTGATTGGCGTACTGCGCGGCATGGCGCTCCGCCTGTCGCGCAAGCTTCAGCGCTTCGGTCCGCCGCAGCGATTCTCCTGCCAGCAGCAGAACCATCTGCGTCCAGTCCTCGCGCAGCGGCACGTGCAACAGCTTCGGATATTTCTTCTTTAGTTGCCCGAATTCTCCGGCTTCCGACGGCGCGCACAGAATCAGCGCCCGATTCGGCTCCATCGAGCGCAGCACCTCTCCCAGCCTGCCATCTTTTAATGGTCCAATGACGATCAGGTCTGGCGAACTGGTGTCTGCTTCCTTCCAGAATTCGCTGGTGACTACGCAGATCCCCGGCAGTTGCCGCTCTACCTGCCAGCATGCTGTAAGCAATTGCGCGAATTCTGCGTCGTCCGTCAGGATCAATACGTTGGTGTTTCGCAAAGGCCCCATGCTCCCTGAGTCGTTTTCCCGCTCGTTGCCCTGCCGCCGCCGCTAAAGCTTCTCCGCTTCGTCCAACGCAGAAAGCAGCCGCTTAGTGCTGATTCCCAGGTTCACCGCGGCTTCCGTGTCCTTTTCCTGCTTGGCCACTTCCACGCGTTCCTGCAGCCGCGATACTTCCACCCGTGCAATGTTCAGCGCGCGATCGAGTCCCGTGGCATTCCCGCTTTCTTTGGCTTGCTCGAGCCCCGAGCTCACCATGGCCCGCGCCACCACCGCCCGCCGCAAATCTTCCGCCGCCGGCCCGTCCTCGCTCACGAAGGCGGCCACTTCCCACGACGACATCAGCAGCCGCGCCCCACCTACCTTCACGGTGGTCATCGAACGTCCTCGCGAAGGTGGCGCGGAAATGAGTTGCTCCCAGATCTGTTCCATACAATTTTCGAAATCCATGCTCGCCGCGGAAAGATCGGCCCCGTTCGCTGCGGCAATAGATTCCGTTTTTTGTTTTGCCTTAGGCTCGCTCGGGACAGGCAATTCTTGTGCGGCGCTCTTCTTCTGCGGCTTTTCTGGTGGCGCCGTTGGCGCCGGCACGCTCTTTCCCGACACCTTTTCCATCGCCCGCTCGACGTCCGCCCGCAACCCCAGCAACTTATCAAATGCTTGATTCACCGTTCGCTCGGTGTATTCCTTCTGGAATGGCTGTTTCCAGTCATCTGCCATGCGTTGCAGCTTGTCGATCGCCTCTCCCTTTCCTAGGCCCACGGTTTGGCAGTCGATTGCCTTGGCACCCGCCTGCTGCAGTTGCGTCAGCCCCGAACGGATAAAAATCAGGTCCGCATGCATCAGCTCGATCAGCGTCCGCCGCAGCAAAAAATTGAAACGAATGAACGCCAGCATCGCCGATGGGTCATAAAACATTCCACCCGCGCTCTCCTTTACCCGGCGTCCTTGCTCGATGAAGTTTGTCTTTAGAATGTCCCTAAGACTTTTGAACCCGCGCAGCGAAACGATCATCTTTTCCAGGGGTTCGCACCATGGTAGTGGCGCCGAATCCGCCTCGCCAAACACCGGCCGCAGCACGTTAGCCACGTCCCCCAACTCGATTTGCTTGTGGTAAACCTTGGGCGGGGCCGTCAGCGCGAAGTATTGCACCAGCAGGAAGTCCGCCTTGTCGCGATCAGTTGTGGTCTTCGCCGGCTTTCGCAGATGTCGCATGATCAGAGCGCGCAGCCCGCTCTCACTGGCGTTCAACGTGGTCATCTGCAGCAGGTGGCGCAACTGGTGCACCATCACTTGCTGGTCCATCACGTCCAGCCACGTCTGGATCTTTGTGTAGAGTTCCCCGTCAAACTGCTCCGGCAGGATGCGCTTGTTCTGTGGAATGGGAATCTCCAGTTGGAGTTGCTTGGCAAGGGCCACGTAAATTGGAAATACGGACCGGTACTCATCCCATTGCGCCTGTTTTGCCGCATCCACCTTTGCCGGAGCGGGCAGATTCAATGTTTTATTCACGATTGCCTCATCCATTCGCAGGGGCCGTCCACGAACCGCACCGCCACCGCTTTGCGCCCTTCGTGATATTGCAACGCAATCACCGTGGCCTCCGCCGGACGACCTCCTCCATCCCTCGAGATCCGCACGCGGTCAGCAAATTCCAGTGGCAGCGTGCTGCAAAAAATCACGTACTCCTCCGAGCCGTACTCCACAACCGCGGCTTCCCGCAACCGCGCCGCGGAGGTCCCGCCTCGTTGCGGCGTGACGCGTATCGGAATCCGCACGCCGGAAAGCTTGGGAAAGAATCTCGCCAGTTGCTCCGCACATCCCACCGTGTCCGTGATCAGTGCCATGGTTCGATTTTGTCCCGCCAACCGGCGCGATTTTGTGTTCCGGTCCGTCCTCTGCCAGGCAAGCGAGCGCAGCGCGGCGGACGAGGACACCATGTCCCAAGGAGGAAACTGCACGCTAAGCGCCAAAGCATAGCCCCTGTTTCTAGAAGGCAACTTAATGAAAGGAAGGAGGTTATAGAATTCTCAAAACGTTACTTCCGGACCCTTGTCTCAGGCTGAAACGCCCCCGTCTCACCTTTTCTTTGAGACCCTGACCTGTGGCACAGGCACTCACGCATGTGCGCCTTCACTACAAGCACGTTGTCGGTCCGGGGAATATCTTTTTACGACAAAGCTCTTACGACGAAATCTCCCCCGCCGCCGCTTCTATCGCTTCGTCCTTTTCACTCCCGCGCAGGCCGATGTTGTAGCGCTTCAATTTCCGGTACAGTGTCGCCCGGCTGATCCCCAGCATCTTTCCGGCAAGCGCCTTGTCCCCATGCGCCTGCTCAAACACTCGCAAAATCGTCATGCGTTCCATCTCCGCCAGCGCCGTCGTGGACAGGGAAGCGGCATCCGTGCTCCCTGACATTTCCTCGCCGCTTGGCTCGCTACGCAATACCGGCGGCAAATCTTTCACGTCCATCACCTGATGATCGCCCAGCGTAACCGCCCGCGCGATGCAATTCTCCAGCTCCCGCACATTCCCCGGCCATTCATATTGCAGCAGGCATTTCATCGCTGCCGGAGTCACCTGCAAATGGCTGCTCGGTGCGTAGCGGTTCAGGAAATGATGCACCAGCATCGGAATGTCGGAGCGCCGCTCGCGCAGCGGCGGAATGTGCACGGTCACCACGTTCAGCCGAAAGTACAAATCCTTGCGGAACGTTCCGCCGCGGTAAGCCGCCTCGAGATCCCGGTTCGTTGCCGCGCTCACCCGCACATCCACAGTAATTCGGTCGTTGCTGCCCACCGGCCGCACTTCCTTCTCCTGCAGTACGCGCAGTAGTTTGGCCTGCATCTCCAGCGGCAGCTCGCCGATCTCGTCCAGGAAAATGGTCCCACCATTCGCCGCCTGGAAAAGTCCGGCCTTCGATTTCGTCGCTCCCGTAAACGCACCCTTCTCGTAACCGAATAGTTCGCTTTCCATCAGCGTTGGCACCAGCGCTCCGCAATCCACGGCCACGAACGGCATTTGCGCCAGCGCGCCCCGGAAATGAATCGCCCGCGCCACCAGTTCCTTGCCAGTGCCGCTTTCGCCCGAAATCAACACCGGCGTGCGCGTATCCTTCAGTCGCGAAATCATCCGCAACACGTCTTGCATTCCTGCGGAGCTCCCGATAATTCCATCCAGGTTTTCTTCCGTGTTCACGCGCTCGCGCAAAAATGCGTTCTCGTTCACCAGTCGAACCTTGTCCGCCATGCGCTGCAGCAACAGGCGCATCTTTTCCACGCGAAACGGCTTCTCGATGTAGTCGTACGCTCCCAGTTTCATGGCGTCTACGGCCGATTCGATGGACCCGTGTCCCGTCATGATGGCCACTTCCGTGCGCGGCAGCACCGCCTTGATCTGCTTCAGTAGCTCCACGCCCGAAAGATTAGGCAGTTTTAGGTCTGTCAATACCAGGTCCGGCGGATCCGTCTCCAGCCGCGTGACGGCCGCTTCCGCGCTTTCCGCCTCCTGGCACAGGAAGCCCAGCGACCCGCCGATAGTCATACACAGCCGCCGGATGCTCTGTTCGTCGTCCACCACCAAGAGTTTTACTTTTAGGTCGTCGCTCATGGTTTTCCGAATGTTTTCTCCACGATCGAAATCAATTTATGGACCCGGAATGGCTTCTCTAGGCACGGCGTCGGGCTCGACGCCAGCAGGCTCTGCGTCTCGCTGTTCGCCGTGTCTCCGCTGATCAAAATAATCCGGCTGCTCAGGTCCGGGCGGTTCTTGCGGATCCAATCGTGCACGTCCGCGCCGTTGATGCTCCCCGGCATGCGGATGTCGGAGATCACTCCGGCAAAGGAACCTGCCTGCAATTTCTCGATTCCCGCCACTCCCGAAGACGCTTGCACCACCGTATATCCGCGGCGCTCCAGTGCCGCTCGCACGAACGCGCTCACCGAGGGCTCATCCTCAATCACCAGGATGGACGCCGATGCTCGCGTCGCGCTGCAGGCAGTCATCGTCCCGCCTCTTTCGCCGCGGCAGTGAGCGAAGACTCCGTGGCTGCAGGCAGCCGCACCACAAACGTGCTGCCGGTCTCGCCCTCGTTGTTCCAGCAGAGAATCTCCCCGCCATGTGCCCGCACAATGCCGTAGCAGATGCTCAGCCCCAAGCCTGTTCCTTTCCCTGCCTGCTTGGTCGTAAAGAAAGGATCGAAGATGCGCTCGGGGTCGGTCACACCCGTTCCGTTGTCAATGAATGCCACCTCAATATCGTCTTCCGCGCGCCGCGTGCGAATCCGGATGCGCCCGTGATTGCCGGATTCCTGAATCGCGTCGTACGCGTTGTTAAGGATATTCAGAAAAACCTGCTGCAACTGCTGCCCATCGCCCAGCGTCGGTCCCAGGTTCTCCTCGAACTCCTCCGTCACTTCCACACCGTGGCTCGAAAAATCATAGCTGCGCAGCTTAATGGTCTGCCGTAGCACGGCGTTGACGCTTACCGGTTCCTTCTGTGCCGGCCTCTGGCGAGCGAAACTCAGCAAATCCTGCACAATCTCCTTGGTCCGCTGCGTCTCCTGCAAAATAATCTGCAGGTCTTCCCGCGCATTGCCCGGAATCTCCGGATTTTCCAGCAACAGGTCGGTAAAGCCCAATATCGCCGCCAATGGATTGTTCACTTCGTGAGCCACGCCTGAAACCAGCCGCCCGATGGTGGCCATTTTCTCCGCGTGCGCCAGTTTCGCCTGCAGCAGCGCCGCGTCCGTGATATCCGTCATCACCACCACTACGCTGTTCACCTGGTTCGCTTCATCTCGCATCGGGCTCAAGCTGATGGAAAAATGCCCCAGCGAGCCATCCGCGCGCCGTGCCCGCAACTCCAGGTTGTCGACCTGTTGCCCGTGCGCGGTGGTTTCCAGCGCCCCTTCAAAATCCCTTCGGTGAGAACTCTCCACCCACTCCACCAGCCGGTGCCCGATCAATTCATCCTTGCGATACCCGGCTTCATAACACCGCCGGTTCGCATAACTGATGAGTCCAGCGGTATCGAGCACCAGGATCATGCTCTGGGTGGTATTGAGAATTTTTTGATTAAAGTCGCGTTCTCGCTGCAACTGCGACTGAAACATCTTCTGTTCAGTCACATCCAACATCAGTCCACGGATCTGCACCACGTTGCCCATCGGGTCGCGCACCGCGCTGATGTTTTGCAGCGTATGCAGCAGCCCGCCATCCTTCTTCCGCAATGTCTCTTCGTAGTTCCGCAGCGCGCCGTGCTCCGCAATCGCCTTCGCCAGCCGCTCTTTTGCCGCTGGTGTGGGATAAAGATGTGCGCTTACGTCCGCCCGCAACAACTCTTCCGCCGACTCATATCCCAGCATGCGCACCAGCGCATCATTCACGTCCAGGAATTGCCCTTCCGGCGATGCGAAAAACAACCCCTCCTGAATGCTGTCGAACAGTTCGCGGTACCTGCGCTCTGCTTCCCGCCGGTCGGTAATGTCCTTCAATACATGGATGGTGCGCGACTCTTCTTCGCTCACCCCTCGCGTCCGCGAAGTGGACACCAAAAACGTCCGCCCCACGCTCGTCGCGATATATTCCTCGCGCGCCTCACGCGTATCACGGCAGAAGGGGCAGGGAAGCGCGCTGCCGGTCTCAGCGATGTGCCGCAAGCTGCTGATCGGTTCGCCCACCAGCGCCGCCGGAGGAATCCCCAAGTGCGTCGCCAGCGAGCGGTTCGTGCGCACAATCTTCCACGCCTGGTCGTGCACCGCGATGTAATCGCTGATCGCGTCGATATCCTCCACCCACTGCTTCTTCGACCGCTCGAGTTGCGAAAACCGCCGCACCTTTTCCATCGACAGCGCCGCGTGGCTCGCCAGTGCCGAAAGCAGTCTCTCCTCACTTTGCGAAAACGCCGCCTGCTTCCGCACCAGGCACAGTGTTCCCATCAATTCGCCGTCGCTCGCGTAAATCGGATAAAACGCGATGTGCCGTCCCGCGCGTCCCAACGGCTGGGTTTCCAACCCGGGCCGTTTTTGCCGCAGGCTTTCCGCCAGCCATTCGCGCTCTTTGGCACTTGCCGGATAGTCGGCTCCTCTCGTGTAAATCTCCACGCGGTTTCCGGCAATCTCCCCAACCGCGGCCCAATGCGCGCCTAGCATTTCCGCCGTGCGCGCGGCAAATCCCCGCAAAAACTCGGGCAGCACGCGCGAATTAGCGGCTTCCACGGCCAGTTCCATCAATTCCTGGGAATAGTCGTGCTTCGGCCGGGCCGAGGCTTTCCGGCCGGGGGCGGCCGCCGGGCCGCGCGCGGAAATACGCTTGCGTTCACGCATAAGGGGCTTACGGGCTTTGCATGCGTCTCAAATTAAGAAGCCACGCGCATCCCACGCTACCCAGCAATCTCAATCTGAGTCAATGGAACTTCCCCTTTTTGACGCGCACTCGTTACCCCGCAAGATTGGTCTTCTGGTTGGCATGTCTCAGCTCTGAGACCCCTGGACCTCCTTCCTCCGGCCGAATGAGACATTCTCGGGAGATTCCTTTGTGCCTTTCCAACTCGCCTTATCCCCTAACCGCCTGGAATGAAGTGCCTTAGCGGCTTCGAAAGCAGAATCCCCGGCTGCGCATTGTGGCCTGCTGTCTTGGCCCTGCACTTGCCTTTCTTCCCTTGGGGTACTTTCCCACTCGGAGGAGGGTGTCGTCGCAATGCAATTCAAATGGAGCAAGAAGCTGCTCGCCGTCGCCACGGCAACTCTATTCGCCGTATCGCTGGCATTCGCACAACAAACCGTAGTCGAAGAAGGCAAGCGCAAGGTAAAGACTCGAGTCACGCCGGCAGTTCCCGAATTGGCTCGCCGCATGAACATCACCGGCAAGGTCAAGATCGAAGTGGTCATCGCTCCCGACGGCCACGTGAAGACCTCCCGCGCTTTGGGTGGACATCCCGTCCTGGTCCAGAGCTCCCTCGAGGCCGTTAAGGACTGGAAGTTCGAGCCCGCGCCGGAAGAGACCACCCAGATGGTCGAGTTCGACTTCCGTCAGTAGAACGAGCTGGGGATCTGTTCTGAACCGATATTTTTCAATCCGTTTGGCTTTGGGGTGGAGGAAGTGACGCAATGACTATCGGAAAACAGCTTTACAAGAGCTTCGGAACCATCATCCTGGCGCTCCTGTTTCTTCTCATCGTTGACATCGGCTCCATCTGGAAGGCTCGCTCGGCCGGCAATGACGTCGCCAACACTCTGGAGAGTGTTCGCACCACCGAAGCCGTGCGCTACCAGATCATGCAAAATCGCCTGAATCTCAACAATTTCCTGCTCAGTGGCGATCCCCGCGACGAGGACAAGGTCAACAAGGGCTTTACCGAGTTGACCGACATCATCAAGAGCGGCCAGTCGCAAACCAGCAATGACTTTCTGCGTACCGCGCTCATTCAGGTGGAAAGCACCGAAGCGAGCTGGGCGGACAACTTTGCCAAGCCCCTCCTCGCCAAGCGCCACCAGGTAGATTCCGGTGACGCAACGGTTTCCGATCTTCAGATCTTCTACCTGCAGAAAGACCCCGCCTCCTGGCTCACCAAGTCTTCCGCCGTTCTGGACGAGGCCAATACCAACATTGAAAAGGCGCTGGTGCAGTCCGAGAAGGCGGCTTCGCTTGCCAGTGCCCTCAGCTTCATCATCATCACCCTGGGGACCCTGGCGGCCATTGGCTTTGGACTCTGGCAAGCCGTGCGCACTGCGAAATCCATCACCGAGCCTTTGCAGCACCTCATCACGGTCGCCCAGGAAATCGGCAACTCCGGTGACCTCGACCAGAACATTGACATCCACCGCAACGACGAAATTGGAGCCCTCGCCACCACCTTCAACAACATGGTCGCCTACCTGAAAGAAATGGCCAGCGTCTCCATGGCCGTCGCCGAAGGCGATCTCACCGTGGAAGTCACGCCGCGCTCCAAGCGCGACACCCTCGGTAATGCCTTCATCCGCATGTCTCACGGCTTGCAGGAAATCGTACGCTCTACGCGTGACTCCGCCTCGCAAGTCTCCGCCGGCAGCAACCAGGTCGCCGGCGCAGCCGACGAGTCCGCCAAGGTCAGCGTGCAAGCCTCCTCCGCCATCGAAGAAGTCACCAGCACCATGCACGAGATGAGCATCAACGTGCAAAACGTCGTCAAGAACACCCAGGTTCAGGCGTCCAGCGTGGCCGAGACTTCCGCTTCCATCGATCAGATGGTCACCTCGATCCAGCGCGTCGCCGACACCGCAAAGGTCCTCCTCGATATCGCCAACCGCTCCCGCGAGGAAGTCCTCACCGGCATCCAGACCATGGAGAAGACTACCGACGGGCTCAACCGCACGAATCGTGCCATCCAGTCTTCCGCGGAAATCATCAACATTCTTGGCCACCGTGCCGACGACATCGGCAAGATCATTGAAGTCATCGATGACCTTGCCGAACAGACCAACCTTCTTGCGCTGAACGCGGCCATCGAAGCCGCGCGCGCCGGCGAGCACGGTCTCGGCTTTGCGGTCGTCGCCGACGAAGTCCGCAAGCTGGCCGAAAAATCCACGCAATCCACCAAGGAAATTGCCGACTTGATTCAGAGCATCCAGCGGGAAGCGCGCCAGGCCGTCGAGAACATGGAGCACAGCACGCGCATCGTTGAGGAAGGCCTCAATCTCGGCAACGATCTTGGCAGCGCCTTGCACAAGATTTCCGACGTCGTCACCGAAGTCTACAAGTTCTCTCAGGAAATCGGCGCCGCCACTAACGAGCAGTCCGTCGGCTCCGCGCAGATTGCCAAAGCTACCAACCGCCTTACGGAAATCACCCAGGAGATCAACTCCGCCGTCGAAGAACAGGCTTCCGGCGCTCAAGCCGTCGTCCGCGCCATGGACAAGATGCGCGAACTGGTCCAGCAGTCAGCCTCCAGTTCCACCCAGTTGTCCGCCGCCGCCGAGCAGATGCTCAAGCTTTCCCGCAATTTGCTTGACACCATGGATCGTTTCGTCATCGATCGCGCCGCGCAATTGCGTCGCCACCGCGAAGTTCCCGCTTTTCGCCGCCGCGCGGTTGCCGAGGAGGCCGGCGATTACGAATACGCGGAACTGACGCGCTCGTGAGCGGAGAAACTGCATGGAGAAAGAACTCCAAATCGTCGGCTTTCGCATCGGGAACGAGACCTACGGCGTACGCATCGGTTCCGTTCGCGAAATCGTGCGCGTTCCGGAAATCACTTCCGTTCCCAGCGCACCGGATCTCGTCGAAGGCGTCATCAATCTCCGCGGAAAAATCATCCCCGTGATGGACCTGCGGAAGCGCTTTGGCACCGCCGCGCCTCAACCCGACAAAAAGAACCGCATTCTCGTGGTGGAGCTGGAAAACAAGCTCGTCGGCTTGATCGTCAGCTCCGCCTCCGAAGTTTTAAAAATTCCGCCCTCCGAAATCGAGGCCCCCGGCTCCGTGTTTGCGGAAGGCGAGTCCAATTACGTAACCGGAGTCGGCAAGCTCAAGGGACGCCTCATCATCCTTTTGGATATTGCCCGGCTCCTGCGCCAATCCGATTACCGGAAGCTCGAGGAGGCCGTGGAACCCGTCGCGCTCTCCCGGTAAGGCCCGGAGGCGTCACCCGCGCGGTTTCCGCAACACCCGATATGGGCACGATCACAGCGCAGATTCAGCTCACCGACGCGGAACTCAAGCTCCTTCAGACGCTCGTCTATCAGGAATGCGGCATGTTTTTTGATGAACGCCGCTCCCATTTCCTGAAAGACCGCTTGCAGCGGCGTCTCAAGGCCTGCAACCTCGATTCGTTCTATAGCTACTATCGCCTGCTAACCAGCCGCGAAGGCCGCACCGAGCTCGCCATGCTGCTCGAGAACCTCACCGTCAACGAAACCAGCTTCTTCCGGAACCGTCCGCAGCTCGACCTCTTGCAGAAATCTGTTCTTGAAGAAATCCTTAAGCACAAGCAGGAGCGACGCGACTGGAATCTCCGCGTCTGGAGCGCCGGTTGTTCCACCGGCCAGGAAGCTTATTCTGTCGCCATCCTCATTTGCGACGCCCTCGCCTACTACTATTTGCGCAATCCCTTGCCCTTCGAAATGCCCTCTCCAAAGCCGCTGATTCCCCCACCCTGGAAGCTCGAAATAGTCGCCTCCGACATCAGTTACGCCAGCTTGCGTACCGCCCAGGAAGGGATTTACAACGAGCTTCAGATGGAACCGGTGGATTACACCACACGCCTTCGCTACTTTGAAAAAGCTGGCGACAAATATAGCGTTCGTCCTCAGCTCAAAGAAGTCGTCCAGTTCGACTTCCACAATCTCAAAACCGAATTCCTGCCCCGCCGCAACGACATCATTCTCTGCCGCAACGTCATGATCTATTTCGACGAAGCCGAGCAAAAGCGCCTGATCGAGAAATTCTGGCACTGCTTGAATCCCGGCGGCTTCCTTTTTGTCGGCCACGCGGAAAGCCTCTTTGGTCTGACCCAGAAATTCCGCATGGTCCACGAAAACAACGGCACCGCTTACAAACGCATCGAGGTGGTTTCTTGACCTTCTTTCCCGATGACCGGGGTGCGGAGCTTCGCGCGCTCTTCTTTGAGAGCGCCAGCGAGCTGTTGCAGACCATCAACGATGCCGGTCTGCAACTTGAGAAGCGTCCTGCCGATGAAGAGCTCATTCGTAGCGTGCGCCGCGCTGTCCATACGCTCAAGGGCGACTCTGCGGCTTGTGGTTTCTCGAACCTCAGCGAGATGGCCCATGAACTCGAAGATGTGCTATCTCCGCAGGTGGGCCTTTGCCACGGTAAGCAGCTCGCCGAGGTCGTTCTCTCCGCCGTGGATACCTTCGAAAGCATGCTTGCCGCTTACCACAAGCAGCTTGAGCCTCCTGCGCCCGCGCATCTTCGCTCTTTGATTCAGGATTTGCTGCACGACTCGGATGACCTGCAGGCCGCCGCAGGCTCGGCCCCGGGTACTGTTCCCGCGCGCTTTGCTTGGAGCGAGTACGAGCGCCTGATGATTTCCGAAGCGCTCTTGCGCGGCGACAGCGTTTACAATATTGCCCTGCGTATCGATCCGAACAGCTCGATGCGCGCCGCTGCCTTTCAGTTAATTCGCAACGTGCTGCACGCTTGCGGCATCGTGATTGCCCTCCGCCCTGAGGACAATGTGGCGGCCGCATCCGTCGAAATCGTCGAAGCCTCCATTTCGAGCAAGCATCCCGTTGATCACATCGCCCATCGTTGCAAGATTCCGGCCGTAGTCTCGGAAATTCGCATGGAAGCCGCCGAAAGCTCGGCCTCCAGCGAACACGACCTTCTCGGCGATCTCATCGAAGCCCAGGCCGCACAAATTACCGCGCGCACAACTCCATCGGCAGAGCCAGCCGCGGCGCCACAGGCGGCCCCAGCCGCTCCCGCTGCTGCCTCTTCTGCCGTTGCCGCGGTCACGGAAAGCTCTTTGCGTGTGGAAGCCGCACGCATCGACGCGGTTATGAACCTCGTCGGCGAACTCATCATCGGCAAGTCCATGCTCCACCGCACCCTTTCCGAATTCGACGTCAACCACGCGCGCGACCCTATCCGCGTGAAACTCGCCGAGGCGTTGGCCTTCCAGTCCCGCGTTCTCGACGAACTTCATAAATGCGTCCTGAAAATCCGCATGGTGCCCGTCGAACAGCTCTTCCGCCGCTTTCCTCGCGTCGTCCGCGATATCGCCAAGCTCTGCGGTAAGGACGTTGCCTTGGAAATTTCCGGTGAGCATACCGACCTCGACAAAGGCATTCTCGACGCCCTCTCCGAGCCGTTGACTCACCTCGTCCGCAACGCCGTGGATCACGGGATTGAGCCGGTCGACGAACGCCTCAGCGCGGGTAAACCCGCTCGCGGCAGCATTTTCCTCAACGCGCATCATCAGGGCACACAGGTGGTCATCGAAATTCGCGACGACGGCCGCGGTATCGACCTCGAACGCGTCCGCCAGCACGCTGTTCGCAGCGGTCTTGTCAAGGCCGACGATGCCCCGCGCCTCGGCGACCAGGACGTCTTGAATTTGATCTTCGAGCCCGGCTTCAGTACCGCCGCCGAAATCACCGAAGTCTCCGGCCGTGGCGTGGGTATGGACGTTGTACGCACCGTGCTCGATCGTTTGAAGGGCACGGTCCATGTAGTTTCCACCCCCGGTAAGGGTACTTCCATTCAACTCCGCGTTCCGCTTACCCTTGCTAGCATTCAGACTCTGTTGTTCCGCGTTGGCGGACGCCTCTTCGCCGTGCCGCTTTCCGCTGTCGTCGAAATCACACGCATTCAGGACCAGGAAATTCACCAGGTGGACAAGCGCGAGGTGCTCCGCCTGCGCGAGCAGATCCTCACCCTTGTCCGCCTCAACCAGATGAGCCGCATTCATCCCGTGGAAGCGCCCAACTCGAAAAAGACTAAAAATTTTGTCGTCGTTATCGGTCTCGCCGAAAAACGATTTGGTCTCGTTGTAGACAGTCTTGTCGGCGAGGAAGAACTGGTAATCAAGGCTCTGCCCAGCGAAATCGTCACCAGCGACCTCGTCAGCGGCGCTTCCATTCTCGGCGACGGCACCGTGGTCCTGATTCTCAACGTTCCGGCAATTCTTTCGCGCTTGTCACGATCCCTGCCCCTCGGAGCCATCGCATGAAAGATCGCGTGCGAGTTCTGGTCGTCGACGATTCCGCCCTCATGCGGAAGTTGATTCCCCTGATCCTCGAGCGCGATCCGGACATCGAGGTCGTCGGCACGGCCATGGATGGCGCCTTCGCTCTTCGCAAAATCGCCGAACTCCAGCCCGACGTTGTCACACTCGATCTCGAAATGCCCCGCATGGACGGCCTAGAGACGCTGCGCATGATCATGCGTGGCGCGCCCCTTCCGGTCATCGTTTTCAGCACCCACTCGAAAGAAGGCGCCTATTCCACCTTCAAAGCTCTCGCACTTGGTGCTATCGATTTTGTTGCCAAGCCCACGGATGCGGCCGCCGGTAATCTGGAGCCGGTTGCCCGCCAACTAGCTGAGAAAATCAAAGTTGCCAAGCGTGCTGGCGGGCCCAAGGCCATGCCCAAGCCACCGCAGGCGCCGCCCAAATCTTCCCGAAAACACGCGCGGCCCTCGGTGCCGCCTAACCGCATCATTGCAGTTGGTATCTCCACCGGCGGCCCCAACGCTCTGCAATATTTACTCTCGCAATTTCCTGCGGACTTTCCCGCGACCTTCGTCATCGTTCAACACATGCCCGAAGGCTTCACGGACATGTTTGCGCGCCGCCTCGACGAATGTTGCGCCCTGGAGGTACTGGAAGCGCATTCCGGTGACCTGCTGGTTGCTGGACGCGCCCTCATCTGCCCCGGCAACCGACACATGATGGTCCGCCGCATGCCTCGTGGCGATATGGTGGTCCTCTCCGATTCTCCTCCCATTAACGGCCACCGGCCCTCCGCGGATGTGTTGTTTCATTCCGTGGCCCAGGAATTTGGTCTCACTTCGGTTGGCGTCATCATGACCGGGATGGGCGAGGACGGTGCTGAAGGCATCGGCGCCATTAAGTCGTCCGGAGGTATAACCGTCGCCCAGAGCGAAGAAACTTGCGTGGTCAGTGGCATGCCGCGCGCAGCCGTCCAGCGTGGTTACATTCAGAAGGTCATTCCTCTCGATGGCCTGGCCGCTTATCTCATCCAGAATTACGGTATGGATCGCAACACCGGCGAAAAGGCAGATGGTTCGGAAAAATCGGAGAAGCAGGAGAAAGGCGAAAAGGTTCCCATTTCTGCTCCGCGTGGTTAACTCCGCGGAGCGATTAGGAGATGTTTTATGGCACAGTTTGCACCGCTACTTCGCAAAGATCAGCGACCCGTTCGCTATCTGGTCGTCGACGATTCCGTCTTCGCACGCAAGAACATCATGAAGATGATCGAGATGTTCGGCGGCGAAATCGCCGGCGAAGCCGGTGACGGCCTCACGGCCATTGCCGAGTTCAACCGCACCAAACCGGACATCGTGCTCATGGACATCACCATGCCGCAGATGGAAGGCATCGAAGCGGTCGAGCGCATCGTCCGCCAGCACGCTGATGCGCGCATTGTCATGGTCTCTTCGGTCGGCTACCAGGAAAACATTCTTGCCGCCTTGCAGAAGGGCGCCAAGCATTTTGTCCAGAAACCAGTGAAGCCCGAGGTCCTCTACGAAATCCTGCGTTACGTTCTCGGAGACGATCCAAACGCCGCCGGCGCGCCGGTTGCTCTGGCGGGGGAGCGCGAAGCATGAGAATGGAACTCATTCAGCCGTTCATCAACGCCGCCGATGCCGTCTTCGCGGAGGCCTTGCAGGCCCCCACACGGATCGGTGACCTTTCCATGGACGAGGATACCTATCGCCGCAAAGGCGTCGCCGCGCTGATCGCCATCAAGGGCGACATCGAAGGCCGCGTCATTCTGGATCTCGCTCCGGACGTCGCCATGCGCGTGGCGAGCCAGTTGGCCGGCGCGGAACTGCCTGAGAGCGAGCAGACCATTCGTGAAACCGTCTGCGAACTCGCCAACATGGTCATCGGCAACAGCGTTACGCTTCTTAACGACCAGGGTTTTCGTTTCAAGGTCCTCCCGCCGGAGATTCACATGAGCGAAGCCGGCCTTGCCGGCAGCGTGGACACGGAAGCCATGGTCCTTTGTATTGAAACGCCCTGCGGCGAAATCTATCTCAACATTGCCATGCACTATCTCCATCGCCGCCGCCGTGAACAGGCGTCGGTGCCGGCTCTCGATTAGTCGGGCGGCGCTTGTAGTACACTCCTCTCGCGTGTGCTTAGCGGATTTTTCCACAAGCATCGGCGGAGGCGCATGTCTATCCGTTATTTTTCTTCCTTACTGTTTTTTTTAATTTGTTCCGCGCTTCTTTCCGCGCAAACGCCGGTCTCTCCTGATACGCCCGAACCCGGCTCCATCGAAGAGATCTCCAAAGCCACCACCGAATCTTACTTTCTTTCTCCCTGGGTCTCTTATCTTCCGGCCTCTTCTAGTGTTCCTTCTCCTCGCGCCTTCTTCGGCCGCATCATGGGCGCTCCTGGTGAGTTCGTCGACTCTTCCAAGTCCTACGCCTATTGCCGCGCTCTTGCCGCTGCCTCTCCCCGCGTTCGCGTCTTCACCATCGGCAAGTCGGAAGAAGGCCGCGACATCATTCTTCTTGCGATCGCCGACGAAAAGGGAATTGCCGCACTCGATCAACTCAAATCCGCCACTGCCACTCTCGCCGATCCGCGCAAAATCAGCCTCACTGCAGCTGAACAGCTCATCGCCGACTCCCGGCCCTTCTACTATCTCAACGCCGCCCTTCACTCTGACGAAACCGGCTCAGCCGAATCCGTCCTCGAACTCGCCTATCGCCTCGCTGTTTCCGAACAACCCATGATTCAGCGTATCCGCGAAAATCTTGTCATCCTCATCAATCCCGTTTCCAATCCCGATGGCCGCGACAAACAGGTCGAATGGTTCTATCGCTACCTCAAGGGCAAAATCGATCGCGCCGCTCTACCACGCCAGTCTCCCCCTTATTGGGGCAAATACGTCTTTGTGGACATCAATCGCGACGCCCATCAGCTCACCCAGGAAACCACCAAGGCCGTGGCCCGCATGTTCTTCGACTGGCACCCCACGGTCCTCCACGATCTTCACGAAGGCGAGCCCTTTCTCATGAGTTGGAACGGCACTGGACCCTACAACCCTAACGTCGACCCCATCACCTTCACTGAATTCCTCGCCCTCAGTTTTCACGAAGTCGAGACCATGACAGGTCTCGGCATGCCCGGTGTCGCCACCTGGAATTTCGGAGAAAGCTTCTCCGAACTATTCCTCGATTCCGTTGGCATGAACCACAACGCCATCGGCCGCGGTTACGAAACATTCGGCAATGGCACCGCCGAAACGCTCACCCGCTTTCTCTCCCCCGAGGAAACTTCGCGAGAGTGGTACCGGGCTCTTCCTCCCCCGCGCGACAAAGTCTCCTGGTCCGCCCGCGACAACGTGAACTACAACGAAACCGGCGCCCTCGCCGCACTCGACTACGTCGCCCAGAATTCCCACGCCTTCCTCCGCCATTTCTACGAAAAGGGTCTGCACTCCTATGAGAAAGGCCTCAACGAGCCGCCCTTCGCTTTTCTCATTCCCGAAGATCAAGGCGATCCGGCGCGCGTGGCGCAGCTTGTTTCCCGCTTGATGAGCCAGCACATCGAAGTCGCCCGCGCGAACACCGACATTCATCTTGTGGATGGAAACTATCCTGTCGGCACCTACGTTGTCCGCCTTGATCAGCCCTATCGCAACTACGCTGTCGATTTGCTTAGTCCACAGCAGTTTCCGAAAAACGGCATGGAACCCTACGACGACGTCTCCTGGGAGCTTCCTGCCAACTATCACCTCCAGGCCTTGCCCACCGCGGATGCTTCCGTACGCAACGCATCGCTCACTTTGCTCGCCGAGCCGCCTAAACCGCATGGCAACGTCTCCGGTTCTGGCCCAGTTTTTCTTTTGAAAGATTCTGGCCAGGAGAGCCTGCTGGCTGCGCGTTATCGCGTTTCGAATTTCCAGATCACAATTGCCGAGCGCCCCTTCCACGCCGGCGATATGGACTATCCCCCGGGTTCGTGGATTCTTTCTGCGCAATCAGGCCTTGCCGGTGCGCTCCAAAAGACAGCTTCGGAATTGGGTCTCAGCTTCGCTTCGGTCACATCTGTGCCGGACGTCCCCCGCCATCTCGCCAAAACCCCGCGCCTCGGTGTGTGGGTTCCTTGGGCCGATACCGATTCCATCGGCTGGCTCCGCTATTCCCTTGATCAGCGCAAAGTCCCCTACATTTATCTTCGCGATGAAGACATTCGCGCCGGCCATCTCAACGACAAAATCGACGTCCTTCTCTACGGCCACGTGGACCTGGAACTCCCCGAACAAATCGAAGGTCTCCCCAAGCGCTGGAGCCCCATGCCCTTCAAGAAAACTCCGCAAACGCCAAGCTTCGGCACACCCGGCGAATCCGACGATATCACCGGCGGCATCGGTTACCGCGGGCTCGCGCAAATCCAGGAATTCGTCGAACGCGGCGGCCTCTTTATCACTCTGGGCAGCGGCTCCATGATCCCGCTCGAGGCAGGCATCGTGCGTGGGGTTCGCCGCGATTCCGGCGGTGTCCCGCGCAGCACGCAGGGAGGAGGGGCCGAATCCGCCGCGGCCGCTCAGGAAGCTTTCACACGCACGCCGGGCGCGCACATCCGCGTCACCTTTGACCGCCCGGATCATCCCATTGCCTACGGTTATGCGCCGCACACCTGGGTTTTCCGCCAAAATTTTCCTCTCTACGCCACGCCGCGAAGCTGGCTGCGCATGGCCTATTGCACCACGTGTCTCGATGGCCCGATCGACAACCGCACCGTGGTCCTTGAATGGGGGGATCCCACAAATGCGTCCATGTTGGTCAGTGGCCAGATCTGGGGAGAAGGGAATTTAAGAGGCCGGCCCGCGATTCTCGATTCCCTGGTCGGCAACGGTCACGTGGTCACATTCAATTTCAATCCAATGCACCGCGACCTCAATCGCGGCGATCAGCGCATGCTCTGGAACGCCATCCTCAACTGGCAGGCCATTCTGGCGGCCCCACAGGAACCTGCAAGATGAGAAAGGTGGGCGGAGTAGTCGAGCTGACACTTTCCCAGATTTAAGGACTTATAGCTTATGGCTTTCGGCTAATAGCAGACGGTTGATGGCTAACAGCTGCTCTTTCATTCCGGCGGCCTCAAATACGCCGCTCCGTGCCGCACCAATCCTGCCGCAGTGATGGGCTGCGAAAACACGATACGGATCGGCACAAAAATCGCCCCGGCGCCTGGCGTGTACGGCACCGCCACTTCCATGCGCGTTCCTTCCGGATACTTGTTCCGGCTTCGGAAACTGATCCCGCCCTTCGACAAATCCTCGCAAACCACCACCTCTTCTTGAAATCCGCGTTGCCGGATGCACGCCAGCACACGCGCCTTAACACGTGTGCGATTCCGCCGTGGCAGTACGCGTTCCTCCACTGCCGCCCGGGCCGGCAGCGCCTCCGGCGCTCGGCTGTCCTCATGCGCCTCTACCCAAATCGAAGGGGCATCGCAGTGCCGGCACACCCGCGCGGCGCACCGTCGTACTTCAAACGACTTCAACTCCATCTCGTTCAGGTAAACTACCTCGCGCCTCTCGCAGAAGCTGCATTCCATCAGCATGCGGGCCAGTGCATCTTCGGCTTGCTGCGGCGGGGGAAAATCGATCTCCCAGAAATCGCTCCTGGGTTCGAGCATCGTAATGGCGTACAAAAAACCTTCCGCCTCGCGGTCGATCTCCGCCACAATCTTCGCCCGCGCCGTCTTCACCGCGTCTCCTTCCAGCTTGCGCTGCAGGATCAGCTCTTGCCCGGCAGACAGCTTTTCCTGCAAGCGGATCACTCCACCATTGCGGCTCACCAGCAGCGATTCAGCGGCTTTTCGTGTAGCCGTGCCTTCGCCGTTCTGCCAGGAAGCTTCCACCTCCAGCCGCAGCGTGACCCGGTCACTTTGGCGAATTCCTTGGGCGCGCATAATCCAACTCAGGCTAGCACGCCCCATACACTCCGTTTTCTCGAGCTACCGCCCCGCATGTCGTACCCACTAATAACCAGCCGGCATGCTGGCCTCTGCGGTTTACCCTTACGCGCCGATTCGGCCCCGTGACGTATTCATCGGTCCCTTATTGGGGCAAACTCGTACCTAGTAGAAGTTTGCACACGGCTTCTTGCGGCCCCTTTTTTGGGTGCCTAACGTGAACAAGGTCATCTCCATGGCTGATCGCAAGGGTTCTACCTCCGGGGTTGCGGGTGTACGCGACCGCCGCTACGCCATCCGCTTTCCTTTTGCCGCTGATGTCGAGCTCATTGATCTGGAAACCGGCCAGCAAGTGGAGGGTGTAACCTCTGATATTTCCCATGGCGGGTGTTTCGTTTGCACCAGCAAGCCCCTTCAAGTGAATGCCCGCGCCCGCATGAAGCTCTCCCGCAAAGGTCAGGCTCTGGAAGCACTCGTTGTGGTCCGTATCGTCAAGCTGCGGGTCGGCATGGGCATCGAGTTCTTCGACCTCGAGCCTCCCAACAACGAAATCCTCACCTCCTGGATCCAATCCCTCACCCGCGAGCGCTCCTAACCACTTGGTGCGGCACCCCTCGCCCTCCTGCGGGTTCTCTGCGTACTCTGCGTTAAGCTTCTCTTTCTTTGCCACTCGCTGCCCTGAGCCTAAGCGAAGGGTGACTGGCCACTGTTTTTCTAGTGTGCCGTATCCATCGGATGCCGGCTCTTCTCATAGAACTCATTCTGTAACCTCGGGCTCTCCTCGTCCGCTTTCACAGCCCGGATCGCCCGCACGGCTGTATTGATCCAGGCTTGCAGGTCCGCTTCGCCGAATTCTTTCGTCGCCAACGATCCGTCGCCCGAATAATGATTCGGAAAGCGGGCGTACCACCAGATTCCCGTATATACGTTCTCTGGCAGCTTCTGCCGGCCTAAATCCGCGCCCGATTCCTGGTTGGCCCGGTCGACATGCGCCAGGTTGGGATGCGTAACCAGGACATCCGACGTTTCTCTCTCTCCTGCGTGCCAATCCGGGACCGCTCGTTCGGCTCCCTCTTTCTTCGGTATCGGGTGCCCCCGTTGCACATACACGACATAATCGTGCGGCGAATCGAGTTGTGTCTGCGCGAAATACCCCAGCAAATTCTCGTTGCCGCCGTGGCCGTTGACGATAAGCACCTTCTTGCAGCCATTGCGCGCCATTTCATCGGTTGTGGCCTGCAGCAGTTTCAGCTGCAGATCAGTGTTGTAGGCCATCGTCCCGGGCTCATGCCGCGCCTCCGCGATCTGTCCGAAATAATATTCCGGGAAAATCACGGCATACTCTTGTTGTGCGGCATGTTCCGTCACGTAACGCACGTTCAGCAGGTCCGTTCCCAGCGGCAGATGCGGCCCGTGCTTTTCCAGGATGCCAAACGGCAGCAGGCACGTCCCTTGCGCCTTGGCGATGGCTTCGCGAAACTCCTCCGCTGTCAGCTCCTCCCACTTGGTGGAAAGCTTCGTTTGTCCTTGCGCCCAACCTATTGCCACTATTATCCAAACCAGAATCCCGAGTGCCCAACGCCACATGTCCGCCTCCTGTTCGTGCGCAGAAATTGTAACGTAGCCGGCACCCTCGGGGCGCTTTTGTAGCGGCCGCCTTCTGAGGCGGGCATCTTGTTTCGAATTTTCAGGGATATCGCCGATGGAGTTCTAACGCATGGCGGCTGCCCTGTACGGCGAAATCAGCGTCAGAAACGGATGCATCGAACAATCAAACTTCCATGCCTGTCCGGCGCTGCGCATCCCGGAAATGCCAACGATCGAAGTGCACCTTCTGCCCGGACAAAGGGACCAGGGCGGCATCGGCGAACCCGGCGTGCCTCCCATGGCTCCGGCCGTCTCTAACGCCATCTTCGCCGCCACCGGCAAACGTGTCCGCAAACTTCCATCAAACAGGAAATTCCTTCCCGCCTGAACGTTTCTCCCAAACTAGGACGTTGTCATCCTGAAGCCGCGCCGTCTGTGGGTGGAAGGATCTCATCGCAAACTTCAAGTAAAGGAAAGTGGGTGGCGACTTGCTACTTAGGAAAGGCTCGTGACCGGAGGAAGCTCAACACTCGCTGCAGGCGCCGCCTTAGCCAGATCCACTTCAAACACACGCACCGGCTCCGGAAACCCTTTTGCGGAGATCGCAGGTAGCGCATTGAGCGAAAGCGTTCCTTCCAGTTCCGTGGCCACTGCTTGCGAAACCAGAATCTGCCCCGATTTGGCCGCCGAACACAACCGCGCCGCCAGGTTCACGCTGCGTCCGATGGCCGTGTAATCCTGCCTCTCCTGGCTGCCCATGCTCCCCACCACTACTTCTCCGACGTGAATCCCAAAGCCGATTTCCGTCCCGGCCTTGCCGGCAAAACGTGAGCTCAGCCTGCAAAGAATCTCAATGGAGGCCTCCACCGCGCGGCGGCAGCGGTCCGGTCCCGAAAACCAGGCGAACATCGCGTCGCCGACGAATTTGTCCACATCCCCTCCATGGCTGCGCACCACGTCGGCCTCGATTCCCAGGACTTCATTCAGACGCTCAATCACCAGTGCGGGGTCGCGATCTTCGGAAAAAGCCGTGAGCCCGCGCACGTCGGAGAAAATCAGCGCCAGCCATTTCCGCTCGCCTGCCGGGTTTGCCGATCCGCCCTGCTCCAGCATTTGTACCGTGGTTCGCGACATGTACTTGACCATCGCATAACGTTGTTGCAGCCCGCGCGCCATGTCCATGAACGCTCTTGAAAGCTCGCCGACTTCATCATTCGCTTCAAAGCGGCTCGCATCCGCGGACCGCAAGGATTCAATCGCGTCAAATTTGCCCTGCTCGATATCTCGCGCCGCGCCGGCAAGCTTCACAATCGGCGTGGAAATCGGTCCGGAGAAGAAGATTCCCAGGCCAATGCCCAGCAGCAGTGCGGCTAACGCCAAAGCCGCCAGAAGCTCTTCGAGAATACGGAATGGTTTTAACCGCTGCGTGACCGATTCCATCAGCGCCATGTGCAGCCCCGCGGGATTGTGCTCCACCATCCCGGTGTCGGCCACAAGCACTTCTTCGAGTTCGTATTCTCCCTTCGGAGTGCTAACATCCAGCGGCCGCCTCAGGTCCGGCTGCCCATCAAATATCTTCGTTAGCGATGCGCGCAGCGCGGGATCGCTGACTCCCAGGACGTGCGCCTGGTTGTGCTCGTCTTCCTGCCAGAAAACCACGTCAACTCCGGAGCGCAATTTCGCTTCCGCCGCGATGCCGTCATCTTCTTCGAAACCAATGTTGAGAAATCCCAGAAGCCCGTCTATGCTCCTGCCGGGCCCCATGATCGGGGCCGAAAAAATGCGATACACAGCTTTGTCGGGTCCAGTCCAAGTGGTGATCTCCGGAGTCCCCGAGGACGCCTCGCTCACATCTGCGAGCCGCCAGGCAAGGATCTCCGGGTCGCAGACGGGGTGGTGCTGCACCGCGAAAGCCAGCACCGAGCCGTTGCGCCGTCGGATGGAAAGATAATCCAGCTCATGATCGTCCTGTGCCTTCCTGTGGGATGCCTTCAGGATTTCCGAAATGGCCGCGCAAGCGGCGGCACGGTCACCACGTTCCAGTGCTCGTGCAACGGCTGGAGTCGCGGCCATGGTCGTTCCCTTGTATACATGAGACTGGTAGTGGCTGCGCTGCGCGAACGCAAACAATTCCCGGTTCGTCTCAAGTTGCTCTTGGACAATCGTGCGCACCTGCCGAAGGCTTTGCATCCATACCACTGCCAGCACGCTGGCGGTCAGTGCGCAGACCGATCCGCTGACCAGCAGAACCAGCTTGCTCCGGATGCTCAGATCGTTGAAAAATTTGCCCATTTCGTGAATGCTCAGCCTGGGAATTGCGTTCCAAGCAGGGCCATATATCGAAAATTACCATGCCAAGCGGAAATCCGCCCCGCGGGTGCGAAGCGTCTTGCTTTGAGTGCTATGGCCTCGGCGAGCACAAAGGGTACTAGTACTCTTTGTATTCGATTGAAACGAAAGCCTTACCTCCGACAGCAACTATTTATCCATTTTCGGGTTTTACCCATCAGGAAGCCGCCAAACGTCTTATAAATGGCGGACTCCTGGCCCAGCTTCCGGGCTGGGCCGCTTTTCAGGGGAAAAGAGTATGAACTTTAACCTTACCGGCAAACGCTATCTCGCAGGGTTCTTTGCTCTGGCCGGTTTGCTCCTCGTACTGACTCCGGTTACCTGGGCCCAGGCGCAGGAAAACATCGCGAATCTGAACCAAGACAATGCCGGTCCCGACGCCGGCATGGCGCCCTCTGCTGACGATTCCCAGGATCCGCCGACGCGCGTCGCGCGTTTGAGCTACACTGACGGCTCTGTATCCATGCAGCCCGGTGGGGCAGGCGATTGGGGTGCCGCGGGCAAGAATCGTCCCGTAACCATCGGCGACAAGCTTTGGACCGATCAGGACTCCCGCGCCGAACTCCAGGCCGGGCAAGCTTCCATTCACCTCGGCAGCGTGACCGCGCTTTCTTTCCTCAACTTGAACCAGAACGTCATTCAAATGCGCATGGCCGAGGGGCACCTGAATCTCCGCGTTCGCGAACTGCGCCAGGGCGAAACCTATGAAGTGGATACGCCGAACATGGCCTTCACTGTCACGGAAGCCGGCGCGTTCCGCATTGACGTCAACGAAAACGGGGATTACAGCAGTGTCACCGCCATTCGAGGCCGAGGGGAAATCTCCGCTGCGGGCCAGAATTACACGGTGAGCGCTGGCCAGCGTGGCGACGTCAGTGGCACAGACCAGAACGTCACTTACGTTCCGGGTTCCGCATCCGAACCCGATGCTCTCGATCGCTGGGCCCAAGAACGCAACATCAAGGAAGATCAATCGCCTTCCGCGCGCTACGTCAATCGCGACACTGTCGGCTACAGCGATCTCGACGATTACGGCACCTGGCGCGAGGAGCCGGAAGTTGGACGCGTCTGGGTCCCCAACGACGTTCCTCAGGACTGGGCTCCCTACAGTAACGGCTATTGGAGCTACGTCGGCCCGTGGGGCTGGACGTGGGTGGACTATGCGCCGTGGGGCTTCGCTCCTTACCACTACGGTCGCTGGGGCTGGTATGGCGGCTCTTGGGGTTGGTGCCCGGGCCCGATCTGGGCGCCGCCTGTCTATGGGCCAGCCTTTGTCGGATTCCTCGGCGGAGGTTTCAGCGTTGGCGTTGGCTTCGGCTGGGGCGGCGGTTTCGGCTGGTTCCCGCTCGGCTGGGGTGAACCCTTCCATCCGTGGTATCACTGCGGCCCGACGTATTGGAACCACATCAACGTCTACAACACGCACTTCAACCAATTCAATTCCTTCAACGAAGCAGGAATCCGGAATTTCAATTATCGCTACGCGCGTAATGAGCACGCCGTGACGGCTACTTCGCGGAGCAACTTCATCGGCGGGGGCGCGATCAATCGCAACGCCACGCATCTCTCGGTTTCGCAGTTGCGCAACGCGAGGGTGGGCGGCGCGCCGAATGTCCACCCGACCAACGCCAGCTTCCATGGCGCATCGAACTTGCAGGGGCGCATCGCCACGCCTTCCGTCGGCGTGCAGAATCGCGGCGTCGTGACGCGCTCTACGCCGGCAGCAGGAGCTTCGCGCTTGCCCTCGCACGCCATGAGCTTCTCCGGCAATCGCGGCGGCAACCGTCCCGCCGGCAATTTCGGCCGTGGCGCGAATGGCACGCAGAACTTCGCGGCTGCTCGCCAATCGCAGCTTTCCGCAAATCGCCCGCCCGCCTCGTTCAACAACGGCGCGCGCGTGAACGGGTCCGTCAACGGCAACGTGAATTCTTCCCGTCCGCCCTCGAGCTTCTCTTCGCGGACAAACGGCGCCGTGAACGGCAGCGTGAATAACTCTCGTCCGCCAGCTTCGTTCAACAACAATGGAGCGCGCAATTCGAGTGCGAACCGCTCTTGGAATGCGCAGGGCAACGTCACCGATTCCGGCCGCGCCCCGCAGGGCTTTGGCAGCTCCAATCGCCCTACAAGTTCGCAAACCGCGCGTATGAACTCGAACGATCGCCCAGCGTGGGCGGGTAGCGGAAACGCCGGTCGCGCCCCCGCTAATTCCTCGGCGCGGCCCGGCGGCAACTACAACGGCCGCCCGTCGGCTTCTTACAACGGTGGCGGCAACCGCTCTTACGCACCGCCTTCCTACAACAACCGTTCGTACGGCAACTCTGGCGGCTCACCCAACCGGAACTACTCAGCGCCGCACAACTACGATGCGCCGAGTTATTCCGCTCCGCGCTCTTATTCCTCTGCGCGGGGCTATTCGGCTCCCAGCTATTCCGCTCCCCGCGGCAGTTACTCTGCGCCTCGCCCCTCGGGCGGCAGCTTTGGCGGTTCGCGTGGCGGCGGTAGTTTCGGCGGCGGCAGTGGCTTCCACGGCGGTGGCGGTGGAGGCTCTCACGGTGGCGGTGGAGGTGGATCGCACGGCGCCGGTGGTGGTAGTGGTTCCCGCGGCGGCCATCACTAACAAATTAGCTCTCCCCGGCCTTTCTTCTCACTCATCCACAGGCCCCGACTCCGGTCGGGGCCTTTTGTTGTAACCCACGGGTTGGCGGTCTCTTTCCCCTTTGGCCACTCCCGGACTCCCTCCTACAACTCTTCGCTCCCCAATGTGTTAAACATAAGGACGCAGGAAGAATACGCTCCAGGGTCCATCACGGGAATCCCAGGCCTCCCGGTTCTTCCTGATTTCCGATCTCACACGAAGAACCGAATCTGCGTCAGGAGAGAAGAAGGCAACATGATCACACGCGCTTGCAACAGACTTTTCTTCGCCATGCTGCTCCTCGCCTTCATGGTCGCCGCTCCTAAACCCGTGGCCGCCGATGACGACGATCCTCCCAGCCGCGTTGCTCGGTTGAGCTACGCCACCGGTCAGGTCTCTTTTAGTCCCGCCGGGACCGATGATTGGGTTGCCGCCGTCGTCAATCGCCCCATTACCACCGGCGACAAACTGTGGACCGACCGTGACTCGCGCGCGGAACTTCATATCGGCTCGGCCGCCATTCGCCTTTCCGGCGAAACCGGTTTCTCCTTTCTGAATCTTGACGATCGCATCACGCAGATTCGCCTCACCGAGGGCACCATCAGCTTGCGTGTGCGCCGCCTCGGCGATGATGAATCCATCGAGATCGACACTCCCAATCTGGCTCTCTCCGTGCTGCGTCCCGGCCGCTACCGCGTCAATGTCAATGAAGCCGGCGACACCACCATCATTGACGTCCCCGATGGACAAGGCGAAGTCACCGGCGGCGGTTCGGCTTACAGTCTGCATCCCGGCGACGAAGGCTATTTCACTGGCACGGACACCCTGAATGCCGACGTCGAACCTCTGCCCGATCAGGATGACTTTGACCGCTGGTGCAGTTCGCGCGATTACCGCGAAGATCATGCCGTCGCTCGCCGCTATGTTTCCGACGATGTCATCGGCTACGAAGACCTTGACGATTACGGCGGCTGGCGCCAGGTTCCCGAATACGGCACCGTGTGGTTCCCGCACGTCACCACGGTCGGCTGGGCCCCCTACCGGTACGGCCACTGGGCCTGGATTTCGCCCTGGGGTTGGACCTGGGTCGATGATGCAACGTGGGGCTTTGCGCCGTTCCACTATGGCCGCTGGGTAAATTACGGCGGAGCCTGGGGCTGGGTACCGTGCCCGCCCCGGGTCGTCGCAGTCGCTTATGTACGCCCGGTTTACGCGCCCGCTCTTGTCGCGTGGGTTGGCGGCCCGCATTTTGCGGTCGGCATCGGCGTTGGTGGACCCGCAGCCGGCGTAAACGTCGGCTGGTTCCCGCTCGGTCCGCGGGAAGTCTACGTGCCGTCGTATCACGTCAGCCGCACCTATGTGAACAATGTCAACATTTCGAATACCACGGTGAACCAGACGGTAGTCAACAACTACTACAACACGACCGTGGTCAATAAAAACGTCACGGTCAACAACGTTACCTACGTAAACCAGAACGTGCGCGGCGCGGTCACCGCCACCTCTGGGCAAAGCTTCACTTCCGCGCAGCCAGTGGCCCGCAACCTGGTGCAGGTCAACGAGCGCGAAATCGCCTCCGCTCCGGTTGCCGTTCGCGCACCCGCCGCCGTTCCGCCGAAGCAAGCCGTACTTGGCGCCGGTGCCGTGGCGCGTGTGCAACCTCCGCAGGCCGTGCAGGCGCGCGCCGTGGTTGCCAAGACTGCGCCGCCTCCGCCTCCTATTTCCTTCGCGCAGCGCCAGGAAGCCATCCGCGGCAACCAGGGCCAGCCGATTTCCATAGCGCAAACGCGCCAGATTGCTGTGGAACAACAGGCCCACACCAACGTCGCTCCGGTGCGTGTTGCGCCTCCCGCGAAGATGATCGCAAATCCTCCGCAAGGCAACCGCATGGCGCAGCCTGGCAACATGAACCGCCCGGGCAATCGGAACGTGAATCAGAACACAAACGCCAACGTGAACGCGCCCGCAAACAATAACCGGCCGGCTAACGTGAACAGCAATCCCAATGCGCCGGTCAATAACAGCCGGCCACCGAATGCCAACGCGAATACGAACGTGAACACGAATCAGAATCAGAACGCGAATCCCAACGTCTATCGCGATCGTCCGCCCACGGCGCGTCCGGCGCAGCAGCCTGCCCGGCAGCCCGTGAATCCCCAGCTCGAGCAGAAGCATCAGGACCAGGTCCAGCAGCTCCAGCAGAAACAGGACCAGGAATACCAGAAGATGCAGCGGAAGCAGCAAGAACAGCAACAAAGGGAGTATCAGCAGGAGCAGAAGCTCCAGGAGCTGCACGCCAATCAGCAACGCCAGCAACAGGAGCAACAAAAACAGGAACAGCTCCAGCAAAAGCAGCAACAGCAGTTGCAGCAGATGGAGCAACGCCACGATCAGCAGCAGCGGCAACTCGAACAGAAACAGAATAACGAGCACAACCGCCCCGCTCCGCCCCAAAAGGAACAGAAGCAAAACGACCAAAAGCCTTCAAAGAACGAGGACAAGCCGCCTCATCGTTAATGGCCGCAGCTTGTTTCTTCCTCCGCAGGGAGCATGCCCTCCGGGGAACGCCCTTTGTTTGCCGCTGTGCTATCTTGAAGCCTCATGGCCATCGCCTCCCTCAACCCGGCGATGTTTCGCCGCGTCACCGGGGCGTTTACCACCGGGGTTACTGTCATTACTGTCGAACGCGAACCCGGACGCGTCCATGGCATGACCGCAAACTCCTTCACCTCGGTTTCCCTCGATCCGCTGCTGATTCTTGTCTGCGTCGATCAGGATGCGCGGTTGCTCTCTTTCCTGAAAACCCAGCGCCGCTTTGGCGTAAGCATCCTCCGCGAAGGGCAGGAACCGCTTTCCGAGCATTTCGCGAAGGGCGAACAAACTCCGGAAGTAGAAGCGCGCCTGGGTATTCGTTTCGATTGGACCCCGTTGGGCATTCCACTCCTGCACGACGCACTCGCGCGCCTCGCCTGTGAAGTTGTGGCCGAACATCCCGCAGGCGACCACACAATCTTTATCGGCGAGGTCGAAAGCATGGATTGCTGCGAGGGCGTGCCTCTCCTCTATCACCGCGGCCAGTACCGTCGCCTGGTCCGCTGACAAAAACACGGGTTGCGTCATCAAATGGCAGGCCCTTGCAATCTCTGAAGAATGAACTGACCGAAAATGGCCACCAAAAACTGGGGCAACCGCCCCTGGACCATCGATTTTCAAGCACCTCACCGTCCGCTTCCCGCATCCGCGGATATCGCCATTGTCGGCGGCGGCTTCACGGGCCTCGCCGCTGCTGCCTGGGTCAAGCGCCTGGCTCCGGAACAATCCGTGGTCCTTCTTGAATCCGAATCCTTCGGCGCCGGCGCCAGCGGCCACACCGGCGGCATGGCCCTTGCGGAATCGGGTGCCGGCGATTTGCCCGGACTCGGCGACGTGCTTGCCGGTTATCAAAAAATCTTCCATGAGTTAAACGTTGATGGCGATCTGTGCCTTCCGGGCGTCTATGAGTTGGGTCGCAGTAACGCTCTCCAGAATTCGCCGATTCTGTGGACCGATTCCGGCAATCTTCAGGCCGTGAAGGAGGTCACCGGCGGCACCGTCAATCCGGGAAAGGTCGTCAGTGGCTTGGCCGCGGCAGCTGAACGCAACGGCGCACTCCTGTTCGAAAACGCCAACGTGGAGCGCTGCGAATTCTCGGACCCTATTCGCGTGCGTACCTCTCTCGGCTCGCTCGAGGCAAAGCTGGTTCTGTTCGCCACCAACGCCTATGCACTGGAACTCACCCATTGGACCGAACGTGCGGAAGCCTGCTTCACCCTTGCCGTTGCAACGGAAGCTCTGCCTGGCGCTGCGCTAAGCGAAATCGGCCTCGGGGAAGGGAAGCCTTTTTACACTGTGGACCTTCCTTATCTGTGGGGGAGACTGCTCGGAAGGCAAATCATTTTTGGGAGTGGTCTGGTTCATTTTGCGGACTGGCGTGAACTGCATGTCCTGGACATCGCGAAAGGGGAAGCCGCGCAACTGTTCGCGCGGCTGGAAGGCCGCATCCGCGGGTTGCATCCCAAGCTTACTGGCGTGAACATCAAGCACCGCTGGGGGGGCCCAATTTGTATCACGCAAGGTTGGAGGCCCATCTTCGAGCGCCATCCGCAAAGTGAAAATGCGATGGTGCTCGGGGGCTACTCGGGTCACGGTGTAGCGCAGTCGGTCTATCTGGGTGCGTGGGCCGCCGAAGTTCTCCTCGACAAGCGCCCCCTGCCCGACTGGAAATAGCCGCTCGCGAATCCTCCTGCTTGGCATCCTGAGGCCCGCGCCGTTTGCGGGCTGAAGGATCTCAACGATCAGAATCTTGGCTTGAAATCGTCCTTCTATCCAGAAATCCCAAACGCCGGCAGCGTCTTCAGCATCGCCGAAAGCCCGTTCCAGATAATCTGCACGCCGATACAAAGCAATAAAAATGACGATAATCTCATGATCACGTTCATCGAAGTTGAGCCAAGCACTTCCGCCAGGCGATCGGAAAACGCATAGCAAAGATAAATGCTCACCGCGATCAGCGCCGACCCGATCAGCGCGCCAATCATCGAATAAAGAAGGGATTGATTCAGATGCTGCTCGTTTGCGCCCAGTGTAATCGCCACGGAGATGGACCCCGGCCCCACTGTAAGGGGCAGCGTCAGCGGGTAAAACGCTTTCTGAAACAAATCGTTTGTGTCCACGGTGCGGTGCACGTCCGCCTTTGCGTCGTCCTCATCCTTGTGTTTCAGGAGGGCCCAGCCCGTGGTGGCCACCATCAGCCCGCCGCCCACTTGCACAACCGGTATGGAAATCCCGAAGAACGCCAGAATGTGCGTTCCGATAAAATAGGACGCGACAATCAGTGCGATGCTGTTCATCGCGATGCGCCGCGAAAGCAGCTTGCGCTGTTCGGCGGAGTAATACCTCGTCAAAGAAAGAAAAATCGGCGCGCCTCCCAATGGGTTCACGATCGGGAACAGCGCTGTAAGAACGAGAAAAGTCGATGTCAAAAGGCGCGCCATGAGCTCAGAAAGTATATCTACAATGCTTACTTTGCTGAAACGAGCTTTGCCGTGATGATAGCCTGACCCACGTGCCGCTGCGTGTGATCCGCCACGTGAACCAGCAACCCGCCCAGCGTTGTCGGCAATCGCTTTTTGCCCACTGTCCTCGCAAGTGCCGGATCCAGTGGGGCCAACGCGCGCACGCGGTGGCCTGCGCGCGCAATTGTGGCATCCAGTTCGGCCAGAATCTCCTCGGCTGTGCCACCGGGTGACTTCTCGTTTTGCAACCTTTGCATCTGCATGTCCGACAAACCGCCGCCCTCCGCGTATGTCAGCAGCCGGTCGATGCTTCCCGCGATATGCCGCAATTGGAACGCCACGGAAGCCAGCCCTGCCGGCTGCGCTCGAACTTGTTCCGCGCTCAACGCGCCGCACCACTTGTGTAAATCCTCCTGCGCCAGTTCCAGTGCATGCAGTACTCCGCGCGCCAGCGGAGGTAGTTCGCCTAGCGTTCCCCGAAGCCACGGCTCGGGACGCGATTCCTTCTTCTCACTCATTTAGGTTCTCCGGCAAAGAAGATGCAGTTACCATGTTACGGACAATCACCGGGAAGCGGCCAGCATGAACAAAGTCATCGCCGTCTTATTTTCCTTGCTGTACGCCGTCGTCGCCTGCTTTCTGGCGCTCGTGGGAAGCTTCCATGGACCTGGCTTGTTCCCGTATTTTGTGCTTTGTCTCCTGGCTCTCGTCCTGGGTATTTGGTGGTGGCTAAGCTTTTTCCTCCCGGCGCACAAGCCCCGGCATCCCTTGCTATGGCTCATTCTTTGTGGTGTCGGCTTGGGCGTGCTATTGATGGAGGGGATTTTCGCCGGACAGCGGACCTTGGCTGCCTGGGAATTCCGTCAAATGGAAAAGCGCGCAGCAGCCACCCAGGTTACGGAAATGCAGGACGAACCCCTGCTTTGGAAAGACGGCGCGCCCATTGGCATTCGCCTCCGTTATTCCCTGCGCTTTCCGGATGACGATTATTTCTGGCAGTCGCCGTTTCTGTTTCCCTCCATGGATCTGGGTTACACCGTGGGCTGGAACATCGTCGGAGAAAACATCGAGCCACCCCTGCGGATCGTGAAGCCCGGCGCCGACCTGGTTCCCATCGAGGCCGCTCATTTGCCGCCCGACGTCCTCCGCTATGAACGGGGCAAGCTTTATCATTTCACGGTCGACCTGGTCCCGGATTTCCTCGCCCTCAGTTCCGACAGAACGAACGTGTGCGTCGTAAGGCCCGCGCCTCAATTTGCGGCCCGCCTCGAGAAACTCCTTTCTCTCGATGACGACATTTCATTCACGGTCACGGTAAGTGGAACGAATTTCCGTGCCCCGACCAGGAATTCCTATAGCCCGAAAACCTTTTACGATGCCGCTATCAAAAATGGCGCCACCGATTGCAAATACCTGGATGGCCGGATTTCTTTCCATCCGAGCCCCGCGAATTGACACGCGAATCCGCACCCAATAGCATGGAAAATTCCGCGAAGATAAAATGATCTCTTTGCGGTCAGGAACTCGCCCGGCATGAAATCGGTTTTTTTATTCGTTCGCGCAGCCGCCATTCTTTTCCAGGCGACGGCGTTAACCCTTGCCGCCCCCGCCTCCATCGGTACCGCTGACAGCCAGCGCTACCTCAGCGATATCAAAACACTCACGCAGGAAAAAATGGAAGGCCGCGGGGATGGCACCAGAGGGCTCGTGCGCGCCGAACATTTTCTAGAAGCGCGCTACAAAAACCTTGGCCTCCAGCCTGCCGGCACCCATGGCTTTCTGCAACCCTTTGTCGTCACTACGGGCGCCAGGCTCAATGTCCAAAATCATTTCTCCATTCAAAATGGGCAAACCAAGGCCGAGCTGAAGCTCAACCTGGACTACGTCCCCTTCAGCTTCTCGCAGTCCGGCTCGGTCTCGGTGCTCTTGGTCTTCGCAGGTTACGGCGCCACGGCCGATGAATTTGGCTACGATGACTACGCTGGCATAGACGTGAAAGACAAAATCGTCGTCATTCTGCGCTATGAGCCTGCCGCCTTCGCTGCCAAGTCTGGAAATCAAGGCTTGACCCAACACTCGCAGCTCGTCGCCAAGGCCATCAACGCGCGCAACCATGGCGCCAAGGGCCTGCTCTTGCTTAATGGCAAGCTCGGCGATGGTGAGGAAGATCTCCTCACTCGTTTTGGCAGTGTCAGCGGCCCGGAGAACGCCGGCATTCTTTTTGCGCAGGTGAAAAACGAAAGCGCCGCGCCCTGGTTTGAAGCCGCAGGAAAATCCCTGAAGGATGTTCAGGAGCAGATCAACGCCAGCGGCAAACCCGCTTCTTTCGCGTTTCCCGATACGCTTCACGCCTCGCTGGCCATTGGCGTCGAAACGACGCGGGCCACCGTCAACAATGTCGTCGCCTTTCTGCCCGGCAAGACCGGCGAGTACATCATTCTCGGCGCGCACTACGACCATCTGGGCCGCGGCAACTTTGATTCGCTCGCCCCTTCGCAAATCGGGCAAATTCATCCCGGCGCCGACGACAACGCCTCCGGCACCGCCGGACTGCTCGAACTCGCGCGGCTTTTGTCTCCAATGAAAGGCCAGTTAGAGCGCGGCATTCTCTTTGCCTCCTTCGCGGGAGAAGAGTTGGGCCTCCTAGGCTCCGCGGCGTGGGTTAAATCTCCAACGAAGCCGCTCGACAAGGCCGTGGCCATGCTCAATATGGACATGATCGGTCGCATCAAGGACGACAAGGTTTTCATTGGGGGCGTCGGCACGGGCTCCACGTTCCAGAAAATTCTCGAGCAGGCAGGTAGCGATTCGCATTTCAAGTTCGAATATTCCCAAGGCGGCTACGAGTCCAGCGACCACACTTCCTTCGTCGCGCAAAAAATCCCCGTGCTCTTTTTCTTCTCGGGCCTGCACGGCGATTATCACAAGCCCTCCGACACCTGGGACAAGATCAATCCGGATGCCGCGACTCGCCTGCTGAATGTCGTTGCCGGCACGATTCTGGCTTTAGATCAAGCGCCGGAGCGGCCCACTTTTATTAACGTTGTCGAGGCCAATCCTCATTCCAGCGGAGGTGGCGGCTATGGGCCCTACTTCGGCTCCATTCCCGATTTCAGCCAAACGGAAAATGGCGTCCGTTTTTCCGATGTGAAGCCCGAGTCGCCGGCCGCCAAAGCGGGTCTGAAGGCCGGCGACGTCCTCGTGCAATTTGGCGGCAAGCCCATCAAGAATCTTTACGATTTCACCGACGCGCTGCGCCGCAGCAAGGTCGGCGATGTGGTGCCGGTTACAGTGTTGCGCGACGGTAAGGAATTAAAAGTGGAAGTAAAACTCGAACGACGAAAATAGGCCGCCGACGCGCGGCCAAATCGGAGTTTGTTTTATCGTGCTTACCGTCAAAATCATTTCACCAGCGGCAATTCTCCTACTGGCCCTCGGCATTCTGTGTGGAGCTCGCTGCTTCCCGCTCTTTGCACAGGCGAAGCCGGAAGCCGACCTTCTTCTTCCTCAAGAGCACAAGCATCTGAGAAATGTCCGGCAGCTCACCTTCGGCGGGCAAAACGCCGAAGCCTATTTCTCCGCTGACGATAAACAACTCATCTTTCAGCATCAGGGCGAAGGCGTCCCCTGCGATCAAATCTATTCCATCGTCGTCGATCCGCCGGATGGCAAACCGCCTGTCCCTAAGCTCCTCAGCACGGGCAAAGGCCGCACCACGTGCAGCTACTTCTCTCCTTCCGGCGATCGCATTCTGTTTTCCTCCACGCACGCGGCCAGCCCCGATTGCCCGCCCAAACCCGATTATTCTCGCGGCTACGTATGGCCGATTTACAACACTTACCAGATTTACGCGGCAAAGCCAGATGGCTCCGATTTGAAGCAGCTCACCACAGCGACCGGCTACAACGCCGAAGCTACCATCACGCGCGACGGCAAGCACATCGTCTTTACCTCCACGCGCAACGGCGATCTCGACATCTACACCATGGACGCCGACGGCTCGAACGTGAAACAACTCACCACCGAACTTGGCTACGATGGCGGTCCCTTCTGGTCCTACGACGGCAAGAAAATAGTCTACCGTGCCGAGCATCCCAAAACTCCCGCGGAGATCAAGGACTACAAGGACCTCCTCGCCCAGGGCCTGATTCGCCCGGGCAATCTGGAAATTTGGGTGATGAACGCCGACGGCAGCAACAAGCACCAGGTCACTCACAATGGTGCCGCCAATTTCGCGCCCTACTGGTTTCCCGACGGCCAGCGCATCATCTTTGCTTCCAACCAGGCCGATCCCAAAAACGGACGCGATTTCGATCTCTATGTCATCAACGAAGACGGTAGCAGCCAAGAGCGCATTACTTATCATCCCGACTTCGATTCGTTTCCAATGTTCTCTTCTGATGGCAAGCGCCTTGTCTGGGCCTCCAATCGCAACGGCAAGGCTCCCCACGAAACCAATGTTTTTATTGCCGATTGGGTCGAATAGCGAAATTATCGAAACGCCACAAGGAGGACCACTCCCTTGCCCACCAAGCCCGCAAAACGGAGCACCAAAATGAGCGCCGGGCAGCGCGCTGAAGAATCCCTGCGCGTGCTGATCTCTCACAGTAGAATTCGCACCCGCGTGCGGCAGATGGCCCAGGAAATCCGCCGCGATTTCCCGGACGAGCCCATGCATCTGGTCGGCGTGCTGAAAGGCTCCATCCTTTTCCTTGCCGATCTCGCCCGGGAACTCGGCGGCGAAGTCTCCTTCGACTTCATCTCCGTTTCGAGCTACGGCAAGGGTATGGACTCTACCGGCGAAGTTAAAATGATCAAGGACCTGGACGTCAGCATCGAAGGACGCTCCGTGCTGGTCGTCGAAGACATTCTCGACACGGGTCTGACGCTGAAGTATCTCCTGCGCCTCTTCGAAGAACGCAAGCCCAAGCATCTTCGCGTCGCGGTACTTCTCGACAAAGTCGAACGCCGCATCGCAGATGTCCGCGCCGATTACACGGGTTTCGTCATTCCCAATGAGTTCGTCGTCGGCTACGGCCTCGACTATGACGAACGCTACCGTAATCTCCCCGATGTGTGCGTCGTGCGCCTCGGCCCGGGTGGGAAAACCAAAGTGGAAGCATAACTTTCGTTTTCGCCTCCCCTTCGATTCCGGCTTCGCCTGCTATACTAGGGAATTCATGGACGCGACCGGATCGAACCCGCTAGCTCAAGCCACCGCTGACCAACCCGAGGCTTCCAACGACGTTCTGGCCACCCTCGCGGAAATCGGCGAAGAAGTCAATGCCTCTCTGGACCTCGACGAAGTTCTCGCGCATACCTCTGTTCTCATCAAGCGCTATATCGACTACGAATTTTTCGGCGTGCTCATGCTCGATGAAGGCGCCTCTTACCTCAAGCACCGCTTTGCCATCGGCTACCCGCCGGGATTGGCGGAAAATCTGCGCATTCCTGTCGGACAGGGAATTACCGGTACAGCCGCATCCACCGGGCAACCCGTCCGCGTCAGCGACGTCTCCAAGGATCCTCGCTATATCAACGCCATCGAAAGCGTGAAGTCAGAACTCGCTGTGCCCCTGATGTTTCGCGGAAAGTGCGTCGGCGTGCTCGACATCCAGAGCCGCCATCTTGATTACTTCACCAAGGAACAGCAGAAAATCATCACCCTGCTCGCCAGCCGCCTGGCCGTGGCCATTGAAAATGCCCGCCTGTTTCAAAAGGTCCGTGCGCAGGCGGAGACCCTGCTGGTTCTCAATGATGTCAGCCGCGAAATCAGCTCCATCCTCGACGTCGAGGAACTCCTCCGCCGCGCCGCCGAGCTCGTCAAGCGCGTCATCGACTACCAGATTCTGAGCATCATGCTCTATGACGAAGAGCAAAGGGTCTTTCGCCACCGCCTCGACGTCAAGCACGGTCAGCGAGTGCAGGGAAAACTCCGCGTCGCCGCCAGCGAAGGCCTCGTCGGTGCCGCTGCTACCCTGCGCGAGCCGGTCCTTGTTCCGGACGTCACCGTCGACCCGCGCTATCTAATGGTGAACCCGGAAACGCGTTCGGAACTCGCTATTCCGATGATTTACAAAAATAAAGTTACCGGCGTGCTTGATCTCGAAAGCCCCCAGCTCAACTACTTTACCGAGGAACACGTCCAGACGCTGACCATCCTTGCCGCCAACCTTGCCGTGGCCCTCGCGAACGCGCGGCTCTACGAACAGGTGGCTCGCGACGAAGCCCGCATGGAGCGCGACCTGCAAGCCGCCAAGCGCATTCAGGGCGCATTGCTCCGCGCCGTTCCTGGCGACGACTATGGCCTCGACATCGCCGCGAGGTATCTCTCCGCGCGCGAAGTTGGCGGCGATCTTTACGAATTTCTCCGTTACGGCCCGCAGCAACTTGGTATCGCGTTGGGTGACGTCAGCGGGAAGGGAACTGCCGCCGCCCTCTACGGAGCGGTCTGTATCGGCATCATGCGCAGCCTGGCTCCACAGAAACTGCAGCCCGCGGAGATGCTGCGCCAGATGAATCAGCTCGTCGGGGAACGGCGCATCGATGGCCGCTTCATGACCGCCTGCTTCGCCACTTGGCAGAAGGGGCGCCAGAAACTCCGCGTGGCCAACGCCGGCCAGTCGCAGCCCTTGCTTTATAAGGGTGGCCGTTGCGACCGTATCGAACTCACCGGCTTTCCCCTCGGCATCTTCGAGGATGTGGGGTACGACGAGTGGAGCGTGACGCTCGAGCCCGGCGACATTCTCATTTTCCATTCCGACGGCATCGCGGAGACCTCCAACAGCGAAGGCCAGCTGTTCGGAACCGAGCGGCTGCGCCGCTTGATCGAGCTGCACCACGAATTGGCGGCCGGCGATCTCGCCGAACGCCTGCTGCACGAGGTGGACTGGTTTTCGCAAAGCGCTCCCCTATCCGACGACCGCACCTTGGTAGTCATGAAAGTAAAATGAGCGCGCACGCCAAGGCCCGCCGCGGATTGGCGTACTTCGATCCCGCCGAGCACACGACACATTTTTCCTGGCGCAAGTCCGCCGCCGGCGCACGCGAAGTCTTTTGCTCCGATGTGTCTCTGGCGGAAATCGCCCGGCGTTTCGGCACGCCGGTTTATATTTACAGCGGGCAAGCCATTACCGATGCGTTCCGCGAAATCGATGCCGGCTTGGGCAAGATTCCCCACCTGGTCTGCTTTGCCGTCAAAGCCAACGGCAATCTCTCTTTGCTGAAGTTACTCGCCGCGCGGGGCAGCGGTTTCGATATCGTTTCCGGCGGCGAACTCGCGCATCTCGGCCATATCGGTGTTCCCGGCCGCCGCATTGTTTTTTCAGGCGTAGGAAAAAGCCGCGAAGAGATCCGCGAAGCCCTGCAGTATCGTGCGGGACGCGGCGGCGAGCGAGGGATTCTGCAGTTCAACGTCGAATCCTCCGCGGAACTTGAAGTCCTGATCGAAGAAGCATCGCGCGCAAATGCCACGCCGGGTGTCTCCATTCGTGTGAATCCTGACGTAAAAGCCGGCGGTCACCCTCACATCGCCACCGGTCAACAGGAGCACAAATTTGGCGTCGCCTGGAGCGAAGCGCGCAAGCTTTATCTTGCCCACCGCACCACGAATGCCATCCGCTGGCAGGGAATCAGCGCTCATATCGGTTCGCAAATCGTGGATCTCGCTCCGTTCCGCCGGGCGCTGCGGCGGCTGGCCTCCTACGTGCTCGATGTGCGGCGGCAAGGCATCGCGCTGAAGTATCTCGACGTTGGCGGTGGCCTCGGCGTCCGCTACACCCGAGAGCGTCCGCCATCCCGCACAGCCTACGCGAAATTGATCGCCGCGATCGCGCGTCCTTTGGGCGTGCAGGTTCTTCTCGAACCCGGGCGTTCGATTATCGCGGAGTCTTGCGTCCTCCTCTCGCGTGTCGTCTACACCAAAACCAACGCGCGAAAATCCTTTGTGATTCTCGACGCCGCCATGAACGATTTACAGCGTCCCGTTCTCTACGACGCGCCACATCCCATTACGCGCGTTAGCCAGAGCGGCGCTGCCCGGGCAAGCGCCGCAAAACGCGTGGACATTGTCGGTCCGGTGTGTGAAACCGGTGATGCGTTCCTGGTGGATTGGCCTTTGGGAAGCGTTTCCGCAGGCGACCTCGCGGCCATTTGGGTGGCCGGCGCCTACGGGTTCGCGCAGTCTTCCAATTACAACGCCCGTATGCGCGCCGCCGAAGTGCTCGTCAACGGAAAGACCGCCAAGCTCATCCGCCGCCGGGAAACCTATCGCGACCTCCTCCGTACCGACGTCCTCGGCTGAAGCCTACTCCTCGCCCCACTTCAATTTGTTGCGCAGAATCTCAAAATACGTCTTGCCGGGCGGCTGGATCAGCTTCAAGCGCTGTTCCGACCGCGTAATCCGCACATGGTCGCCGGTCTGCAGTGGCACTCCGGTTTGTCCGTCGAGAGTCAGAAAAACGGAGTCGGAGCTCTGCGAAAGGAGCAGATCGATTTTGGAATTGTCCTGAATCACCACCGGCCGGTCGCTTAGCGTGTGCGGGCAGATGGGCGTAATCAAAATGGAAGCGACGCCCGGCTGCACGATCGGCCCTCCCGCGGAAAGCGAATATGCCGTGGAACCCGTAGGCGATGCCACGATCAGCCCGTCCGCGCGATACCGGCAAACGAAAGCGCCGTTGATGTGTAGTTCCACTTCAATCATGCGCGCCAGCGTGCCCTTGTGCACCACGGCGTCGTTTAGCACGCGCTGCTGTGTCAGCAATTCTCCGTTGTGCGTGCGCTCCACCAGCAGCAGCACGCGCTCTTCAACCTTCGCAGTGCCCGCCAACGCGCTTTCAAGGGCCGGATAAAGTTCCTCCACCGTGAAGCTCGTCAGAAATCCCAGGCTGCCCATATTGATGGGCAAAATCGGAATATCGTGGTGAGCGGCCTCGCGCGCCGCCGCTAGAATCGTTCCGTCGCCGCCCAACACCAGCAGCAAGTCCGACTCTTGCGCCACCTGGTGGCGCGTCTTGCCCACGTAACTCCCCTTCAACACCGTGGCGGCTTCGATGTCGTATACGGCCCGCAAGCCGCGTTTTTCCAGCCATTGCAGCAAGGGTGGCACTACTTCGGCGATGTTCGAACGTCGCGGGCGCGAAATAATGCCGATGGTTTTGAACGTGGAAGTGGGCGGCATGGATTATCGGGATTCTACCTTAGCCGATTTTCGGGCGTGAAGAAAATACTCCTGATTGCCTTCCGCGCCCGGCAAACGGCTTGGAGCGAAGCCCGCGATGACTAGGCCCAGCGCCTCGGAGGCCTGCTTCACGCTGGCAATCGCCTTTTCGTGCAGCGCTTTCTCGTGCACAATTCCGCCTTTGCCCACCTCGTGGCGCTCCAGTTCGAACTGCGGCTTGATCAGAATCAGCAAATCGGCGCCGGAGTCTGCGCAGGCAACGGCTCCCGGCAAGATTTTCTTCACGGAGATAAAGGAGACATCCGCAACCACCAGGTCCGCAGATTCCGGAAAATCCTCGGCGCGCAACTCACGAGCGTTTTTTTCGATGCGCACCACGCGGATGTCGTCACGCAACTTCCAGCTCAGCTGGTCGGTGTTCACGTCCACGGCGTAAACGCGCGCCGCCCCGCCCTGCAGCAGGCAATCCGTGAACCCGCCTGTAGATGCGCCAACGTCGAGGCAAATCTTTCCTGCAGGGCTGACGCGAAAATCCTCCAGCGCGCCTTCCAACTTTAACCCCCCGCGGCTGGCGTATTTTTGCAGGCGACTGTGCACTTCGATATGCGCGGTTTCCCGTAGGAGCGTTCCAGCCTTTTCCGTGCGATGCTGGTCCACTTCCACCTCTCCGGCCAGGATCATCGCCTGCGCTTTATGGCGCGATTCGGCCAGCCCCCGCTCCACCAGAAGCAGGTCCAAGCGCTTTCGCTCCGATTTGGTTTTCATGGAATTGGAGTTCAGGCGCGACGCAAAATCAGGAATTCCGCGATTGCGCGTAACCGGCCCGCACGTTTACCGTACGCTTCCAGGTCGGCGATGCCTTTCGCGGCCAGCTCACGCGCAATCTGGTGCGAGCGCTCTAAGCCGAAAACTGCAGGATACGTGGCCTTCTGCTGCGCAATGTCTTTGCCAGCAGTCTTGCCCAAGGCCGCGGAAGATTCTTCTACGTCCAAAATGTCGTCCCTCACCTGAAACGCCCAGCCAATCGTGTCGCCGAAACGCCGTAGCCGCGCCACATCGCCATCCGGCGCGCCTGCGCAAAGCGCTCCAGCGGTAATCGAAGCGCGGATCAGCGCTGCGGTCTTTGAGCGGTGAATATATTCGAGCATCTCTGGCCCGACGGGCTTTCCTTCCGCTTCCAGGTCTGCCACCTGTCCGCCGACCATCCCTCTCACGGTGCCGGCAGCGTTGGCGATTTCCCGCACCATGGCCACTCGGCGCTCTGCCGAGGCCGGCGCAGCTGCAATGGTTTCAAACGCCAGCGTCAGCAGTGCGTCGCCCGCCAGAATAGCGGTCGCCTCGCCGAATTTTTTGTGGCAAGTGGGTTTCCCGCGGCGTAGATCGTCGTTGTCCAGCGCCGGAAGGTCGTCGTGAATTAGCGAATACGTGTGGATGAATTCGATGGCACAGCCTGGATGCAGCGACGGCGTCACGTCGGCTTCGAAAATGCGTGCCGCTTCCAGGCACAGGATTGGACGAATGCGCTTGCCCCCGGCGAACACCGAATAGCGCATCGCCGTGTGAATGGAAGAAGGCTGCACCGATTCACCCGGAAGCAGCCGGTCGAGTTCGGCGTCCACGGCAAGGCGGTCCTCCTCAAAAAAAACAGGAAGTTTCATGGGTGAGAGAGAATTCGCGGTTTGCGTCATCGGCCGCCGTTCACGACTCGTTTTCGCTTTCGCCAGCAAAGGGTTCGGCAAGCATTTTTCCATCGGCCTTCTGCAACAGGATTTCCACGCGCCCCTCGGCTTCCTCGAGCTGCTTCTGGCATTCGTGCGACAATCCTACGCCTTCTTCAAACAGCTTCATCGCTTCGTCCAGCGAAAGCTGCGGGCTCTCGAGTTTCCGCACCACTTCCTCAAGCCGCGCGAGCGAACGCTCAAAATCCGGCTTCTTCTGCGCTTCCGCTTTTTTCGGAACAGGTTGGTTCACGCCATCCCCTGTCATGCTGGTAAAGGTATTCTGCCTGAAAATCCTTTTTCGCGCGCCTATTTCTGGCAATAACCGCAAAAATAAGTCGAACGCCTGCCTTGCTCCACGCGCTGAATCTGACCCCCGCACCGCCGGCAATCCAGATCCTCGCGCTGGTAGACCCGCAGAATCTTTTCCAGCCCCTGAAACCACCAATCGGCGGCGCGAAAATCCGGCGGCGGGTGCTCACAACATTCTAGGGCACGCCGAAGAACATGCACAATCGCTTTATGAAGTTTCGCCGCTTTCTTCCTGTCTAGCGAATTCGCCGGTTTCCACGGGTCGAGTTGCGCCCGCCAAAGCGCCTCGCTCGAATAGATGTTCCCGATTCCCGCAATGCGCGTTTGGTCGAGCAGGAACTCTTTTAACGGCCGCTTCGAGCGGGAAGCACGCCGGTGCAGCTCACCTGGGGAAAATTCTCTAGAGAACGCGTCCATGCCCAGCATGCGCAACGGCGGGCACGCCGCCTCCGATTCCCAAGCGTGTACGCGCCCGAAATGCCGCCGGTCCGCAAAGCCGAGCACGCCCTTCGAGAACTCAAACGCCAGGTCCACGTGCACGCCATCCACCCCTGCGTTGGCCTTTTTCGCCAACTCCCGCGTTCCCGAAAACCACACCAGTTGCCCGTCGAACCGGAAATGCATCTCCACCAGTCCACGATCCAGCGCAAGAAACAAATATTTCCCGTGGCGAAAGACATTTCTGACACGCCGCCCCTCGACCACTCGCGAGACATCAATCGGAGACTGCGGTTTCAGCGCAATCGCGTGAAACACGTGCAGGCAGCGGATGCGCCGCCCCTCCACTAGGGGCCGTAATGCTCTTGCGACGGCTTCGACTTCGGGAAGTTCTGGCATGTCCGGGAAGATCGCTCAGTTCTCCGGTTGCAAGGTCAGCTTATGTTTTTTCTTCTTGGCTTCCGCTGCTTCGCTGAAAGACTGGTAGATGGGTTTTCCCTCATACCAATAAGAAAATTGGTCCGAATAGTGTTCGCTGCCTGGTTGCCCCGATTCTCCCGTGGGAAGCAACAAAATGGACTGGTCCCAATCGCCCAGATTGGCCACAAATCGTTCTGACGGCCCGTCCCGATGTGAAGCGGCGCGCGGACTGAACCGTGTTCCCGCCTGCGGCCGTCCCGCCTGGCTCAGAAGTTTCTTCAGCAATTTATTGTCGCGGCTGAGGGGATGGAGCATCTCCAGATGATTAAAATGCCGCCACGTCCAGGTATCCGGATCGCTGCGGTGCGTTTCGTCCTCAAGGCTTCTTACTGAATAATCTGCGGCGGCGCATAACAGTTCATCGTAGCTCTTGAATTCCGCCGGCAGCCAGCGTGCCGGGCGCTCTGTCAACGCCCGCTGCAGAAACGTCAGTTTCCGCCAGGAATAGAGTTTAGTATCCGTGCCCAAATGTGGCTGCAGAATCAGGTCCAGCGCGCGGTACATGGTTACGTCCAGGAACGCCACCACCGGGGAATTGCCCTCCGCGATTCCATTCCAATCCTTTGCTTCCTGGATCAGTTTTTGCGCGCGTGGATCTTTTGGCGGCGAACTCTTGGCTGCCGCGGCTAATTGCTCCCCCAAAAACGCGTGGGGATAGCTGTACGTATCCGTCTGCACTTTCAACATGTCTTCCGGCCGCAGGTCATGCTTGTCGTTCAGCAGGTCAAAAATTCGCGCCGTGCGATAGGGCTCTTCCCAGCGGTCCGTCAGGTAATGTTTGTAGTCCGGCCCGGTCACGCGCGCGTTCGCCGTGACGATAAATCCGCTCGTTGGATTGAAGCTCTGCGGCAATTGCTCGAACGGAATGTAGCCCGTCCACTCGTAATCACCCGTATCCCCGGGCATTGGCACTTCGCCGTGACCCTTCTTGCGGACCGGCACTCGCGCCGCCATCACGTAGCCGATGTTTCCTTCCACGTCCGCATACAAGGCATTTTGCGCCGGGCCCCACACCTGCTTCATGATTTCGCGGAATTGCTTCCAGTTTCGCGCTTTGCCCAGCCAGTTGTAGCTGTTCGCCAGCCCGCCCGGCTCCAGCGCCGTCCACTTTACGGCGTACGCCTTGTCCTCATGATTCACTAGCACCGGTCCGTGGCGTGTCACCACCAAGCGCATGTGCTGGTCCGCCGCGTCTTTCACGTGAATCACTTCGTCATAGACGTCCGCCTTCACCCATTTGCCCTTCACGCGATACTCGTCGGGGTTCGCCGGATTGAACGTCTCGATATATAGGTCAAGCACATCGGCGCCGTTGTTTGTGAAGCCCCAGGCGATGCGGTCGTTGTGGCCGATAATCACCAGCGGCGCGCCGGGGAAGGTGACCCCTTTCGTGTTGTAACCGGGCGCCGTGATATGCAGCTCGTACCAGATCGACGGAATCGTCAACTCGAGATGTGTATCGTTCGCCAGCAGAGGCTTTCCGTTGGCGGTGTGCGCGCCGCTCACCACCCAGTTGTTGCTGCCCAGCGTTCCGCGAATGTCATCGTCTCCCTCACGCAACCATTCTTTAACCTGGTGCGCAAAATAAGAAGTTAGGTCCGGCTCCTTCATCGCATCGAGTAGGCCGGGATGCATCAAACCGGCACGCATAAGGTCGTCGTAGTCCATCTCGTCCTGGTCATCATCGTCTTCGTCGTCTTGTGCATTGCTGGTTGTGGCTTCCTTAACGTTCGGGTCGCCAACCACAAAATGATCCATCCCGGATTCGGGGTTGTACAAATCCTTCGCCAGCTCCGGCCCGACTTTGGCGGTCACCAGGGCGCGTTGCATCTCGCGTTCCCGCGTATCCGTAAGCGTCCGGTACATGTATCCGGTCAACACCAGCGAATCGGTGGGCTGCCACGGCTGCGGCTTGTATTTCAGCAAAGTGAATTCCATCGGCAGCGTTTCCTGGTGCTGCTCAATGAAGCGATTCACTCCGAGCGCGTAAGCCTCCAGCAGTTTGCGCGATTCGGGATTCATCTGCTGCAAATCGCGCTCCGCTGCGCGGGAAAAATTCAGATTGCGGAAATCCTTGTCGATTTTCAGCGTCGCGGGTCCCAAAATCTCCGAGAGTTGCCCGCGTGAAGCCCGCCGCAGCAGGTCCATCTGCCAGAGCCGGTCTTGCGCCACCACATAGCCCTGTGCCTCCACGGCGTCTTCCAGCGAAGCCGCGCGGATATGCGGCACGCCCCAGGTGTCGCGCTCAACGGTCACTTCCGCTTGCAGCCCGGCGACCTTTGCTTTTCCATCCAATTGCGGCAGCGGGCGGTATACCAGCCACCAAACGGCCGTGGCGAAAACGATCAGGGCAATGGCAAGCAGGGTTAGAACCAGACGAAGGACAATGCGCAAAGCGGGTTTCACCTCGCGGAGTGGAAAGGTCAGTGTAGCACGGCTTTCGGCTGTGCATTTTCATGCACTGGCGCCCGCGCCGCCACTTCGGCGATTCTGCTGCTACAATTCAGTGGGGGACCGCGCCACGACATGTTTCTTGTCCGACTCATCGGGGTTTTTGTCCTCGTAATCTTGAACGGCTTTTTTGCCGCCACCGAATTCTCCCTGGTTGCCGTTCGTCTGTCACGGGTCCGCCAGCTCGTGGCCAAGGGCAACGCCCAGGCCAAAATCGTCGAGCATCTGCTCAGCGACATCCATCGCGTTGTTTCCGGCGTGCAGCTCGGCATCACGCTCACCAGCCTGGCCATCGGCGCGCTCGGTGAAGTCACGCTCGCCAAATTCGTGCAAAACGTCCTGCCTTCGGAAGGCAGCATGCGCATGCTCCTGCTTGCGCATGCCATTGCGCTTGCCGTAGCGTTCGCGTTTCTCAGCGCCATCCACGTAGTTTTTGGTGAACTCGTCCCCAAGACCATCAGCTTGGCGCGCGCGGAGCGCGTCGCGCTCATGGTCGCTCGACCGTTCGCCTGGTTTCTCCGCTCCTTCCGCTGGGCCATCGATCTGCTCGATGGAATCTCCGGGGCCATTGTTCGTTCCCTCGGCGTCGTGAAACCTTTCGGCCACGGCGTGGCGCACTCCACCGAAGAATTGCAAATCCAGATTCAGCAGGCGCGCGAACGCGGATTGCTGGCCGCCGGCGAAGAAAAATTCATTCTTAGCGCTATCGAGCTGAGCCAACTTCAGGTGCGCGAAATCATGGTCTCGCGGCCGGATATGCACACGCTTCCCGTAGAAGCCTCTCTCGATGAAGTAATGAAAATCTTCGCCACCACGCAGCGCTCTCGCATCCCCGTTTACCGCGGCACAGTCGATCACGTTCTCGGCTTCGTGCATATCAAGGACATGATGTGGGTGTTGCTCGACCGCGAGCGCCGCCTGGAAGAGAAGTTGCCTCCCGGTCCGCCGTTCGATTTACGCCGCGTGCTGCGCGAAATCCTGATCGTTCCGGAAACCAAGCCCGCCAGCGAATTGCTGATGGAACTCCGCGCTCGCCACACCGGCATGGCCATGGTGGTGGACGAATTCGGCAGCATCCTCGGCCTGGTGACGAAAGAAGATCTGCTCGAGCAACTGGTTGGCGAAATTCATGACGAGTTCGACGTCGTCGAAAAACCGCTCACCCTCGCCGACGGGGCGATTATTTTTGACGCCGGCCTGAACGTTCGCGATCTCGATTCGCAATACAACATCACTCTTCCCGAGGATCCCGCCTACGCCACCGTCGGCGGCTTCGTGATGGATCAGCTCGGCTTCATCCCGCGCGGCGGCGAAAGTTTTGAATACGGCATTTACCGCTTTTCGGTGGTTGAAATGGACGGTAGACGCGTGGCTCGCGTGAAAATCCAACGCTTACGCGAGCGCGAGGAAAAAAGGGCCGGCGCTGCCGTGGCCGGAGCGCCCGTCGGCGTTTCCAAAGAGAAGCCCAAGGAAAAGGAACGCTAAACCTCCAAGCGAATAGCCCGCCACTCGGTAGAGTGTCAGCATGGACAAGATTCGATTGTATGAGCGTTGAGTTTCGTGAAGCGGGCATAGAAAATGAATGCGTGAGTCCCCACAAGCACCGAATCGCCGATTATCTTCGGCCAAAAACGCTAACCATGTTGTTGCTCGGGTTTTCTTCAGGTCTTCCCTTTCTTCTGGTCGGCAATACGTTCGGCTACTGGCTGCGCGACGAACACACCTCCCTGACGGCGATCGGGTTTCTTTCCTGGGTGGGCATTGCCTATTCGCTGAAGTTTCTGTGGGCTCCCTTAATGGATCGCGTCGGTTTGCCGTTGTTTAAGCGGCTTGGACATCGGCGCGGATGGATGATGTTCTCGCAAATCATCGTCGGGCTGGCGCTGGTTGCGATGGGCGGAACCGGCACCGGAGCCGGGCTCGGCCGGCTCGGCGCTCTTGCGCTGGTCGTCGCCTTTGCCTCATCGACACAGGACATTGTGGTCGACGCCTGGCGAATTGAATCGGCAGACGACGGAGACGAACAAGGCCTCCTTGCCTCTGCCTACGCGTTCAGCTACCGCCTTGCGATTCTGGCTACCGATTCCGTGATCCTGATCGTGGCAGCCACCCTGGGCTGGCGCATGTCCTATGGTATTTACGGCGCATGCATGGCCGTGGGCATGGTCGCGACCTGGTTGGCCAAGGAACCGGTGCACGCGGATGAAGTGATGGAGAAGAAAAAGCGCGAAGCGCCGCTTTGGACGCCGCGCGGTTTCTTTGACGCTGTTGTGGGACCGTTCATCGCCTTCTTCCGCGCCCATGGCTGGCTTGCGCTGGTGATGTTGGCGGCCATCAGCCTGTACCGGTTGCCGGACTACATCATGGGTCCCATGGCCAATCCTTTCTACCACGACCTCGGTCTTTCCAAGGCAACCGTCGGGGAGGTGCGCGGCTCCATCGGAATCATCGCCACATTTGCCGGCATCGCAGCGGGCGGATTCTGTTCTCTGAAGCTTGGCTACATGCGCGCGCTCATCATCGGCGGCATCGCGCAGGCTGTTGCGATTGCTGCGTATGCGACCCTCGCGTTCGCCAGCCCGACGGTTCGTCTCTTCGCGCTGGTCGTATCAGGTGATAACTTCGCCATCAGCTTTGCAGGCGTTGTGCTGGTCGCATACATGTCGAGCCTCACCAGCATTGGATACACGGCCACGCAGTATGCGCTCCTGAGTTCAACCTATGCCTGGCTGGGAAAGATTCTGAAGGGGTTTTCGGGCGCCGCGGTCGAAAGTCTGAGCGCCACGCACGGCCTCATTCATGCCTACGGCATCTTCTTTATAGCTTGCGGGCTGACCGGCGTGCCTGCCGTCCTTCTTTTTGCGCTATTGGGTTATCGGCACAGCCGAAAGCAACCGGTCGCTGCCGTTGCCTCGCAAAGTCTTCAGTCGTAATCCAACGGGAGAAAAGGGGACGAGAGATGCGCATCCATTTCCTTCATCTTTTACTGATAGTAGCCCTAGGGTCGCCAGCTGCTCCGTCCCCAACGGTTTTCCGGCGCGGGCGCCGTGGTGTGTTCTGTTGTCGTGACAGAAGAGCCTCAATACATTCCAGGAGTTCCGGCGCATTCGTAGGCTTTATCAATAAGCTGCTGGCGCCCTGTTGCTTCCAATCTCTCCCAAGATCGCAGCAAGCGGTCAGAATTGCAACGGCGGGACGATAACTCTGTTTTCTCGCGAACCGTACCACCTCAAAACCGGCCGTTTCATGCTCCATCATCAGATCAGTGATAACCAAGTCATACGTCTCCGCTCCGAGTCTGCGCTTGGCTTCAGCAGCGGAAGCAGCGGTGACGACCTCGAAGCCACTCAACTCCAAAACCGCTTTGAGTGTCAGCAGAAGTGCAAGCTCATCATCCACGAGGAGTATTCGCCGGCTCATA
>DATFSI010000112.1:0-9366 GCA_035262705.1 Candidatus Acidiferrum sp. | reverse complement strand
ATCGGCTTGTTCAACGGCAAGCTGGCGGGATTCGACCTCGGACAAAAGATGTCCGGAGTCGCGTCGCTCGCAGGGATTAAGACCGGCGGTGACCTGGTGATTGAAAAGTTCACCACCAATGTGCACATGGCCCCGAATGGGCTGCGCACGGATAATCTGGATGCGGTGGTTCCAGCGCTGGGCTCGATGGTGGGCGGGGGAACGGTGGACGAAAAAAACAACCTCAACTTCAACCTCGTAGCCACGGTCAACGACGCACTGGCTGGTGCGGCTGCAGATCAAGCGGCAGGGGGCACGGGCGCAACTGTGGGCAAAATGCTGGGCGGTGGGTCCACTGCCTGCAAGAACGGGGGACTCAAAGTGCCGTTGCAGGTGAAGGGAACCACCTCCAATCCGCAATTTGTTCCGGATATTGGTGGAGTTGCCGCGGGCCTGCTGAAGTCCGAGCTTACTTGCGCGGGCGGCAGTCCGGGAAACCTAGCCAAATCGGCTGAAGGATTGACGGGAACCGGTACCAAGGGCACCGGCGACGTGGTCAACCAACTCGGTGGACTTTTCGGCAAAAAGCCCAAGCCGTAACCGGCGCGGATACGTCCAAACACCCGAATCACAAGGAGCAACTCATGAGCGGGAACAGCGTTTTGCGACGCGCGCGGCCAATTGTGCTTTTGGCCGCCGCATGGGGCTTGCTTGCGCCGCTGGCGACCCGCGGCCAGGGCGGCGAACCGCGCACGTTTGCGATTCGTGGGGCTAAGGTGTTTCCCGTTTCTTCGGCGCCTATCGAAAACGCCACTATCGTCGTCTCCAAGGGACTGATTACCGCCGTCGGCGCGAACGTAACCATCCCCCCGGATGCCTGGATGATTGACGGAAAGGGCCTCCTTGTCTATCCGGGATTGTTCGACGCTTTCACAGATGTTGGGCTGACGTCTCCGTCGGCCCCACCGGCGGATAAGGGCGAAAAACAGCGAGCGATTGCCCGTGGGCCGGAGGACCGGCCGGAAACGACGCCGTGGCGCAAGGCAGAGGACGAAGTAAACGCGACCGACCCCCGCGTGGAGTCATGGCGCAGCGCCGGCTTTACTACCGTGGTGACCGTGCCAAAGGGAGGGATGTTTCCCGGCCAGGCTGCGATCCTGGATTTAGGCGAAGAACACGCGGGCGAGTTAGTGGTGAAGTCGCCGGTTGCTTTGCCGGTGTCGCTGCAAGCCTCCGGTGGTTTTCGCAGCTATCCCGGCTCGCTGATGGGCGCGATTGCGTACGTCCGGCAGGTATGGCTGGACACAAATTGGGGCACGCAAGCCAGCGCTCTTTACCAAAAAGATCCGCGCGGAATGGAACGCCCCAAATACACCCGCAGCGATGCCGCCATCGCGGAGGCGCTGGCCAAGCACGCCGTGGTTTTGTTGCCGGGAAACGAATCCCTGCAAATCCGGCGCGCGCTGCGGTTGGCGCAGGAATGGAAGCTCAACGCCGTACTCTATGGCGTGCAGATGGCGTATGAAGTGGCCCCGGAAATCGCCGCGGCCAAAACGCCGGTGCTGGTCAACCTGAAATGGCCGGAGGCGAGCAAAGACGCGGATCCCGAAGACACGCCTTCCTTACGGGAATTGCGTTTCCGGGACCGCGCGCCAGCCACGCCCGCGGCACTGGATAAAGCAGGTGTGAAGTTTGCATTTTATTCGGACGGCATTTCGGCACCCAAGGATCTTCTGCCGGCCGTTAAGAAGGCCATGGACGCGGGACTCAGCGGCGATGCGGCTCTGCGTGCGTTAACCCTTTCTCCGGCTGAGATTTTCGGGGTTTCGCAAGTACTGGGATCGATTGAAGGCGGAAAAATTGCCAACCTGGTGGTGGCGGACGGCGACCTCTTCGACAAGAAAACCAAGGTAAAGATGGTCTTTGTGGACGGAAAAAAATACGAAGTGCGGGAACTGCTGCGGCCCAGCGAACCGCCCAAGGGCAGCCTCACTGGGAAATGGCAACTGAAGTTCACATCGCCGCAGGGGGAGGAAGAAGCAACAGCTGACCTGACGATGGAGCCGGACGGCACGCTGACCGGCATGGTGTCCAGCGAGCACGGCACGGGAACGGTGTTCAGCGGCTGGGTGAGCGGCGACAAGTTCAGCTTCACGATTAACGTGCAGATCGAAGGAAATGCCGGCGACGTGCTGTTCACCGGCACGTTGGAAGGGAATTCCATGAAGGGCACGATTCAGGCGATGGGCTATACGCTTCCTTTCACTGCAACGAAGCCCGATGCGTCAGCGGGGCTGCAGGAGGGAGGTGCGGAATGAAGCTGCGCATCCTGACTCTCGGTGCTTTCCTCTTCCTGTCGTTCGCAACGACCCTGGCCGCACGTGAAAAAACCTCTCCTGCAGCCCCCGTTTACGCCGCGCCCTCCGTCATACTGATTCGCAACGCGACGATTCTCACCGCTTCTCACGGCACCATCGACAAAGGCGACATCCTGATTAAGGACGGAAAAATCTCGGCCGTTGGCGGAACGCTAAAAGCGCCGGGCGATGCGCTGGTGATCGATGCCACGGGACAGTTCGTAACCCCTGGAATCATCGACTGCCATTCGCATATCGCAGTGGACGGCAGCGTGAACGAAGCCTCAGTGTCCGTTTCCTCGATGGTGAACATAGCCGATGTATTGAACTCCAACGACATCTCTATTTACCGCGACCTTGCCGGCGGCGTGACCACCGCGAATATCCTGCACGGTTCTGCGAATTCCATCGGCGGACAGACCGTGGTTATAAAGCTGCGCTGGGGCCAACCCGCGGCGAGATTGCCTTTCGAAGGAGCGCTACCTGGAATCAAGTTCGCCTTGGGCGAGAATCCGAAGCGTTCGAACCTTCGCGCCATCAGTGGAAGCGACCGCTATCCCGCCACCCGCATGGGCGTCGAGGAGACGATTCGCAGCGCCTTTACCGAGGCCCGCGATTACAGGAAAGCCTGGGACGACTTCAATAAGCGCGCGGCCGCCGGAGAGAAAAACCTGTTGCCGCCGCGGCGCGACCTGAAACTCGATCCACTGGTGGAAGTGCTGGAAGGGAAGCGCCTGGTGCACGCGCACTGCTACCGCGAGGATGAAATCCTGATGCTGCTGCGCGTAGCCAAGGAGTTCGGGTTTCACATCCAGACCCTGCAGCATGTGCTGGAGGGTTACAAGGTGGCGGATGAAATCGCCGCGGCGGGCACGGGCGCGTCCACCTTCTCCGATTGGTGGGCTTACAAGGTAGAGGCGTACGACGCCATCCCCTACAATGCGGCACTGATGACCAAACGCGGCGTGGTCGTGTCCATCAATTCGGACGACGCGGCCGAAGCCACGCACTTGAATCAGGAAGCGGCGAAATCGATTGCGTACGGAGGGCTGACGCGCGATGAGGCGCTGAAGCTGGTCACACTCAACCCTGCGATCCAGTTGGGAATCGAGAAGCGTGTCGGCTCAATTGACGCGGGCAAGGACGCGGACCTGGTGATCTACAACCATGATCCCCTTAGCGCTTTCGCGGTGGTCGAAAAGACCTTGATTGACGGGCTCGTTTATTTCGACCGTGCCAAGGATATCGCCGGCCGCGCAGCCCTTGAAAAAGAAAAGAAGGAGCTTCAGGAAAAGGCCGCCAAGGCGCGGGAGCAGGAAAAAGAGAAGGAAAAGAAACCCCAGGACAAGAAGGAAGAAAAGAAAGCGGAAGAGAAAAAGCCCGAGGGGAAAAAGCCGGAAGAAAAGCCAAAGCCTCCGCAAGGCGATCAGCTGGAAGGGGGTGCGAAGTGAACCCCTTCCCCAGATGTTTCGCGTTGATGTCGGTTTTTGCGGCATTGTTTGGTGGCGTCGGAGGATATGCGCAATCGGCGGGGGACTATGCCATTACCCACGCGAAGATTTTCACATTGGCGGGCCCTCCGCTTGAAGACGGCACGGTGGTGATCCATGGCGGAAAGATTGCCGCGGTCGGTGCAGCCCTGGAGATCTCGGCAGGCGTGCAAGTGATTGACGCGAAAGGATTGCAGGTTTATCCGGGACTCTTCGATGCGGTGACGCAGATGGGTTTGCGCGAAGTCGGGTCCGTGCCCGCAACTGTGGATACCACGGAGGTTGGCTCCTTCAACGCGGATCTGCTAGCCGCCACGGCGGTGCTTCCTTCAAGCGCGCACCTCCCCGTGACGCGAGCCGCGGGAATAACGCAAGTAATCGCCGCGCCGGCCAGCGGTGGGCTGGACTCTGACGGCGCCGGCAGCCAGATAGCCGGCCAAGCCTCCGCCCTGCACATGGCGGGCTGGACCGTCGACGAAATGCTGCTGCGCAGAAGCGCGGCCATGGTGGTGATCTGGCCCAGTGTGGAGACGCATTCGTTCGACTTCTCGACTTTTTCTGTAAAAGAGAAACCCTTCACTGAAGCCAAGAAGGAGTACGACAAGCAGGTCGATCAGCTTGCAGCTTACTTCGAACAGGCACGGCACTACGCGCAGGTGCTGCAGGCCGCAAGCGGAGCAAGTTTTGCGCGCGACGTGAAACTCGACGCCCTGGCTCCCGTGATTCGCGGGGAGCTTCCGTTGCTTGTCTTTGCCGACACCGCCCGCGAAATCCGGGATTCCGCGGAATTCTGCGAAAAGCAGAAAGTAAAAATGATTCTCGCCGGCGGCACCGAAGCCTGGAAAATGAAAGACCTTTTGCGGTCCCGGGAAATTCCCGTGATTTTACGGCCCACGCTGGGCGCTCCACCGGAAGACGACAGCCCGTACGACCGCATGATGACCCAGCCGGAGGAGTTGCGTGCGGCGGGGGTTAAGGTGGTATTTGCGAGTTTTGACAACAGTTTTTCCCGGCGCCTGGGCCAGCAAGCGGCCAATGCCGTGGCCCACGGACTCCCACACGACGAAGCGTTGAAGGGAGTGACGCTATATCCAGCGCAGATCTTTGGTCTGGATACGCAACTCGGCACGGTGGAAACCGGCAAAACGGCGAATCTCATCGTGACCAACGGCGACCCGCTGGATGTGACCACCGAGGTGCGCTATCTGTTCATCAAGGGACAGCTCACCTCCACAGATAACAAACAAAAGGCCTTGTACGAAAAGTATTTGAACCGCCCGAAACCTGTGCGATGAAGAACCGCCGGTGGCAGGCCGGCCAACTTCGACCGCAACTTTTTGCGCGGTGGTGCGTATCTAAGAAGGTACCGCCATGCGCAAAATCTTCCTCTTTCTCCTTGCTAGTGCGCTCGCAGCGTTTGTCCCAAGTCCCTGCCGCGCCGACGAAGCGCAGAAAATCATCGACCAATATTTGAAAGCAGTCGGGGGCCCCAAAGTGGTATCTCACCTGCAAACGCTTTCGATTGACGGAAGCATTGCGGCCACCGGCGACGAGGTTCCCGGCACCTACACGTTCAAGGTCAAGCAGCCAAACCGCTTCTATACCGAGCTGCGCAGCAACGGGAAAACGCTCATCGACTCGTACAACGGAAAATCGGCCTGGCACCAGAACCCGGAAGGGGAACTCAGCACGTTCCTCGGGCGGGAAGCAGTGGAAATGGAAGCCGCCGCGCAGTATTACAACGCACGGCTGCAGTCGCTGGCTAAGCGCAAGGTTGGCGTGGCTTATAAGGGAGAGGCGCAGGTTCGCGGCCTTCCCGCGCAGGAGCTGGAGCTCACCTATCCCACCGGCGTGCAGTGGCAGGTCTTCTTCGATGCGAAAACCCACTTGATTCTGGAAGAAAAAGCACAAATCGCGGGGATCCCGCGGCAGGTGGATTACGACGACTACCGCGCCGTCCAAGGCCTCAAAGTTCCCTATAAGATCGAGTTGCGCCGCGGTAGCGAGGCCTACACGGTGAACGTGACGCGCACCGCGGTGAACGAAACCGTCGGCGAACGGGTCTTCGATTTTCCCATCAAGTCGCAGGTGAAATTGCCGGACCTCAAGAAACTCTTCGAGCAAATCGACGCCAACCAGAAGGAAATCGACAAGGTCAAGGAAAACTACGCCGGAGCCCGCGTCGAGGAAGAAACCGAATACGACAAAGCCGGGAAGCAGACCAAAAAAGAAGTTAAGGAGTTCAGCTTCTTCTATCTGGATGGCGAGGAAGTGTCCACGCTGACCGGGAAAGATGGGAAGCCCCTCAGCGAAGAAGAGCAGAAAAAGGAAAACGAGAAAACACAGAAAGAGATTGCCGGGATCCAGAAACGTGAAAAAAAGAAAGAAGCCAAGGAAGAAAAGGCCAAAGAAGAGGGTAAGGGAAAAAAGGAAGATGACGATCCGGGCATCGAAGCGTTCCTGCGCAGCTCGCAGTTCGTCAATCCGCGCCGGGAACGCTTTCGCGGACAGGACGTGCTGGTCTTCGATTTCGAGCCCAATCCGGAATTCCAGCCCAAGACCATGGCCGAAAAACTGATCCGCGATCTCGCCGGGGTCATCTGGGTGGACGAAAAGGCAAACGACGTGGCGCGCCTGGAGGCGTATTTCGTCGGCGATTTCCATTTAGCGGGAGGCTTGCTGGCCAGCGTGGAGCGCGGCACGAGCTTCATCTTCGAACAAGCCTATTTGAATAATGAGGTGTGGCTGCCAACCTATTTTGAAGCCCACATTGGGGCGCGCGTTCTGCTGGTGAAGGGCTTCAAGATGAACGCCATCACGCGGTACTCCGATTACAAGCGATTCAATGTGGAAACGTTGAACACTATCGGCAAGCCAAGAGAAACGGGAACCGCCGCCAATCCAACAGACTCTTCGCCTGAAAAGCCGCAGTGATAAGCACCAGAATCAGCGCGCAGCCGTGTGGTTGAGAACTTCGCGGACTTTCCGGACCAGCGTCGCGGGCGAAAAGGGTTTCTGCATAAAGGCCAAGCCGCGTTCCAGCATGCCACCGCTGCTGATAACGTTATCCGTATAACCCGACATGTAAAGCACGCGAATCTCCGGACGCCGCGCCGAAATGCGTCCCGCCAATTCCCGGCCGCTCATTCCGGGCATGACCACATCGGTCAGCAGCAGATGAATCTCGCTCTCGTGGCGAGTGGCGATCTCTTCGGCATGCTTCGGATCGAGCGAAAGGAGCACGTCATAGCCCTGTTCGGTGAGTACGGTCTGAATGAGCTCGCGAAGAGGCTCCTCGTCCTCCACCAGCAGGACCGTTTCCGTGCCGCGCTGCACGCGAAGAGTGGCCGGCGCCGACGACGTTTCCTCGGCCGCTTCCTCCACGCGCGGCAGATAAACCTTGAACGAGCTGCCCTTCGCCGGCTCACTGTACACCCAGATGTACCCTCCGCTTTGTTTTACGATTCCGTATACGGTGGAAAGTCCCAGGCCGGTGCCGCGGCCGCTTTCCTTTGTCGTAAAAAACGGCTCAAAAATGTGCGCCACGGTTTGCTGGTCCATGCCCACGCCGTTATCGGAAACGGCTAGCATCACGTAACGCCCGGGCTTCACGGAAACATGATCCACGGCGTAGTTGGAATCGAGATCAACATTGGACGTTTCCAGAATCAGGTGCCCGCCCTCGGGCATGGCGTCGCGCGCATTGACCACCAGGTTCATGATCACCTGCTCGATCTGCGCGGGATCCGCTTTCACGCGGCCCAGGTTGTCGCCGACACGGGTGACCATTTCAATGCGCTCATCCATCAACCGTCGCAGCAGCGTATCGAGATTCAGCACGATCTGGTTCAAGTCCAGGACCTTCGGCTGCAAAACCTGCTTGCGGCTGAACGCCAGCAACTGGCGGACAAGTCCCGCCGCGCGGCCCGCCGCGTTTTCGATGCGCTCAATATCCGAACGCGCTTCGTTCGGAAGGTGCGCGCGCGTCATGGCCAATTCCGTGTAGCCGGAAATAATGGTCAGCAGGTTGTTGAAGTCGTGCGCGATGCCGCCGGCCAAGCGTCCCACGGCTTCCATCTTTCGGGACTGCAGCAGCTGTGTTTCCAGCATCTTTCGCTCGGTGATATCCACCAGGATGCCTTCCATCACCGGATGCGAGTCGCTGCCGTTAACGATGACCGCGGTATCACTGAGCCACACTTCTCGCCCGTCCTTGCGGCGTACACGGAACTCGGCCTGGAAAGGAGCGCCGAGTTTGCTTTGTTCCTCTGCCGCCATAACCGTTGGCAGGTCGTTAGGATGGATATGTTCATCCCAGTTCGCAGCGATAGCCAGCCATTCCTCGGGCGTATAGCCGAGGATGGTCTCGATCTGGGGACTCACGTAATACCACTGACCCTTGATGCCGATTTCCGCGATGTAGGTGATGGCGTTCACGTGCTCGACCAGCATGCGGTATTTGGCTTCCGCTTCCGCACGGGCCTTTTCTGCAAGCTGGTGCTGCGAAAGATCGCGGCACACACAAGCCGTGCCGCTGTCCGGCATGCGGGCCACGTGCATTTCCACGGGAATGCGCGAGCCGTTCGGTCGGCGAAACTGCAGATTCCCGGACCACTTGCCGGTTTCCTCCAATGCATTGCGAATTTCCAGCTCGAGCGTTTCCGACTGCTGGAGAGCGTAAGCAGTTCTCCACGGTTTGCCCACGATTTGCAGTGGCGAATCGAAGCCGAGCAGGGAAGCGAGCGCGGCATTGGCGTAGATGTGGTTGCCCTTGTCGTCGAGAATGCCGATTCCTTCGACCGAGGAATCCATGGCCAGTGTCTGGCGGCGGACGGTCTCCTCGTCACGGTGCTGGCGCTGTTGCGTTAGGCCGATGCGCACGGCGTAGCAACTGAAGGAAATGCTCAGCAGGATAAAGCGAAACGCCTTCAAGTCCGGGCCGAGCTCCGCCACCTGAATGAGGATGGCCATCGGCGCGAAGAAAAACATGGCATTGTTGATAAGGATTTCGCCCAGCGTGTGATTGTGCTTGCGTCTGCGCTCTTCCGAATCTGGAACCGGCCTCCAACTGCCCGCCCAAAGCGCCGCGCACAGCAGCGGAATCGACCAGCCCAGGTCGTACAGCGTGCCGGTCGGCAATTCATGGCTCACCTGTTCATAAGTGACGTACGCCGCCAGGATTCCGTAAAGCAGAACGTAGCAGGAGAGTCCCCCGAACAGGCGGCGCGCTTCGGCGGTGACGCTGCGCCTCCATTGCAGCACGGTCAGCACCAGGATCCCCACGGTCTGCGAGATCATCACCAGCAGTTCCCGGTCCAGGGATTGCTGGTAGTTCAGCCGCGCAGCGGGGAGATAATAGCCGCCCAGGAATATCAGGAAAAACAGGATGCCGATTTGCAGGAAGTCCAGCGTTTCGGCCGCTTCGATGGTGGAGTCTTCCTTGTCCTGGTTCAGGAAGACGGCCATGACGAAAAACATGCTGTGGGTGTCAAACAGGAAGCGGATGATGGAGCCGGGCGGCGGTTCGCGGTGCAGCCTCA